>JAZOAS010000148.1:0-2410 GCA_045595605.1 Eubacteriales bacterium
TGCAGACCAGCCGTTTGTATCTGCGCTCTTGGACTCACGGAGAGTGATTGCAAGAGTCTTCATATCCGGATACTCGGCAAGAACCTTGCGTGCAAGAGCCTCATACTTTGCAGTGTCGAGAACGCCGTCCTCAACCTTAACATCAACAGTGATGCCGAGAGACTTCTGGCAGTCTTCCTCGTTTGCAATACCGACATCAACATACTTAACAAGCTCACACATAACTTCCGGTGCACTCTTGCCGTACTTCCAGAGGTTCTTGCGGAAGTTGAAGTCGCAGGAAACAGTAACACCAAGCTTCTTTGCAGCCTTTACAGACTCAAGAGCGAGCTCTGCAGCTGAAGCAGAGATAGCCGGAGTGATACCTGTGATATGGAACCATGTAGCGCCGTCAAAAATCTTTTCCCAATCGAAATCGCCCGGCTTTGCAAGAGCGATAGCTGAGAACTCACGGTCGTAAACAACCTTTGAAGCGCGCTGGTTTGCACCGGTTTCGAGGTAGTAGATACCCATTCTTCCGTTTGTACGGATGATGTCCTTTGTATCAACGCCGAATGAACGGACATCTGCAACGCAAGCGTCGCCGATAGCGTTAGCAGGAAGCGCTGTTACGAAAGAAGCCTCCATACCGTAGTTTGCAAGGGATACTGCAACATTAGCCTCACCGCCGCCGAAGGTTGCCTCAAATGACGGGGACTGGAAAAATCTCTCAAGACCGGGAGATTTGAGTCTGAGCATAATTTCGCCGAATGTAACTACTTTTGCCATGATGAATCTTCTCCTTTATGTTATGTTATTTATTCTCAATTTCTGCTCTGTGCTTTTCAAGAAGCTTATTGATCTTATCAACAGGGCTGAGGAGCGAGCTTATCGAACGGTCGTGGTTCATTGTATCAATGATAAGAGAGAGGAACTTTGACATATCCGCCTCAGCATACCACGGAGCGTTGAGAATCTCAGGTGTGCGGTAGTTGAGGTTTGTTGAGAAAACCTTCGTAATAATGCCATCCTCATACGCCTTATTGAAGGAAGCCGCGCCCTCTGTAAAGAGGCCGAAGGTAACGCCGATGAAGATGCGCTTTGCACCGCTCTTTTTAAGTTCTGTTGCAATGTCAATTACCGACTCGCCTGACGAAATCATATCGTCAATAATAAGAACATCCTTACCCTCAACGGAATCACCGAGGAACTCGTGGCTGATAATCGGGTTGCGACCGTTTACAATCTTTGTATAGTCGCGGCGCTTATAGAACATACCGACATTGACGCCAAGCATACTTGCAAAGTAGAGGCTTCGGCTCATACCGCCCTCGTCCGGGCTTACGACAACGAGCTTATCCTTGTCAATTTCGATGTCAGGAATATTCTTCAAAAGTGCCTTTATAATCTGATATGTAGGGGTTACATTTTCAAAGCCGCTGAACGGAATCGCGTTCTGAACTCTCGCATCATGCGCATCAAATGTAAAAATATTTGTAACGCCGAGGTGCTCAAGCTCCTGAAGAGCCATAGCGCAGTCAAGAGACTCGTTTGCAGTCTTGCGGTGCTGACGGCTCTCATAAAGAAGCGGCATAATAACATTTATGCGCTTCGCCTTACCGCCGATAGCCGCGATAACGCGCTTGATATCCTGGAAGATATCGTCCGGACTCATATGGCATTCCATATTGTACATCTTGTATGTACAGCTGTAATTGCTTATGTCTGCGATGATATAGATGTCATATCCGCGGACGGTTTCTTTAAGAATCGCTTTACCCTCGCCGGACGCAAATCTCGGAGTGGCGTGGTCTATAAGGTATGAATCTCTGAGATATGCAGGAAAGTGAAGCGGAACATTTCCGTTTTCTACATTATGGCGACGCTGCTGAACAAGGTTTGCATCAACCAGATTTCCAAGTTCGCGGCTACTTTCGAGAGAAATGATACCTATCGGAGCATAGGGAATCTTATCTTCCGGTGCTGCTCTGAATGTGCTCGACATATACTTTAACCCCTTTACTATATATATTTAAAAAAGAACATGCGTTCACACATATATAATACCATATATTCTTTTTTTGTGCAATAACGAAACACAACAAAATCCGCACAGTTTTCTTATTTTTATAAAAATAAATTTTTTCGTTGACTGAATTTCAATTTTATATTATAATATATTTTGTTCGCGTTGCTGGTGTAGCTCAGTCGGCAGAGCAACGCATTCGTAATGCGTAGGTCGACGGTTCGAGTCCGTCATGTGGCTCTTTCTTTAAAGTTTAGAGTTTATAGTTTATAGTTTATAGTTTAGAGTAGTTGAAAGTTGATAAGTTTAAAGTTTGAATGTTTATCAGATTCTTGAACCTTAAACTTTAAACCTGAAAAAATAAACTTAAAACTGAATAACTCTAAACTATAAAACTATTAACTT
>JAZOAS010000149.1:0-77188 GCA_045595605.1 Eubacteriales bacterium
CAAATAATGTTGTCCCCTATTGACAACAGTGGTGTCGGGCTCTCCCATAATTCAGGACGGAAAGCTTGTGGGTGCTGTAACTCATGTCCTCGTCGGCGACCCGACAAAGGGATATGGAATTTTTATTGACAATATGCTGGACTCGGCAGGATAAATGAAAAGACAGAGGCACTTGCCTCTGTCTTTTATTTTTTGCAAAGCTCCCAGAACGCGACGGCGGATGCGGCGGCGACGTTTAGGGAATCGACGCCGTGGGACATCGGAATTTTTACCGTGTAATCGCATTTCGCAATCGTTTCAGTCTTTAATCCGTCGCCCTCTGTGCCGAGAACGATTGCAAGCTTTTCCTCACCGCGAAGCTTCTCATCGTCAATATCAAGCGTATCGTCAAGAAGCGCCATTGCGCAGGTCTTAAACCCGAGCGAAGCGAGCGTTTCCTGCCAGTTCTCATCCTTTCCGAAGAAGGTCCACGGTACCTGGAACACCGTTCCCATACTGACTCGCGCCGAGCGACGGTACAGCGGGTCAGAGCATCCGGAAGTGAGAAGAACTGCATCTATCCCGAGCGCGGCGGCTGAACGAAAAATCGCGCCGAGGTTTGTCGGGTTCATTATATCCTCAAGAACTGCGATTCTGCGCGCGTTTTTGCATATCTCCTCTACTGTCGGGCGTGTCGGGCGAAGCATCGCGCAGAGCATTCCGCGCGTAAGCTTATACCCCGTAAGCTTGGTCAGCACATCAAACTCCGCCGTATATACGGGGATATCTCCGCACCTCGCAATGACATCCTTCGCCTCTCCATTTATGTGGCGAGTTTCACACAGAAACGAAAGCGGAACACAACCCGCGTCAAGTGCGCGGTGAATTACCTTCGGGCTTTCTGCGATAAACTGTCCACGCTTTGGCTCTTCGCGGTTTAAGAGCTGAGCCTCGGTAAGGCGCGCGTAAACATCAAGCTCCTCTGCCATAAAATCAACTATCTCAACTATCCTGCTCATATTCTTCTCCAAAATTTTTCTTTCCTATATTATAATATCGCGTCTCCCTTCTGTCAAACGCGAAATCACCGTGAGGAAACCCTCACGGTGATTTTGTTTTGTTATATTTTATTTTAAATATACAATTTGTTTTTATTAAAGAAGCTTCTGGCCCATAATTACACCCATAACAGACGCCATCATAAGGCCTCTCGTCCAACCGCTTGAGTCGCCAAGACAGTGGAGACCCGTGATACTTGTGTTAAAATCGCGGTCCATTTTTACGCGGTTTGAGTAGAACTTGAGCTCCGGTGAATAGAGGAGCGTTTCTGCCGAGGCAAAGCCCGGAACAACATTGTCAACCGCGGCGATGAAGTTGATTATGCTTATCATCGCGCGGTACGGCATTGCCGCCGTGATGTCGCCCGCTACCGCATCTGGAAGCGTCGGCTTCACATTTGACTGAGCAAGCTCCTTTGCCCAGGTGCGCTTTCCGTCAAGTATGTCGCCATACCTCTGAACGAGGATATGTCCCGCGCCGAGCATATTCGTAAGCTCGCCAACCTTCTGCGCATACAGAATCGGCTGATTGAACGGCTCGTTGAAGTTGTGTGAGCATAAAATTGCGAGGTTCGTGTTATCCGACTTCAATTCCTTATACGAATGTCCGTTTACAACAGCGAGGTCGTTGTCGTAGTTCTCCTGGCTGACAAATCCGCCCGGGTTCTGACAGAAGGTGCGGACCTTGTTCTTAAACGGCTTCGGGTAACCTATGAGCTTCGACTCATAAAGCACCTCGTTTACCTTCTCCATAACCTCATTTCTGACCTCGACGCGAACACCGATATCAACCGTTCCCGGCTGATGGGCGATGTCGTGCTCTGCGCAGACGCTTTCAAGCCAGCTTGCGCCGCGACGACCCGTTGCAACAACGGTGTGGTCTGCGTGAATTTCGCGGGTCTCTCCGCTCTTTTCGATATACGCGCCTGTGCAAGCGCTGTTTTCGATTATAATATCGTTGCACTGCCAACCGAAAAGAATCTCAACACCCTTTTTCTGGAGGTACTCTTCTATTGCGAGGTAGAGCCCCTGAGCCTTTTCTGTTCCGAGGTGACGAATCGGGCAGTCAACAAGGCGAAGACCCGCCTGAATTGCCTTGAGGCGGATGTTCTTGACCTCCTCACTTCTGCCGATTCCCTCAACATGCTCGTCAGCGCCGAACTCAAGATATATCTTGTCGGTATATTCAATCATCTCTGCGGCGTAATCGTATCCGATAAGCTCGGGAAGCATTCCGCCAACCTCAGGCGAAAGCGAGAGCTTTCCGTCCGAAAATGCACCTGCGCCCGAAAAACCTGTTGTGATGTTGCAATAGGGCTTGCAATTTACACATTCCTTTGTCTTTGATTTCGGGCACTTTCTCTCTTTGATTGATCTGCCCTTTTCGACTATAACTATTTTTTTGTTACTTCCGCGTCTCACAAGCTCAAGCGCAGTAAAGATACCGGCAGGGCCCGCTCCGATTATCGCTACATCGTATTTCATTTTTATCAGCTCCAAAATTTACACTTACTCTGTCCTATTTTTGAGGTACAAGGTCCGGTTCTATCATTATCTGCGCTTTATAGCGGTGGTAATAATCCCTTACTGCGCTTAATTCATCAGGCGAAAAGCGCTGTTTGGCAAGCTTATATGCCGCGAGGCGCTCTTCACGAGTAAGCCCGCCTGCAAGAAGGGATGCAAGATAAGATATATCGCCGCCTGAAAGGTGTGAGGTGATAAGCCGTACCATCGCAAGCTTCTCCTTACGGCTGATAGAATTGAGGAGTTTTTCCGTGAACTTATCAACTGCTTCTGCACGGCTTTCTTCCGGTTCCTGAGGTTTTGCAGCCTGCGAAGGCTCTTCCTTCTTCCCTTCGTTACCGGTGACGGACGGTTCTTTTTCGGTCTCCTGAGACGGAGCAATTTCTTCATTTTCTGCGTTATCTTCGGTCTCCGTCATTTCATAAAGGTCTGTAACCGACATTTCTCCGCTATCGAGCATATTCTCAACCACTGATGATACCATTTTCTTCTGCGCATATTCAATGGCGATATTGTATGCCGCAAACCCTGCCGCGACGATGAAAACAACAATACAAAGGAGAACGATAAGAGTTCTTTTCGTTTTTTTCTTCATTTCAGTCCTCCAACTCAGACTTTTACACAGCATACAAGCGTCCGGTAAAACTAACGGACGCTTGTAGAAACAGTTAAATCAAATATTTTCCGGAGTTTTTTGTTTAACTCCGCAAAGCTTACAGACAAGTTTCAGTCCAAAAGCTTATTATATTTGCAGCTTATGCTTCCGGAACAATCATCTTTACAGTATAAGTCTTACCGTTAATTGTTCCCTTAAATGAAGCGATGTTGAAGTCGATGCAAGATACATCGCGGTCATCGAAGAGATCCTGCAACCACTTGTCAGCTGAAGCATCGCCTTCGTATGCGATATATGCGCTCTCAACCATGTCTGCAAGGTTTCCGAGAGTCATGCTGCCAACAATGTTTCCATGTGCGTCGGTAATACCGATAATCTCTGAAACTGCGCGGCTTGTTGAAGCTAACATCTCGCCGAGAAGCTCGTTGATGCCCTTCTCTTCGTTTGTATCAAAGTCAACCTCGCTAAATCCGTCAGAAGAAATAGCTACGGTCTTGTTTGCAACAACACAGAGCTCATGGAGAGTAATATCTCTCCAGCCTGCACCTTCAAGAGCGCTGAGGTCAAAGGTAATAGTTGAGCCGGAAACTTTTGCGTAAAGCTTTGTCTCCTGCGGACCGTAAGAAATCCATGTTCCGTTGTTTTCTGCGCCGGAGATAATCTTGAATGTGTCGCTGCCGCCGGCTGCTGAACCTGAACCCGGAGTTACTGCCGGCTTGTCGTCTTCCTTATCATCTACCGGAGGAACTACCGGTGTTGACGGCTTTGACGGAGTATTGTCTGTAACATTTGTGTTGGGAGTTGTTACTGTTGAACCTGAACCGTTGATTGTTGCATTTCCAACATTACCGCTACCTGAAACGTTTGTATTTTCACCGTTAACAACTACATTTTCAACCTTAGCACCTGACTCAACCTTAACGTGGTTGTCAGCACCACTTACAGTAACGTTTGTGGTATCCTTGTTGATTGTAACTTCTGAAGAAGATGAGTTGATAACTACTTCATTTGCTGAAACATCAAGCTTAACATCGTTGCTGTTTTCCGCAACAACAACCTTGTCAACCTTAACAGTATCTTCAGCCTTGACAGTTGCATTGTTTGTCGGGTTACCGACTACAACCTGAGAAGCTGATGAATCACCCTTGATTGAAACTTCACCGCCACGGATAACGATACGACCTGTAACTGTTACGTTTGAAAGGTCGATTTCTGCGCCACCAACAGCATCTGTAATATAAAGGTCGCCTTCAATTACAGCACCGTCAAGGTTAATGTTTGCATCGTTGAGGATAACGCTTCCTTCAACCTTCTTGCCTGCATAGCCATTTCTGTCCTTTGCAATGTAGCAAGCGATACGGTCGAGCATTGCTGCAAACTCAGCGCGGGTAACATTTGACTTCGGACGAAGAGTATTTGTGCTGTCACCAAGGACTACGCCTGATTCGATAAGAGCGTTTGTAGCAGGCTTTGCCCAATCAGAAACTGCCTTTGCATCGTTGAACTTGTTTGCTGCGCCCTTGTCATTCTCTGTATGGAGGAATGTACGAGCAAGGATGGTAAATGTCTGCTCACGGGTAATCGGAGCAGTCGGCATCATCTTATTTCCTGAACCGTTGATGATCTTAATAGCAACACCTGACTGCATTGAGTCATAGTACCATGCATTGAGAGCGATATCAACATACTTTTCGATGTCAGCCTTGCTTGCATGTGCACCGAGAACGCGAACCATCATAGCAACCATTTCAGCGCGGGTGAGGTTATCATCCGGACGAATCTTGTTTTCATGACCGTTCATAACGCCGTTCTGAACTGCACAGTTGAGACCCTGGTACTTCCAGCTTCCTTCTTCAGGAGCATCTACGAATGAACCAAGTCGGTTTTCTTCATGGTGGATTCCTACTCTGCCGTCGCCTTCTGCACCGACGAGTGTTGCGAGCATTGCAATACACAACACTGCTGCAAGCAAAATTCTTAATGTCTTTTTCATAAATAAAACACCTTCCCTAAAAATTTTTCCTTTTTGCTTTATTTTCACTTACCTTTCGGCAAGTATTTTACGCGAATTTGCTATAATCTGCGAAATCGGGTCCCCGATTTTCTTTACCGCCTTTGTAAAGCGCTTGTAGGTATTCTCACCTTCACCGTGGACATCACTGCCGATAAAATGAGCGCCGCCGGTTTTTAAAAGCTCCAAACACTCGCGCTTTGCCTTCCCGAATTTGAGAAGCGACTCAACATTGACCTGAAACAGCGCACCCTCGATTTTCAGAAGCTTTTCCCTTCCTTTGGGTGAATACCTGTCGATATGCGCGAGAATCGGCTTGATTCCGCGCTGTATGATTTCGGAAACAAAATCGAACATCCAGTAGGGCCATGGCTCGGGCGGGAATTCGAGAAGCATATAGCTTGTGCCCTCGATACAAAGCTTCGAAAGCTCCGGAAGCTCTGAAAGCCCTATCGCGAGCTGAACCTCTGCCCCTTTTACGATTTTAATACCGCTTTCATTTTTTGACTGAAGTCTTGCAAAGCACTTCTCCCGCCGAAGCAAAAACTCTTCGATTGTGTCATTTTGTATATAAAAGTGAGGAGTTGCGATTATCGTATCAATCCCTGCCTCTTTCGCGTTCTCAAGCTGAGAGAGACTCACCTTGGTATTTGCAGAGCCGTGGTCGGCGTGCGGGAGAATATGTGCGTGAAAATCTACATACATAGGGGTATTATCTTTCTACTCTTTGGCTTTCTTTCTTTTTTCAGCTTCAGACGAAATCTCCTGCATCTTTTCGCGGGCAGCGTGGGTACCGTAACCGTAATAGCCGTAGCCGTAACCGTAACCGTACTTGCGCTCGTATTTTTTCCTATAGCTGTACTTTGCAAAAAGCTCTACCTTTTCGGAGCCGTTGAAAACGAAGCCGAGAACTTTTCCTCCGACACCGTAAATATCTTCTACTGTTTTTTTAATTGTTTGAAGCTGCGCCTTTTTTTCGCGGACAACGAAAACTACACCGTCAATCTTTGATGCAAACGACGAAAGGTCCGATACGATGTGAACAGGCGGAGTATCAATCAAAATGAAGTCATACTTCTCGCGCAAGGATTCAAGCATCTCTTCAAAACGCGAGGTCATAAAGAGCTCTGAAGGAGACGGCGGAAGCGTTCCCGCAGAGATTACATCAAGACTTTCATACTCGGTTTTTACGATAGGAATTTCTTCAACAAATTCTCCAAGGTAATCTGACAGACCCGGCGAGAGCGGAACGCTTAAGTGATTATGCACCTGCGGTCTTCTCATATCGGCATCGATAACAAGAATCTTTTTATCCACCCCGGAAAAAGATATACCGAGATTTACACAGTTTGTTGTTTTTCCTTCGTTTGCAACCGTACTTGAAAACGCAACAACCTTCTTTTCTTCACGAAGCATAAAGAGGAAGTTTGTTCTCATTTTTTTATATGCTTCAACAATGGCAAAATGGCTACTGTCCGAGAGGAGTCCTTTTTTTGCGTTGTTTTCAAGATTAGCGTCTTTTCTTAAAAGTCGGGAGATGCGCCTTTTCATCATAATTACTTCGCCCCCTCTTTCTTTTTGCTCTTTGATTTCTTTTTCTTTGAGACTTCCTCCAGAAGCTCAAATGAGGGGATAACGCCTATAATAGGAAAGTTTTCAAACGCCTCTTCAAGGTCAAACTCGTCGTGAACTCTGCCATCAAAAAATTCTTTGAGGATATAAGTTCCAATGGAGAGGATAGCGCCGATAAGAGCACCGAGAACGGTGTTCTTCGGGATATTCGGAGCAGACGGGGAACGCGGAAGGGTTGCTGTATCAACGATTGTAACTCTACCACCGCTTATAACTCTTTCAATTTCGCCGGGAGCGACCTTTGTTATTGTATCCGCAATAATCGCAGCCTCACGCGGGTCAGTATGCGTAACGGAGATTCTGAAAATTTCCGTTGAAGAAACCGACTCTGCTGAAATCATTCCTCGTACCTGCTCAAGAGAATAACCAAGGCCCGATTCCTTCGCGACCTTACCAAGAACCGTACGGCTATCAAGAATAACAACACAGGTTTCAAGAAGCTCACGCGAAACATAAAGCTCGTTTGAAGTAACGGATGTACTCTTTTTCTCTGCCGTACCAGAAACATGCAAAAGCGCGGTAGAAGTATATACAGGGGTCATGTAGTATGCACTGACGACATAAAACAAAACTCCGCCAAGCAGTATTGCCGCGAGTATTTCCCTGATGTGCGAAAGCAACATAAACAGGGTTTTTTTGAAATCAAGTTCCATATGCACTTTCCTCCAACCAAAGAAGCTTTCTAAAAAAGCTTCCCTATACTCAATCCCATTAGCCTTGTGTTCTTATCAACTGATAAAACACGGCGCAAAAATACATTTGCGCAAAACTACCATTATGATAATAATATCATATTAAAATTATTTTGTAAAGAGAAATCACACTTTTTTTTGCTTCTATTCAAGAAAATTAGTTATTATTTTCTCCGCTGCAAGAGACGGGTCTTCATTATTTTCTACTTTTTCGTCAGAAAAGCGCAGATATCGCTCTTTTCTTCGCTCATAAAGCGCCGCAACATCCTTTGAAAGCGGTCTTCCATCCGTTGAGAGACTTTTCAAATCCCTTTCAATCAGATAGATTTTTCCGTTCTGGGATAAAGCATCGCGGTTTTCTTCTCTCTCGACAACTCCACCACCGGTTGCAATTACAAGCCCGCTTTCCTTTGCGACCTCAGCGACAACGCGCTTCTCTATCTCGCGGAAAGCGCCTTCCCCCTGCTCGGTTATGATTTTTGAAGGCGCGCCGTAGAGCTTTTCAATTTCGCTGTCCGTATCTACAAACCTTCTCGAAAGCGCTTCTGCAACAAGCTTTCCGACCGTGCTCTTCCCGCTTCCGGGCATTCCGATAAGAATAATGTTTGAAACGGAGCGACTTACCGACATGACAGCCTCTTCTATGAGGCTTTCTGAAAGCTTTTTGCCGAGGAACAGCTCTGCCGCGCGAAAGCCCTGAGCCGCGAGCATATAAAGCCCGCCGACATTCGGGATTCCCAAAGCTTCGGCATCAAGTAAAAAGCGCGTCTTCTGCGGGTTATATACGACATCCGCTACTCCCGCGCACTTCGGAAAGCGCGCAAGGTCTATCGGCGCGGTCCCGTTTTTAGGATACATGCCGACAGGCGTTGTGTTTATTACTATTTCCGTATCGGAGAGGGTATAGACATTGTCATAGTTTACCTCACCGCTTCTCGAAACGACCGTGACACTTTCAACCCCAAGCCTTTTAAGCGCAAGGCGCGCGGTTTTTGAGGTTCCGCCGCTTCCGAGGACGATTACCTTTTTTCCGCGCACCGCGATTTTTCCCGCTTCCAGCATATACATAAACCCGAAAACATCGGTATTGTCGCCACACACCTTGCCGTCGCGGTATGTAACCGTATTTACGCACCCCGCCTCTTTCGCGGTGTCGGAAACCTCGTCACAGAGAGAAAACGCAAGTTCCTTGTACGGAATCGTGACATTCATTCCCGAAAGCTCGCCGCTTTTTATAAAAGTTTCCGCCTCTTCGCGACCTTTCGCGTAGTATTCATATTCGTAATCGCCGAAGACACTATGTATCTGCTTTGAAAAGCTGTGGCGCAAGGTTTCGCCCAAAAGCCCGAACTTCATTTTCCTTCTCTCCTGTCTGTTTTTTGCTTGCTTAAATTATAGCACATTCCGAAGCTTTTTAAAACCCTATTTACAAATAGTATAATTTGACATATAATATACATATTGCAAAATTTGGGGGTATTTACATGAATACAAATTTTCCGAGAACGCTCTCTCTTCTCCGAAAGGAAAGCGGGATGAGCCAAAGAGCCGTAGCCAAGGCGCTCGGCGTTTCTCAGGCAGTTCTCTCTCATTATGAAAACGGGCTCCGCGAGCCGGGGCTTGAGTTTGTCGCAAAGGCGGCGGATTACTACAAGGTCTCCTGCGACTTTCTGCTTGGCAGAACGATGTCGCGAGAGGACTATACAATAAAGCCGGAGGATCTTCCCGATATGTCCGAGGAGAAAGACAATGTCCTTCGCGGTAGCGTGCTTGCCGCACTTTCGAAAAAGCTTGTCGTAAACTCCGTAAGCCTTATTTTTGACATCGTCGGAAAGGCAAAGAGCAAGAAGCTCATTTCGGAGACTGCCATGTTCTTTAATATGGCGATTTACAAGGTTTTCCGCACGCTGTATAGCGCTTGTGGCAAAAACAGCGAGGACTTTTTCTCTGTAAACGACAAAGTCTGGCGTGATCTTGCAAACGCCGAAATGGCGATGAATTCCTTTAATATAAAATGTGCCGCGGAGAATGTTAAAATCGGCGACGATGCAGAGGAGTCAAAGCTTCCCGAGCTCTCGCCCGAATACATTTCAAGCGAATATCCCGCACTCACGCAGTCGCTTCTTTCCGTTCTTCAGACTGCGGGAAAAAGACTCGAAGAGAGGCTTTAAGCTATGAAGGAGAAAGCTCACATCTTTTATTTTGACTATCTGCGAATCCTCGCGGCGTTCTTTGTCGTCTTCATGCATGTCGCATCAGGCCCAATGCGAGGCGAAATGACCGCAGGCTGGCACGGTTTAAACATCCTGACAAGCCTTTCGTTCACGGCAGTTCCACTCTTTTTTATGATGTCGGGATATCTTCTCCTCTCAAGCGAAAAAACGGCAGATATTTCGCTTCTTTTCCGTCGCCGTCTGCCAAGACTTGTGCTTCCGCTTATATTCTGGAGCATTGTCTCGGTAATCTTCAAGCTTTATCTTGACGGTAGCCTTTCACTTATGTCCTTCTGGAGACATCTCCTCTCCGCACTCTCCGAGCCTGCGTGGGTTCATTTGTGGTATATGTATATGCTTATCGCATTCTACATTCTCTCGCCCTTCCTCCGCGCAATGGTTTCAAGCCTTACGAAAGGCGGGCATATACTTCTCTTTTCTCTCTGCGCACTCATCTCACTCCGCTCGATTCTCGCTGCAATTTTCCCTGCTGAATGGGACCGTTTCTTACAGATAGACATAATAAACAAGCTCGAGCTTTTCGGCGGGCACCTTGCGACCTTTATCCTCGGATATTACCTCGGCACATCCAAAAAGAAGGTTTCAAACCTTCTTCTCGCTTTGCTTTTCACTGCAGTGCTTCTCTCAATCATCCTCGGAACATATTTTATCTCATCTGCAAAGGGCGCATATCTTCAGGACTTCCAGCGCCAAAGCGCAGGCTTTGAGGTTGTTCTTGCAGCGAGCCTTTTCCTTCTTTTTAAGCAAAACACAAAAAGAGAGACCCCGTCGGGCATACTTTCCGAGCTTTGCGCACTCTCACTTCCCGTATATCTTATGCACAACCTGATTCTTTTCTATATAAACAAAATCGGATACGGCGCGGTTTCGTTTGTCGATACGCTTAAAATCAGCGTTCTTCTGTTTGGCGCGTGTATTATCCTTTCAAAAACACTTACCACAATACCCTTTATCTCGTTTGCAAGCTCGGGAATCTCCTTCCGCGATGCAAACAAGTCCTGCAACTGGGTATATACAGTTAAAAAGTTATTAAAGAAATAGAAAAAGCCTTCCCTTCCGGGAAGGCTTTTTTATCAGAATTGAAAACCGATTATAACGGCGAGGGTAAGTATTCCAAGCGCTATTACGCCCTCTAAAAGCTTTACCGAAACTTTTGCGCCTTTATAAATGTTGTTCTGCATAAAGTTACTTCCTTACAAGGTATTTTCTCATATCTATCGCGCAGGCGATAAGGATTATAAGTCCTTTGATTACATACTGCAGATTCTGGTTTACCGAGAGGAAGGTAAGACCTACAAAGATAATTCGCAGTAGCACGACACCCATAATAACTCCGCGGATTTTTCCGATACCGCCGACAAACGAAACGCCGCCGATTACACACGCCGCAATCGCGTCGAGCTCGTAGTTAAGACCGGTGGCGGCGGAGTTTGAGCCGATTCTCGCGCCCTCGATAAAGCCCGTCACGCCATACAGCGCACCCGCAAGCGTAAAGACTAAAATTATCGTCCGCGTTACATTTACGCCCGACACATGCGCAGCTTCAGAATTTGAGCCGACGGCAAACATATTCTTGCCAAAAGCCGTCTTGTTCCACACAAACCACATAATCACGGTTATAGCGAGCGAATACCACACGAAATTCGGTATCGCACTTCCGCCGATTTTGAGAAAGCTTCCGTTTATGAACTCCGTATAGCTCGAATCAAGCCCTGAGATTGACTGACCGTTGTTCGTTCCGAGCGTGAGGTACATAAGCAGTCCGCCGTAGATTATAAGCTGGGTGGCGAGCGTTACGATAAACGGGTGAAGGTTGAATTTCGCCGTACAGAAGCCGTTTACCGCGCCGAGAAGCGCGCCTATCGCGATTACGAGCAATATTACAACAAACACAGGAATCGTCGGAAGCGACGGGAACATCTTGTTCGCATACCCCGTAGCCTGCAATAGCGACGCCGCAACGCACGCGCACGCGCCGACTGCGCGACCTGCCGAAAGGTCAGTTCCCGTAAGTATAATCGCGCCCGCAATTCCGAGCGCTATCGGCAGGTTTGCGGCAGAGAGCGAGATTATATTGACGATTGACCCGGGCGAGACGAAGCGCGGGCGGTAAATTGCTATTGCGATTATCACTATTACAAGAAAAATGTAAAGGGCGTTATTTATGAGAAACTCGCGCCGTCTTCTCCGTCTTTCCCCCTGCGGCTCGTCTCCGAAATTCCCGAGCTTGAATTTTGATTTCTTTTCCATGTGACACCTCTATACATATTTTGTTGCAAGCCGCATTATTTCTTCCTGGGTTGCGTTTTTTGCATCCACCTCGCCCGCAATCCTTCCTCCCGACATGACGAGTATCCGGTCGCACACGCCGAGAAGCTCTGGCATCTCGCTTGACACCATGATAACCGCGCGCCCTTCGGCGGCGAGGTCGCCTATTATGCTGTAAATCTCATACTTTGCGCCGACATCAATTCCGCGCGTCGGCTCATCGAGCAGGAGAATGTTCGGCTCGGTGAGGAGCCAGCGCCCGAAAATGACCTTCTGCTGGTTACCGCCCGAGAGCGAGCGGATTTTCGTCTTCTGCGACGGGGTTTTTATCCGAAGCGAGCGGATATACCTATCGCACGCATCGCGCATACCCTTTGCATCAAGCCAGAGCTTCCATTTTCGGTAGCGTTTTCGGCTTGAAATCAACATATTTTCCCGTATATCGAGGATGCCGAAGATTCCGTTGCGGCGGCGCTCCTCTGTCAGAAACGCGAAGCCGTTTTTTATGGCGTCTCTTGCGTTTCTGTTTTTTATTTCGCGGCCATTTAAAAGTATTTTCCCGCTTTTTCGCTCGGCTATTCCGAAAAGGTTCTCCAAAAGCTCCGTCCTTCCCGCACCGTCAAGCCCTGCAATGCCGAGAATTTCGCCCTTTTTAAGCTCAAACGAAACCTCCGAAAGGTTTGAGTGGCGGGATGAGAGCTCCCGCACCTCCAAAAGCACCTCGCCGGGCTTATTTTTCTTCTCAGGAAAGCGGTTTGTAAGCTCCCTGCCCACCATAAGCTTTATTATCTTTTCCATAGTAAGGTCGCGCGCGGACTCCGTCGCGATATACTTTCCGTCGCGCATGACGGTTACCTCATCGGCAATACGGAGGATTTCCTCCATTTTATGCGAAATATATATTATTCCGCACCCCTCAGCCTTAAGCATTCCGATTATCTCAAAAAGGCGCTCGACCTCTTTGTCCGAAAGCGACGAGGTGGGCTCATCAAAAACTATTACCTTCGCGTTATACGAAACGGCTTTTGCAATCTCCGTCATCTGGCGCTGGGCAACGGGCATCGTCTCCATTATCCTTTTTGGCGAAACGGTCATTCCGAGACGGGAAAAAATCTCACGCGTTGCCTCGTTCATCTTCTTATCCGACACAAGCGGCCCGATTTTCGGATACCTTCCGAGCCACAGATTCTCAGAGACCGAGCGTTTGAGCGCAAGCTCAAGCTCCTGGTGCACCATCGCAACTCCGCCGTCAAGCGCCTCTCTCGAGCTCTTGAAGGAGACGGGCTTTCCCTCAAGAAAAATCTCCCCGCTATCCTGCGAATATATCCCGAAAAGGCACTTCATAAGCGTGCTTTTTCCCGCGCCGTTCTCGCCCATAAGCGCGTGTACAGTTCCTCGGCGCACTTTTAACTCTGCTCCGTCAAGCGCCTTTACACCGGGAAAGCTTTTTGAGATGGAGCGCATCTCAAGAACAATATCATTTTCCATATCATTTATTTTCCTGTAAATATTCCGTACGGAATACGGATTTTTGATACATTGTCGTCAATATTCATATTTTCCGTTCCGTCCATTACATCCTTGCCCTCGCTTATATTCAGCGCAAGGTGAGCTATCGCCTTCGCCATACCCTCGGCGTCCTGCTTTATTGTTCCGCTCATCTTACCGTTTTTTATGAGCGATACTGCGGCATCCGTCGCGTCAACTCCGAAAACAGGGATGGTCTTTCCGCCCGTTGTGTTGTACCCCGCGGTATTGAGCGCAGTTATCGCGCCCTCTGCCATTCCGTCGTTATTGCAGATGACGGTCTCAACCATATTCTTGCCGTTTTCCGTATATTCAGTGAGGATTGTCGTCATATATTCGTTCGCGGCTGAGGCTGACCAGTTTCCGTTCTTATCTACAAGATACTTGTCACGGTTGTTTGGGTTATAAAACGAAAGCTCCGGTTTTCCGCCCTCGCGAAGAAGGCGGTTTGCATCCTCAACGGCATACTTTGTTCTGTATTCCGCCTCGGCATTGCCCTCCTGCCCCTTAAACATTACATACGAAATCTTCCCGTCACCGTTTAAGTCCGTCGCGTCGTAGTTCTCTAAAAGGAATTTTCCTATCATCTCACCCTGCATGTGTCCCGCCTCGGCGGCATCCGTACCTACAAAGGCGCACTTTTCATAGCTTGCAACGACATTGTCGGAGACCTCGCGATTGAAGAAAACAAGCGGGATATCCGCGGCTCTTGCCTGATTTACTATGGCGTATGCCGCGTCGTCAGAGCCCGTTTCAACAATGTTTACCACAAGCATAGTCGCGCCCTTTGTTATCGCCGTCTGCACCTGCTCCGCCTGGGTCGTCTGGCTTGAGTTTGAGTCATAGTCCTGATACTCAACGCCGATTGCCTCAAGCGCATTATCAAGCGACGCTCTTACCGTCGAGATATACGGGTCTGAATATGTGTAGTAAAAAACAGCGACCGACTGTTTTTCTCCTCCGCCTTCCCCGCACCCGCAAAGGCCGAATACGAGGGTGGCTATAAGCGAAAATAAAAGAAATTTTTTCATTATTACCTCTCCTTTTTTTGCGTTTGTTTTCATTATGTCCCTAACTTGCGAGATGAATACAAAAAGACTAAAAAAAGATATTTTTGAAAACTCACCGTATAATCTTATATATAATATACGAATAGTTTTCGCATTTTTAATGATTTTACGGCAATACTATCTTTTGAAAGGAGATTGATTATTATGAAAAAAATTATTTTTTTACTTCTCGCGAGCTGCCTTTTGCTGACCGGCTGCGGTGAGGAGACAGGCACTACCGACGCCGGTGCATCCATGGCCCAGAACCAGCAGACAATGGCAAAATATTCTGACGATAACTTGAGCTTTGACATCCCCGAATCGTGGCAGAAAAACTTTAAAGCCGTAACGCGCGATGTCGGTTCGTCCGGTAACACCTACCCGCAGACCGACTTCTACTATACCGAGGGCGACCGCGACATCCGCCTTATGACAGTCGGAAAGTTTACGCGCGACCAGTGGGACAAGATGATGAGCGACGGCAAGGTTTCAGATTCTGCAATGCTCGGTGAGTCGGGCGACAAGAAGCATGTCTATTCTATCTTCTATGAGGACCACGACTATATAGAGGATAATATGCTCAAGGACTCGCTTACCAAGATTCGCGGCGAGGCAGAGGCGATGAGAGATAAGATGATGATAAAGTAGCGGAATTTGTCGAGCGGTTTTTCTTCCAAATATTTCCATTTTATGGTAAACTCTTTTTGGAGGGGATTGCAATGACAACAAAACGGGACAAGCTTACAAGGCGCGAGAAGATAGTTTATCTTCCGCTTTCAAAGATAGAAAGAAACCGCGACCAGCCAAGGCGTCGGTTTGACTCAGAAAGCTTAAACGAGCTCGCCGCAAGCATTCGCGAAAACGGGCTCCTTCAGCCGATAACCGTACGGCAGGAAGGAAAGAGCTATATGCTCATATCAGGCGAGCGGCGCCTTCGCGCTTCTCACATCGCAGGAATCGACGAAATTCCCTGTATTATAATAGATGCAGAAAGAGATGAGCTCGCGTCCCTTGCGCTTATCGAGAACTTACAGCGCGACGACCTGAATTTCTTTGAAGAAGCGCTCGGCATCTCTCGTTTTATAAAGCTTTCATCCCTTACTCAAGAACAGGCGGCGGAGAAGCTCGGAAAATCGCAGGCATCAATTTCAAACAAGCTCAGGCTTTTAAAGCTCGGAGACCGCGTCATCTCGTACCTTCTCTCTTTCTCGCTGACAGAGCGCCATGCCCGCGCACTTTTAAAGCTGAAGTCTGAAGAAGCGCGCATTTCGGCTCTTAATCACATCAAAGAGAACAATCTCAATGTCGTTGAAGCTGAAAGCTATATTGACTCTCTCGTGAATCCGAAAAAGGCAGAGAAGCAAAACGAGCAGTATGTCATCCGCGATGTGCGCCTCTTTTACAATACGGTTGACCGCGCGCTTGAAACTATGCGCCGTTCAGGGCTAAAGGCCGATTTTTCAAAAGATGAAGACGAAAACGCGATAAATCTGCAAATCAGGATTTTTAAATGAATGTTCCATGTGGAACATTCATTTTGCGACAAAAAGAGATTTGTTCCACATGGAACATTTCTCTTTTTTTGTGTTGCACAAAGGGGAATAAAGTGGTATAATTATACTCAGTAAACTATAATCAGGCGGTGAGAAGTAAATGGCTAAGATTTTTGCTGTGGCAAACCAGAAGGGCGGAGTCGGAAAGACTACGACCTGTGTTAACCTTGCCGCATCGCTTCATTCGCTTAAAAAACGGGTGCTTCTCGTTGATATGGACCCTCAGGGTCATTCGAGCATCGGCTTCGGCGCGAATAAGCGCGACGAGCTCCCGACAGCTTATGACCTTATAATAAACTCCACCCCTATTTCTCACGTTATACGGAAAACGCCTTACGGCGACCTTCTCCCCGCAAGCACAAACCTTGCCGCGGCTGAAGTTGAACTCGTTTCCGTTGCAAACCGCCACTTTATTCTCCGCGATGCTCTAAGCGAAGTTGCGGATAAATACGACTTTATCATAATTGACTGCCCGCCGTCGCTCGGTATGTTGACTATCAACTCTCTCTGTGCGGCAAACTCGGTTATTGTCCCTGTAGATTGCGGTTTCTACGCGCTCGAAGGTCTTTCCGCGCTCACGGGAACGATGTCAACTATCAAAAAGTCGCTTAATCCCGAGCTTGACATCGAGGGTGTTCTGCTCACGATGTTTGATTCGAGAACGAACCTTTCAGTGCAAATTGCACAGGAAATCAAGCGTTTCTTTCCAAAAAAGGTCTTTACTACGACGATTCCGAGAAATGTAAGGCTTGCCGAAGCTCCGAGCCACGGCAAACCCGTTATGGAATATGACCGTCACTCGCGCGGGGCAGAATGTTATATGAACCTTGCCGCAGAAATCATCAAGAAACACAAAAAGGAGGCTCTTTAAATGGCTAAAAAAGGGCTTGGCAAAGGGCTTGACGCCTTATTTGTAAGCGATCTCAACGCGACCTCCGAAATCTCCGAACAGCCTAAAGAAACCGAAATCAGAATTACCGATATCGACCCGAACAAAGCTCAGCCGAGAAAGCTTTTCTTCGACGATTCACTCGAAGAGCTTGCAGAATCCATAAGAACTCACGGAATATTGCAGCCTCTCGCTCTTCGTCGCCGCGAAAACGGAAGATACCAGATTATCGCGGGTGAGCGCCGCTTCCGCGCCGCAAAGCGCGCAGGGCTCAGCTCTGTTCCCGCCGTTATAATTGAAGCTGACGACCGCGAGGTTGCTGAGCTTGCGCTTATCGAGAACTTACAGCGCGAGGACTTAAACCCCGTCGAAGAAGCAGAGGGAATCAAAGCTCTGCTCGATGAATATAATCTCACACAGGAGCAGGCGGCAGAACGCCTTGGAAAATCCCGTTCAACGCTCACGAATATGCTCCGTCTCCTCGCTCTCTCCCCCGGCGCGCTTGCTTATCTCCGCGAAGGCAAGATTGAGCGCGGTCACGCAAAGGTTTTACTTGCGCTTGACCCCGAAAAGCAAGAGGAGGCCGCCGCAATAGTTTATGACAACAGCCTCAATGTCCGTCAGACCGAGGCTCTTGTAAAAAAGCTCTCAGCAAGCGAGGCTACACCGACGAAGGATGCGGAAACCGTAGCGGTTGACTATATCGCGGCTCTTGAGCGCGACCTCACAAAGTCGCTTGGCAGAAAGGTTCGCGTGCATCACGGTAAGCGCCGCGGAAAGCTTGAGCTTGAATATTACGGAAACGACGATTTGGAGCTTCTTATCAAAGCTCTCGGCCGCATAAAGTAGGAGGCTTCCCATGAACGAAACTCAGAAGAATACGAAGCGCTCGCTTGTGATATACTGCATCTCGATTTTTATCTGTGCAGTTGCTATCATCCTTCTCGCTTCTTTCTCGCAGGCAAGAATTACCCGCGAAGCTGACGCTATAAAAGATAGGCTTGCATCAGCCGAAACCCTTGCCGCAGACAGCAAAACCCGTCTTGACGCGGTTATGACCGAAAACACACGCCTTACAGACAAAGTAAAGGCCCTCACAACAGAGAACGACGACCTGAAAATTTACAAAGAAAAGGCTTCAAAGCACCTTGAGGCAGAGAAAAAGCTCAACCATCTTCTCTCCTTAAAATTGCAGAAGAAGACAAACTCACTAAAAATCGCAAAAAAGGCATTCGACGAGGCAGGATATGTTGATTTCCTCTCTCCCGACAGCCTTACAGTATATAATAATTACATCAAATAAAGGAAAGTGAACAAAAATGCTCGATATTAAAGTAATCAGAGACAATCCGGAAAAAGTCAAAGCGGCTCTCAACCGCCGTTGTAAAGACTATTCTGCAGAGGTTGACCGCGTCCTTGAGCTTGATACCCGCCGTCGCGAAATCATCGGCAAGAGCGAGGCTATCAAGGCTACTCAGAACGCTGAAAGCAAGAAGATTCCGCTTCTCAAGAAGGCGGGAGAGGACACAACAGCTATCTTCGCTGAGCTTAAAAAGCTTGCAGACGAAATCAAGGAGCTTGAAGGCGAGCTCAAAACTGTTGAAGACGAGCTCAACACAGCTCTCCTCGTTATCCCGAACACTCCGAATGACTCTATCCCCGACGGCCCCGACTCTGACTCAAATGTCGAGATAAGACGCGACGGAACTCCGCGCAAGTTTGACTTCGAGCCGCAGGCTCACTGGGATATCGGCGAGAACCTCGGAATCCTCGACCCGACTACTGCCGCAAAGGTTACGGGCGCTCGCTTCCACTTCTATAAGGGCGCAGGCGCGGCTCTTGAGCGCGCAGTCATCAACTTCTACCTCGATACACACACAAGCCGCGGATATACCGAAGTTTTCCCGCCGTTTATGGTAAACCGCGCATCTATGACAGGTACAGGTCAGCTTCCGAAGTTCGAGGAGGACGCTTTCCACCTCGGCCGCGAGGATTACTTCCTCATCCCGACAGCTGAAGTTCCGGTTACCAATATGCACCGCAGCGACATCCTTGACGGCGAGAACCTTCCGATAAAGTACTGCGCATACTCCGCTTGCTTCCGTGCAGAAGCAGGAAGCGCGGGTCGCGACACTCGCGGTCTTATCCGTCAGCACCAGTTCAACAAGGTTGAGCTTGTTAAGTTTGCTAACCCCGCAAACTCATACGATGAGCTTGAGTCTCTCACAAACGATGCTGAGTTCGTCCTTAAGTCTCTCGGACTTCCCTACCGCGTTGTATGCCTCTGCGCAGGTGACCTCGGCTTCTCCTCTGCTATGACATATGACATCGAAGTATGGATGCCGTCATACGACAGATACCTTGAAATCTCCTCTTGTTCAAACTTTGAGGACTACCAGGCTCGCCGCGCATCTATCCGCTTCAGGGAAGAGGCAGGCGCAAAGCCCCAGCTTCTCCATACGCTCAACGGTTCAGGCGTTGCTATCGGCAGAACGGTTGCAGCTATCCTCGAAAACTACCAGAACGCTGACGGCTCCGTTACTATTCCTGAAGTCCTCCGCAAGTACATGGGCGGCAGAGAAAAGATCGAAAAGTAATTACAATTCGTATAATTAGTATAACATAATACGGTTTATAATCAGAAACACCGCCAATCGGCGGTGTTTCTGATTATATTAGTCGGTTTATCTCTTATCTAAAAAAGCACCGCCGAAGCGGTGCTTTTTTTAACCCATACTTGCCTTAATCTCTGTCCAGAGCTCGTCGTAAATCTTTGTTTTCTCGCCGAGAGAAGAGAAGATTTCAAGGTCGTACTTTGTTACATCGGGGTATGCTGTCGGGTCTTTTCCTGCCTCGCCCATAAGCTCGCGCGCCGGAGTTGACGGTGAGGAGTAGCCGATGTACTCAGCATTCTTTGCCGCGATGTCCGGGCGGCACATAAAGTTTATAAACTTCTCAGCAGCTGCCTTGTTCTTGCAGTTTGCCGGAATACACATCGAATCGAAGAAGATGTTTGAGCCTTCCTTCGGGATTACATACTCAAGGTCTTCGTTATAGCCCTTGCAGTAAACCGCGTCACCCGCATACACGAGCGCAAGCGCCGCTTCCCCGCCTATCATCTTGTCCTTTACCTCATCTACTACCCAGGTGAGAACGAGCGGACACTGGTCGATAAGCTTCTGCTTTGCTTCAGAAAGCGCCTTTTCTTCAAGAGTGTTTAAGCTGTATCCGAGATACTTGAGCGCAATACCGATAGCGTCGCGCTGGCTGTTCATCATGATGATGTTCTTTTCGTACTTACTATCCCACAAAGCACCCCAGCTGTCAATCGGGCCGTCAACCATCGTCTTATTATAAAGGATACCGACGGTTCCCCATGTATAAGGGACGGAAAACTTGTTTTCGGGGTCGAATGAGAGGTTCTTATACGCATCGTCTATCGCCGAGTAGTTTGTGATGTTCGCAAAATCAATCGGCGCGAGAAGGTCCTCTTCAATCATTCTCTCAATCATATAGTCCGACGGGATGAGGACATCGTATGCGTTGTTTGAGTTTTTGACTTTTGTGTACATATCCTCGTTTGTCTCGAACATCTCGTATATAACGCGGATATTCTCCTCTTCCTCGAACTGGTCGATTACGCCCGGAGCAATATAGTCGCCCCAGTTATAAACCCTTACAACCTCGCGGTCATCACCGCAGGATGAAAGAAGAAGGCACATTACCGCAAGAAACGCAAGAAGAACTTTTTTCATATTCTTATCCCCTTTTTCTTTTCTTTTTCTTTCTTTACTGCTCCGAAGTTTGCAAGAAGCAGAATTACAAAGATAACTGTGAACATAATGGTCGAAAGCGCGTTGATTTCAGGCTTTATTCCCCTCTTTGCCATTGTGTATATTGAGATTGAGAGGTTGCTTACGCCGTTTCCGGTCGTAAAGAAGCTTATGATAAAGTCGTCAATCGACATTGTAAGCGCAAGCAGAAAGCCTGTTCCGATACCCGGCAGAAGCTCCGGGAAAATAACCCGCCAAAACGAGTTCCACGGCGTACAGCCGAGGTCCTGAGCCGCATCGTACAAGCTCCAGTCAAGCTGGCGAACTTTCGGGAGCACGCTTAGTATTACATAAGGAATACAGAAGGTTATGTGCGAAATCAGCATCGTGAAGAAGCCAAGGTCAAGCCCCATAAGCGTAAACAAGAGCATGAGCGAGACGCCCGTAACGATTTCCGCATTTAGCATCGGGATGTACGCAAGCGAGAGGACGATTGACCCGCCGCGAGAACCGCGCATACCAAGTCCGTACGCCGCCATAGAGCCGATAACCGTCGCAATAAGTGCGGCAAGAAGACCGCAGAGGAGTGTGGTATAGAGCGCTGACATAATCGCATCGTTTGAGAAGAGCTGACGGTACCAGTCGAGCGTAAAGCCCTTCCAGACAGCGCGTGACTTTGACTCGTTGAACGAATAGACCATAAGAACAGCTATCGGAGCATACAAAAACGCAAGAACGAGACCGATGTAAACCTTTGAAAGCTTTTTCATCGCAAAATTCTACCCCCGTTCCCTGTGTTTTCAACATCTCCGCGGTTTATAAAGTACATAAACGCAAGAACGATTACCATTATAATAACGCTTATCGCGCTACCGAAGTGCCAATCGTTGACCACGCGGAACTGCTGTTCAATAATATCGCCGATGAGCGGAACTTTTCCGCCGCCCATGAGCTGAGAGATTACGAAGGTCGTAACGCTCGGAACGAAAACCATGGCAATTCCCGAAAGAATACCCGGAATTGAGAACGGAAGCGTTACTTTGATAAACGCCTGAACACTGTTCGCACCAAGGTCAGCCGCCGCCTCAAGAAGACTCGTATCAAGCTTCAAGAGCGTAATATATATCGGCATTATCATAAACGGGATATAGTTATAGACCGTTCCGAGAATAACCGCGCCCTCGTTATAGAGGAAATGAACCTTCTTAAAGCCGAGGCTTGTTATAACCGTATTAATAAGGCCTGTATTCTCGAGAATTGAGAGCCAGGAGTATGTACGGAGGAGAAAATTCATCCACATCGGAAGGAGAATGAGGATAATTATTATGAAATTGTATCTCGATTTGCTCCTTGCGAGGATGTATGCGACGGGATAGCCGCAGAGAATGCAGATTATCGTAGAAACAATCGCAATCTTAAAGCTTCGGAGAAGAACACCCGCATACATCGGGTCAAGAAGCCTTGTGAACGATTCTACCGTCAGGGCAAAGCCCGCATCGGTCTCTTTCGTGAACGCGAAATAGAAAACTATCGCAAGCGGAAAAAGGATAAACACCGCTGTCCATACATAAAGCGGAATCAAAAATACAGTCTTTTTCAATTCTCAACCCCCGCTTCTTCCGTATGAACCGGCTTTTCAACCTTTTTCTTCAAATCAGGCGAATTTTCGCTCTTGTGCATAACCTGAATGTCCTCGGGAGCTACGCGAAGCGATACACGGCTTCCCGGCGGGCAGTTTACGGTAGATTGCGCGAGGATAATCTCGCCGTGGCAGTCAACGCGCATTTCATAGTGAACGCCCTTGAATATGGACGATACAACCTCGCCGCACGGATACTCCGCAGAGAGCGCTGAGAGCTTGACATCCTCGGGTCGCAAAACGACATCAACCGGCGCATTTTCGCCAAAGCCCGCGTCAACACACGGGAAGATATGGTCGAGGAACGAAACCTCGTAATCTCGAATCATCTTCGCGGGGAGGATGTTGCTGTCGCCGATAAAGTCTGCAACGAAAGCGTTTTTCGGCTCGTTGTAGATGTCCTGGGGCGTGCCTATCTGCTGAATCTTACCGCCGTTCATGACAACGATAGTGTCAGACATGGTATGCGCTTCCTCCTGGTCGTGAGTGACATAAACAAAGGTAATTCCGCTTTCCTGCTGAATTCTTTTCAGCTCAATCTGCATCTCCTTGCGAAGCTTTAAGTCAAGCGCGCCGAGAGGCTCGTCGAGAAGAAGAATATCAGGCTTGTTGATGAGCGCGCGCGCTACTGCAACGCGCTGCTGCTGACCGCCCGAGAGCGTCGTGACATCGCGGTCACGGAAGCCTTTTAAGCTCACAAGCTCGAGCATCTCGTCAACATCGCGGTCAATTTTCTTCTTATCCCACTTCTTTATATTCGGACCAAAGGCGATATTCTCGCCTACCGTCATCTTCGGGAAAAGGGCATAGCGCTGGAAAACGGTGTTGATGTTTCTCTTATGGGGCGGGACATCGTTGATGCACTTGCCCTGATAAAAGACATTTCCCTCACTCGGCTTCAAAAAGCCGCCGATGATGCGGAGAAGCGTGGTCTTACCGCAACCGGAAGGGCCGAGAAGCGTAAGAAACTCGTTCTTCTCAATATAGAGATTTATCCCGTTTAAAACATCCATACCGTCAAAGGTTTTATAAATGCCCGAAAGCTCAAGAATTCTTTCTCCCATCTCAATCTCCTATATATAACAAAAAGTTTAGTATAAGTGTTCTTTTAAGGCTTAAAAATTAGGCGGCGAAGAAACCCAGATTATCTGCGCTGTCGATTTGCCGCGGTTTTTTATGCTGTGCTGTTTGTCGGCCGCGAAATAAAACGCGTCGCCCTTTCTGAGCTTCTCGGTTTTCATACCGAGGCGGAGAGTAATCGTCCCCGAAAGGACATACCCGAACTCCTCGCCCGCGTGGGGCATATCAACCGGCGTTTCCTGACCGGGAAGTATCTCGTATAAAATCGGCTCCATTTCGTTTCTCTGCGCCGTTGAGACAAGCCAGGTTCTCTTTCCCGTTTCGTCTTCCTTTTCGCACATATCCTCGCTCTTATACACAACCGGCGTAGAATCCCCCGTCTGAGCGAAGAACTCTTCAAACGAAGTACCGAGCGCATCGAAGATATCCGAGAGCGTCGCAAGGCTCGGCGAGGTCTGGTTTGATTCAAGCTGAGAAATAAAGCCCTTTGAAAGCTCACAGCGGTCTGCAAGCTCCTGCTGGGTGAGGCCGTAATAAAGCCTTAAAAGCTTTATTCTGCCACCGATATCAATATTCATAAAAATCACCTTTTTCAAAACGGCAAAAACCCACATCGCAAAGCTTCTTTTGCGGTGGGTTTATCTGCGTTTATTTCCCCCTCGACGAGGTTTCGTAAAAATAAACTTTATGTTTGATATTAGAGTTACAATATAACATATATATACGGATTTGTCAATAGGTTTTCGATATTTTTCGCGCCGGAGATGGAAGATTTTCATTTTCAAAAATTCTTAATTTGTATGTCCTGCCGGACGGGCCTACTTTTGATTGCAAAAGTAGCAAAACCGGGGAGAACTCACGCCTCGCTCCCGCGAGGCAAGAAACCTCCCCGCTCTCACTGCGGTTCGGTCACGCCGCGGTTCTAACAGTCCACTGGACTGTTATTCATTTCCGCGACGACATTCGTCTTCGCCTCACTACCCTCCGCTCGCACCAAATTAACTCTCTACAATGTGTCAGTTTGTTATATGCGGTTTGTGCAGAGCGAAAAAGAAGAGCCGAAAATTCGGCTCTTCTGATTTTGCGGTGCAGAGGTTTTTAACATCCTCTTTTATAATACTTTTCCTAAAAATGCCTGAAGTCGTGGACTCTTCGGGTTACCGAAGATTTCATCAGGTGTTCCCGACTCTGCTATAACGCCCTCGTCCATAAACAGAACGCGCGTTGCAACTTCCTTTGCAAAGCCCATTTCGTGAGTAACGACGACCATCGTCATTCCCATATCCGCAACCTCGCGCATAATCTCAAGAACCTCGCCGACCATCTCGGGGTCGAGAGCTGATGTCGGCTCGTCAAAGAGCATAACATCCGGGTTCATCGCAAGCGCTCTTGCAATCGCGATTCGCTGCTGCTGACCGCCTGAGAGCTGACCGGGGTAAGCGTCTGCCTTTTCGGGAAGACCTACTCTTTCAAGAAGCGCGAGAGCTTTTTCCTCTGCCTCTTTGTCCGTCATAAGCTTGAGCTTTACTGGTGCGAGCTTTATGTTGTCCTTAACCGTCATATGCGGGAAGAGGTTGAACTGCTGGAAAACCATTCCCATTTTCTGGCGGAGCTTGTTTATATCGTTCTTCGGGTCGGTGATGTCCGTCCCCTCAAAGAAGATGTGTCCGTCTGTCGGCTGTTCGAGGAGATTCAGGCAACGGAGAAATGTTGACTTTCCCGAGCCCGACGCGCCGATGATTACGACCTTTTCGCCTTTTTTGATCTCTTCGTTTATATCCTTGAGAACGAGATTGTCCCCAAACGCCTTCTTTAACCCTTTAACGCTTATCACTTGCACGCAACCTCCTTTCGAGAATTCCGAGAAGCTTTGTAAGAATCATAACAAGAACGAGGTAGATAACCGCAAGGCTTATATACGGAATAACCGCGGTATATGTCTTTGAAACGATTACCTGCGCCGCCTTTGTAACATCCTGAAGCGCGATAACGGTAACGAGCGATGTCTCCTTGAGGAGCGCGATGAGCTCGTTTCCGAGCGCGGGGAGAATGTTCTTAAACGCCTGCGGAAGGATTATGCTCCACATAGTCTGCCAGTAGTTAAGACCAAGGCTTCTGCCCGCTTCCATCTGACCTGCATTTATAGACATAATACCCGAGCGCGCAATCTCCGCAACATACGCACCCGAGTTTATACCGAGCGTGATAATCGCGCAGATGACCGTCTGCGAATCAGACTTCGGAACCATTACGACAAAGCCCATTATAAGAAGCTGTACCATAAGCGGAGTTCCGCGGAGAACGGTTACATAAATCTTGCAGATACTGTTAAGTATGCGAAGGAAAAAGTTTGGGCGTCCTCGTGCACTATCGTGAGTTGAGCGGATAATCGCAACTATCATACCGATTATAACACCGATTATAAGCGCGCCGATTGTTACGAGGAAGGTCGTTGCAAGACCGTCGGTAAAGAACTTCCATCTGTTTTCATATATAAAAACCTGGAAAATCTGGAAGCAGAAGCGCTGGAGACCCTCGGGGAGGGCGAGAATCCATTCGGGAGCATCTGCTATCCACTTTGCAAAAGTAAGAACTGTCAAAGCGATTCAGTCCCCTTTCCTAAAATACTTTTACTCATAACAAAGAGGGCGGAAGTTCCGCCCTCCTGCTTTGTTTTATGTTTTAAATTACTCAGCCTTGATGTACTTGCCGATGATTTCATCGAGCTTGCCGTCAGCCTTGAGTTCTGCAAGAGCAGCGTTGACCTTGTCAAGAAGCTCTGTGTTGTCCTTTGCGATAGCTGCTGCATAGTCTTCTGTGATGTACTCTGTGTCGAGGAGCTTGAGGCCTTCGTTTGCTTCAACAAATGCCTTTGCCGGCTCGTTGTCGATAACAACACAGTCAACCTGGCCGTTCTGGAGAGCTGCAACTGCGAGAGCACCGTTGTCATAACGAGCTACAGCGTCTTCGCCGTAGTCGCCTGCACAGTAGATGTCGCCTGTTGTGCCTGTCTGAACGCCGATCTTCTTACCTGCGAGATCGTCGATTGTAGCGATAGCGCTGTCCTCTGTAACGATAACAACCTGAACGCCTGTTGCGTAAGAATCTGAGAAGTTTACAGCTTCCTTACGCTCGTCAGTAACTGTCATACCTGCAAGAACGATATCAACAGCGCCTGAAGAAACAGCTGTGATGAGTGACTCAAAAGCCATGTCCTTGATTTCGAGCTTCATACCGAGCTTCTCAGCAACCGCAGCTGCGATTTCAGCGTCGATACCAACAACATTTCCTGCATCGTCCTTAAATTCGTACGGCGGGAAAGCTGCGTTTGTGCCCATTGTGAGTGTCTCTTCTGCCGGAGCGTTGCAAGCTACAAGAGCAAATGCCATAACAGCAGCAAGAGCAAGTGCTAAAATTTTCTTTGTCATTTTATATGACCTCCCAAAATTTTCTTTGTGAACATTTATTCACCGATGTAGAATAATTATACCACTACACTTTACTTTTGTAAAGTAAAAAATATAAAAATAAAACGGTGCCCTCTTCGGACACCGTATATTTTATCTGTAATATAACTTTTTCGTCTGTCTTCTCGGCTCACAGGTGAGGTTGATACCGAGCTTTCGATACACATCGAGGTCAACCTGCGAGAGGATAACCGTTGAATGAGCTTCGCATTTTCTGAGCTCTGAGAGCTTTGAGGTTGCAAGCGCGGCAATCTCGTTCTGCGCCGCCGCAACGGTGAGCGCAATCAGCACCTCGTCGGAATGAAGACGCGGGTTATGGTTGCCTAAGATGCCGGTCTTGAGCGTCTGAATCGGCTCTATAACCTCGGGCGGAATGAGGTGGATTGAATCGTCGATATTTCCGAGCGCCTTGACGGCGTTGAGAAGCGCTGACGCTGACGGACCGAGGAGCTTTGTGTTCCTGCCGGTAACGATTCTGCCGTCGGGAAGCTCTATCGCAATCGCCGGCTCTCCGTCGCTCTCCTCGCTCTTTGCAAGCGCCGCGCCGACAACCGCGCGGTCATCAGGCGTAATTCCCGCCTGCTTCATGAGGAGCTCGACCTTCGTAACAGCGGAGTCAGAGCCGCGACCAAGCTTCATATCGCACATTACATTGAAATATCTTCTTATAATCTCTTCCTTTGAAGCGTTGCGGGTAGCCTCGTCGTCAACTATGCAGTAGCCCGCCATATTAACGCCCATATCCGTCGGAGAGTTGTACGGGCTCTTACCGAGAATCTTCTCGAACATCGCGCGGAGCACCGGGAAAACCTCAACATCGCGGTTGTAGTTTACCGTAGTCTCACCGTAAGCCTCGAGGTGATACGGGTCAATCATATTTACATCGTCAAGGTCCGCCGTAGCCGCTTCATACGCGAGGTTTACGGGGTGTTTGAGCGGGATATTCCAAATAGGGAAGGTCTCAAACTTCGCATACCCTGCCGAAATACCTCTCATATATTCGTGGTAAAGCTGGGAAAGGCACGCCGCCATTTTACCGCTGCCGGGGCCCGGAGCCGTAACAACAACGAGCGGGCGGGTGGTTTCGATATAATCGTTCTTTCCAAAGCCCTCTTCGCTTACGATATGAGAGATATTTACGGGATAACCGTCGATTGAATAGTGGAGATATACCTTCATACCGAGCGTTTCGAGCTTTCTCTTGAACGCAATCGCAGACGGCTGTTCGTTAAAGCGCGAGATACATACGCTTCCGACATAAAGCCCGACTGCGCGGAACGCATCTATAAGACGGAGAACATCGCTGTCATATGTAATACCGAGGTCGTTTCTGACCTTGTTCTTTTCGATATCGGTAGCGCTTATGACTATAACGAGCTCTACATCGTCAGAAAGGGTTTTGAGCATCTGCAGCTTACTGTCCGGCTGGAAACCGGGAAGAACACGGGACGCGTGATAATCGTCGAAGAGCTTACCGCCGAATTCAAGATAGAGCTTACCGCCGAATTTTTTAATACGCTCGCGAATCTGCTCCGACTGACGCTTGATATACGCGTCATTATCAAATCCGAGTTGCCACATTGCCTTTTTCCCCCTTTATTTTTATCTAACTTAATTATTTTATCATATAAACAATATTATTTCAACCTCGATTATTTTTCTGTTTTTGATTGTGTATTGTATAGTTTGGCATAGTTATAACGGTTTGTTTTAATTATGTCATCCCAATTATCCCGATTTCCACCCCAAAAAGTTGTCAAGCACAAAATTAAATTTGTGATATACTATATATGAATTGCACAAACAATACAAATATATTATAATGAAAGAAAACAAATACCTATTAGCTCAAATAGGAGGATGAAAAAATGCAGGTTAAAATCATGAAAATTACAATAGTTGTATTACTTTTAGTTGTGCTGGTAATGGGCTGTTTGGCATATCTCCAATATAGTAATATGTTCATAATAGACGAAAATAGCTATTTTAGTGATTTCTATGTCAAAGGCGATAAAGCATACATAGAATGTGTAATGGTAATCAAAAGCCCACGAGATTGCGACATCCGTCTTCTTGGTACTTTCCCGGAAGACGAAGGAAAACTTTTAAAGTATCCCTCACTTTTTGCCTATGATACGGAAGGCGGAAGTGATACTTTTCATCTGGAACGCGGAAGAAACCGTTTCGAAGTAGTTTTCATCGGTGACTATGCCGGTACATATCAAAAACAAAACAAACTTCTGCCGGAAATAGAAATCATTACATTGAATTAAAAACCTCGCTTCGCTTGTGATTTTATCCACTCACTGTTGATTAGCAGTGAGTGGTTTTTTATTTTCACCTTGTTTTTGTCGGGGATGCCATCCCCTACGCTATCTTTCTGCATAAAAAAGAGCCCGACTGTGTCGGACTCTTTTTTGTTATCTGTCTTCGCGTCTTCTGTAATTGCGGGCATCCGGACCTGTGTAGTTGATGATAACGCGGCGGTTCGGCTCAACGCCGACAGAAGATGTTGAGATATTCTCCATTCCCTGGAGAGCGACATGAACGATATGTCTCTCATAAGCGTTCATCGGCTCAAGAGCCTTGTTTCTCTTATACTTGAGAACCTGGCTTGCTGCACGACGAGCGAAACGGTCGAGAGATTCTGATCTCTTTGCGCGGTAGTTTTCTGCATCAAGAGTAATTCTCTTCTTATCAGAGCTTCCGCGGTTGATTACGAGGTTTGTGATGTGCTGGAGAGCGTCGAGAGTCTCACCGCGGCGACCGATTATTCCGCCGAGGTTCGGGCCTACGATGTCGAGAGTTACAAAGCCGTCTTCGCCTGCCTTCTCTTCTACATGTGCATCGTCGCAGATGTATGAAAGAACTTTGTTGAGGAACTCTGCAGCGTCAGAATCTGAAGCTGCAGAAGCCTTTGCGGGCGCTGCTTTCTTTTCCTTTTTCTCCTTCTTCTCGGGAACGGGAGCGGGTGCAACCTCTTCCTCTTCGTCGTCGCCGTCGAGGGAAAATTCCTTCATAAGAATTTTTGCAGGAGCTGCGCCGATTCCGAGAAAGCCTGATTTCGGGTTCTCAAGAACCTCAACAGTTACATCTTCTCTCTCAAGACCGAGTTCACGAAGGCCTTTTTCAATAGCCTCATCTATCGTTTTTCCTGTTACTTCAATTTTACGCGCCATTTCTATTTTTCTCCTTCTGAAGCCTTTTTCTCGGCTTTCTTCTTATAATATAAAGTAAGCAACGGCTCCTGAACTGCTGAAAGGATGTTGCTGATGATCCAGTAGAGACCGAGACCCGCGGGAACAACGAATGCGATATATACCGACATTGCCGGCATCATAACATTCATAAGTCCGTTTGTCTGCTTTGTCTGCTCATTAACCGGTGCACCCTGTGAGCGGCGCATAAGCCAGCCTGAGAACCAGGATGTGACACCCGAAAGAATCGGAATAATCCAGAGCGGTGTGATGTACTTGAAGTTCGGGATAGCCGCAAGGTCAATTCCGAGGAACTCAAAGTTTACACCGTTTAAGTTCGGAGCAATTTCAGTAAAGAGATTGCCGTAGTCCTTTACATAAGACGCAACGCCCATTTCAAGCATATATGCGCTCTTTGCGGCGGCGCCTGTGATTCCTTGTGTAACTCCGTTTGCGGTAAGAACCTCTGCCATCTTCGCAATCTGGTCGGTAGTGATACCGAAGATGTAAGTAAGCGGCTGACGGACGACGGAATAAAGACCTATCATGATAGGAAGCGTTATGAGAAGCGGAAGGCATCCGCCGAACATCGAAACGCCCTCTTTTTTATAGAGCTTTGAAACTTCCATCGAATATTTTTCTTTGTCGTTCTTGTATCTTCTTTCAAGCTCCTTGAGCTTCGGCTGAAGCCTGTTCATCTCAAGCATGCTCTTCTTGCTCTTCATCTGGAACGGAAGGATGATGAGCTTTGAAAGAATGGTAAACAAGATAATGGCAATGCCATAGTTATTTATGAGGTTGTAGCACCATTTTAGGAGAATTCCAAAAATGTCTGACAAAAAACCCATAGTTTTCACCTTCTTTTACTTTTTAGTTCCCTACGGAACAGGATCGTATCCGCTTTTCTTCGAAAACGGGTGACACCTGAGTATTCGCCTTACGGCAAGGTATCCGCCCTTTATCGCGCCGTATTTTTCAAGCGCCTCCAAAGCATACTGCGAGCAGGTCGGATAAAACCTGCAGCACGGCGCTTTGTACGGCGAAATACATTTCCGATAAAACTTCACGATTAAAATGAGAAGACTCTTCATTTCTGCTCCTCCGAAAGAATGCCCAGACTTCCTGCCAATTTGAGCAGATTCTTCTCTATATCCGAATAGCCGACTTCGCTCGCGCGGACTCTTGCGACAACAATCATGTCAAAGCCGGGCGCAAAGAGGGCTTCGTTTCTCCGATACGCCTCGCGGATGCGACGGCGCACGCGATTTCGCACAACTGCCTTGCCGACCTTTGTGCTGACCGTAATACCTAAACGGTTTGAGGCATTTTTATTTTTCCTTGCGTACATCGCAAGTACGGGAGTTACCGCGTTCTTTCCTTTGCGGTACAAAAAACGAAAATCCCTGTTGAGTTTGATAGACACCGTGTTTTTCATAAAAATTTCTCCAAATAAAAAGAAAAAGCCCGAAACGGATAAATCCGAAGGCTACATGGGCTAAATCTTTTTGGGTGCGGACACTTCCGCAAAATTTTACGCTACCGCACCATTTCTCCTGACTTAGTGAGTAAGCCTTGCTCTACCCTTTGCACGGCGAGCTGAAAGAACCTTGCGACCGTTGCGGGTAGCCATTCTCTTGCGGAAACCGTGAACCTTTGAGCGATGAAGCTTCTTCGGCTGATAAGTACGAACCATTATTTTGCACCTCCATTACTTTATACTGAAAAGCCTTGTTTAGCACACTTTTCGATACAGTGTCATTAAACATTATAAAATAAAGAGGGGCAAGATGTCAACAACTTTTTTTCTCTTCACGGAAAAGTTGTGTTACCATTTGAAAATATACACTAAATATGGTAGAATAAAAAATAGGAGTTGGCTTGATATGAAATTTTTCCTGAAGCTCATATCCTTTATTCTTGTTATTATTTTCATAATATGGGGTATTCCAATGATAAAATGTGAATACCTTACAGCAAGGTATGGACATGAGTTTGATCTTGAAGAACCATATAAACAAAATAGTTTAATTCCCAAAACACAATCTTTTAAAGTTATGTCATACGGCAAAGAATGGGCGGAGCTTTATTGTATAGGTGAAAATTATTCTATGGGTAACATATTGATCTTCAAAAAAACAGACGACAAGTGGACATATGACAGATGGGAAGAATGTGTCTGGACTGCACTTGGCGGCAGTGCTGATGGTGATATATGGCCATACTTCTGGCACAATACAAAATATGCGCTTATGTCCAAATTAAATTAAAAACCTCGCCTCTATGTGATTTTACCCACCCACTGCTACTTTAGCAGTGGGTGGGTTTCTTCTTTTTTCGCCCTTTTTCCCCTTTGTGAAATGTGTCAAAAAGTTGTCAAAAAGTTGTCAAAAAGTTGTCAAAATTTAATTAAAATTTGTGCTATACTATATATATATTATATGAAGAATTTGTGTTTACTTTTTGCACAATTTCTGCTATAATAAATCTATAATAATAAAGTGGGGGAAAATCATCTATGAACAACGCAAGCGACATCTGGAATAGCGTTCTGCGTGTTATGAGAGAAGAACTCAAAATGAGTCAGACCACGCTCAATACCTGGTTTGACGACATCGAAGCGGCGGAGTTTTCAGACAACTCTCTGCTCCTTCTCACAACGGCTGAATTCAAAAAGGGCATAATCATTCAGAACTACTCCGAAATGATTAAAAATGCGCTCTTTGAAATCTTCTCCGTTCCGATTGAATTCAATCTTCTTACCAAGGACGAATACGAGGCTCTGAACGGTCCTTCGAGAAAGACTACTCCGATTGATTACGAATACTCCTTTGAGAAGTTCGTCGTCGGTAACTCGAACAAGTTCGCTCACGCGGCAGCGAAAGCTGTTGCGTCTGATCCGGGCTCATCCTATAACCCGCTTCTCATCCACGGTGAGAGCGGTCTCGGAAAGACTCACCTGCTCTACGCTATTGCAGGCACTATCAAGAAAAATAACCCGGGCGCAAAAATTACATATGTAAAAAGTGAAGATTTTACAAACGAGCTTATTTCCGCTCTCCAGCGCCATAACCTTGAGGACTTCCGCGATAAGTACAGAAACTCGGACATCCTCTTGGTTGACGATATCCAGTTCATCGCGGGAAAGGACAGCACGCAGGAGGAATTTTTCCATACCTTCAACGCGCTATATGAAGCTAAAAAGCAGATTGTCCTTACCTCAGACCGTCCGCCGAAGGAAATGGCAAAGCTTGAGGACAGACTCCGCACCCGTTTTGAGTGGGGTCTTCTTGCGGATATCGAACCGCCTGATTTTGAGACGAGAATGGCTATCATAAGCCTTAAGGCTAACCTTATCGGTCTTACGCTCACCGTAGAACAGAAAGAGCTTATTGCAAACAATGTCACGGCAAATGTCCGCCAGCTTGAAGGTGCTGTACATAAACTTTTAGCTTATCGCGACCTTCTTCAGGATGTTGACGGCATGCAGGCGGCAGAACGCGCCATACGCGATATTTTCGCCGAAAATCCGTGGATTAACCCGACACCCGAGTTCATTATCAAGGCTGTCGCAAAATACTTTGAAATCAACCCTGAGGACATCACAGGCAAGGACCGCTCTCAGAAGATGGTCGAGCCGAGAAAGATTGCGATGTATATGGTCCGCGATATGACTCACCTCTCCTTCCCGAAGATGGGCGAGGTTTTCAATAAGGACCACTCAACAGTAAAGCACGCCATCGACTCTCTCGAGGAACAGCTTAAAGATGACTCGGCTCTCAGAGAAAAAATTCAGGATGTAAAAAGCTCTGTTCTGACACCGTGATATCCACAGTTTCCCTGTGGAATCAACAGGGATAAGTTTCGGATAACTTTTTGTGTTTTATTTTCTGTGGAAAGAGAAAAATTTATCAACAAAGTGCTGTTGATGTAATTTTCGCTTTATTTAAGTACTTAGACATACTTTTACACAGTTTCCACAGCCTATACTAATAATACTAAAAATATATTATATTCTTTTTTTATTAAAAATATTCCTCTTAAAGAAAGGAAAATTAAAAATGAAATTTGTATGCGAAAAATCTGTTCTCATGTCTGCCATCACAAGAACATCCTGGGCTGTTGCTTCAAAGAGCGCAGTTCCGGTTATGGAAGGTCTTCTTATTGATGCATCTTCTGAGCTTACTCTCACGGGTTATGACCTTTCAACCGGAATCAAAGTAACCGTTCCGGCAGAAATTCAGGAGACAGGAAAAATCGTTGTAAATGCGAGAATTTTAAGCGATATTATCCGCCTTCTTCCGGATGAGCCGGTTACCTTCTCAACAGACGAGAATATGTTTGCAACGGTTGTTTGCAAAAATGTCCGTCACGATGTTGTATGCATGTCAGCAAAAGATTTCCCCGCTCTTCCCGAGATTGAGAAGAAGTTTTTCCTCTCTCTTGCTCAGAGCGATTTGAAGCAGATGATTTCGCAGACGATTTTTGCTATAAGCGGTGATGAGTCAAAGCCGGTTCACACAGGCTCTTTGTTTGATGTTGACGGGGACAAGGTTACCGTCTGCTCGGTTGACGGCTTCCGCCTTTCTTACAGAAGCGCTGCCTGTGAAAATGAGAGCGAAGAGGTTAAATTCTCTTTCGTTGTTCCGGGCGGAACTTTAAAGGAAGTTGAAAAGCTCTGCGAGGAGTCTGACGCGAAGGCTTCAATCTGCGTAGGTCAGAAGCATATTATCTTCGAGCTTTCGGGATGTATGATTATTTCCCGTATCCTTGACGGCGATTTCCTTAACTACAAGAACGCTGTTCCGAAATCCTCAGCTTTCAAGGTCCGCGTTAACCGCCGCGACCTTATTTCCGCTATTGAGCGCGTTTCAATTCTCATAAGCGAGAGAATTAAGAACCCGGTTCACTTAAACTTTACCGAAAAGACACTTCACATAAGCTGCCGCACGCCTATCGGCTCTTCAAAGGACGAATGTGCGCTTTTAAATGCAGGCGATACTCTTGAAATCGGCTTTAACCACAAGTATCTTCTCGATGCTCTCCGCGCGTGTCCCAATGACGAGGTTGAGCTTGAGCTCAATACCCATGTCGCTCCGATTATAATTACTCCGCCTGAAAGTGACGAGTATTTACACCTCATTCTCCCCGTAAGACTCAAGGCTGAATAAAAATGAAAATCAAAAAGCTGTTTCTTGAAAATTTCAGAAACTACAAAAGCGCAGAGGTTTCGTTTTCCGACGGTCAGAACCTCATTTTCGGTGAGAACGCCCAAGGGAAAACAAACTTATTAGAGGCGATTTTCTATCTTTCGTGTCTAAAAAACTTTCATTCCTCACGCGATTTTGACGCTGTAATGCTCGGTGAGAGTGAGGCAAAAATAATCGGCGGGTTTGAAGCCTACGGCAGAGATATGGAAGTTGAGCTTCGCATAAAAAACGGCTCGCGCCGCCTTTTTGTTAACGGAATCGAAGAGAAGCGACCGTCAAACCATATAGGGCTTATAAGAACGGTTGTTTTCTCACCCGATGACTTAAAGCTTATAAAGGACGGCCCCGCACTTCGCCGCAGGTTTTTAAACATCGCGATTTCGCAGATGCGACCGTCATACATAAAAGCTCTTGCGGAGCATAACAGGATAATTGAAAACAAAAAGCGCATTTTAAAAATGGAGGAAGGAAGAGAGAAATATCTCGATTTTCTCGACATTTTAAACGAAAAGCTCGCTGAGAATTACGCTTACATAATCCGCGAGCGAGGCGAATTTTTAAAAAAGAGCGCAGAGATTGTAAAGCGCGTCGGGTTTGAAATTTCGTCGGGAAGGGAAGAATTTTTGCTTTCCTATTCTCCCGCAAGCTCAATTGAAGAAACAAACGACCCCGATAATGCAAAAAAGCTTTTAGCTCACCTTTGCGCGAGAAAAAGCGCCGAGCTTTCGTCGTTTTCCTGCCTTATCGGCGCTCACCGAGACGATTTTTCGGTATCAATCAACGGCAAAAGCGCGCGCGATTTCGCGTCACAGGGGCAGATTCGCTCGGTGGTGCTCGCGCTTAAGGTTGCAGAGCACGAGATTCTTGAAGAGGACTCGGGTGAAGCTCCGATTCTTCTGCTCGACGATGTGTTGAGCGAGCTTGATACGAGCCGCCGCGCGTTTTTGATTAACGATGTAAACCGCGGTCAGACGGTAATCACCGGCTGTGACAGGTCGATGTTCTCTGAGCTTTTACACGGTAAGATTTTTACCGTTTCAAAGGGCGAAATTATAGACGAAAAGAACAAATAGAGAGGAGAGTTTTATGTTTCTTCATATTGGTCGGGGAAAGCTCATTTCAAAAAGCTCGATAATCGGCGTTTTTGACCTTGAGATAACCTCACAGTCAAAGAGAACCAAAAGCTTTCTCTCAAAAAAGGAAAAGTCAAACCATGTTATAAATGTGTGTGACGATATTCCCCGTTCCTTCATTGTAACCCGCGAGGATAATAAGGAGCGTGTATATATATCGCAGATTTCTCCGCAGACACTGCAGAAAAGATGCGAAAACCTCATAGAAGAAGAATAATCCGAAGGAGTATTTTTTATCATGGCAGAAAATTTTGAAAACATCGAAAATATTGACACTTCCGTTGACGGTAGCTACGACGAAAGTAATATTCAGGTGCTTGAGGGGCTTGAAGCCGTCAGAAAGCGCCCGGGTATGTATATCGGCTCAACTTCAGAGGCGGGTCTTCACCACCTCGTTTACGAAATCGTTGACAACTCTATCGACGAAGCTCTCGCAGGTCATTGCTCCTGCATTACGGTTGAACTGCTCGAGGGCGATATCGTAAGCGTAGCTGACGACGGCCGAGGAATCCCGACGGGTACTCACGCGACAGGAAAGAGCGCGCTTGAGGTTGTCTTCACCGTTCTTCACGCGGGCGGAAAGTTTGGCGGCGGCGGATACAAGGTCTCGGGCGGTCTCCACGGTGTTGGTGCGTCTGTTGTTAACGCGCTTTCAGAGTGGCTCGAGGTTGAGGTATGCGACGGCGAGAACATTCACTATATGAAGTTTAACCGCGGCGATGTCGAGAAGCCGATTTCCATAATCGGCAAAGGCGAAAAGTCGGGAACAAAGGTTACCTTCAAGCCCGACCGCGAGATTTTCGATACCACCGTTTTCGATTATGAAACGCTCAGAAAGCGTCTTCAGCAGCAGGCTTTCTTAAACGCGGGCGTAAGAATTCTTCTTAACGACAAGCGCGAAAAGCCTGAGGGAGAGGAAGCAAAAAGCGACGATTTCTGCTATGAGGGCGGTATCCGCTCCTTCGTTGAATACTTAAACGCGAAGATAAAGAAAGAGGTTGTTCACCCCGAGGTCATTTATGTTTCGGGCGAAAAGGACGATAACATCGCTGAGGTTGCAATGCAGTACAACGACGGTTATAACGCGAACATCCTCTCCTTTGCAAATAACATCAACACCACCGAGGGCGGTATGCATGAGACAGGCTTTAAGGCGGCCCTCACCCGTGTTATAAACGATTATGCGAGAAAGTCAAAGATGATAAAGGAAGACGAGAAGCTCGAGGGTACGGATATGCTCGAGGGTCTTACCTGCATCATTTCCGTAAAGGTGCTCGAGGCGCAGTTTGAGGGTCAGACAAAGACAAAGCTTGGAAACGCGTCCGTCAGAACGCTTGTCACAAACATCGTAAACGACAAGCTCTCAACCTTCTTTGAAGAAAACCCGAAGGTTGCACGCGCAATAGTAGGAAAAACAATCGACGCCGCCCGCGCCAGAGAAGCTGCGCGCCGCGCAAAGGAAAACGCGAGAAGAAAGGGCCCGCTCGATTCCCTCTCGCTTCCGGGAAAGCTTGCCGACTGTCAGGAAAAAGACCCGCGCCTTACAGAGCTTTACATCGTCGAGGGTGACTCTGCGGCAGGTTCTGCAAAGGAAGGCCGCGACCGTCGCTTCCAGGCGATCCTCGCGCTCTGGGGAAAGATGCTCAATGTCGAAAAGGCAAGAGCAGACAAAATCTACGGAAACGATAAGCTCTCTCCTGTTATTGCGGCTCTCGGCACGGGAATCCTTGCCGACTGTAACCTTGAAAAGCTCCGTTACCACAAGGTCGTCATCATGTCCGATGCCGATGTTGACGGTGCTCATATCAGAACGCTTCTTTTAACCTTCTTCTTCCGCTTTATGCGACCGCTTGTTGAGGCAGGTCATATCTACTTCGCTATGCCGCCGCTTTATAAGGTTTATAAAGGAAAGCGCGAACAGTATGTCTATGACGATGAGGGGCTTGCCGCGGCACTTGCTGAAATCGGTGAGGATGCGAAGATTCAGCGCTTTAAGGGTCTTGGTGAAATGAACCCCGAACAGCTCTGGGAAACTACGATGAACCCCGAAAACCGCGTCCTTGCACGAGTTACGCTTGAGGATGCAATCGCCGCAGACGAAACCTTTACCCTCCTTATGGGCGAAAAGGTTGAGCCGCGCCGCGAATTCATCGAGCAGAACGCAGGCTATGTTACAAACCTTGATATATAGCAAGAGAGGTAAAATATAAATGGCTACTAAATCAAATAAAAATGATAAACCGCTTAATCATCTTGAAATCGAAAAGATTATAGATGTTGAGCTTAATGCTGAAATGAAAAGGGCGTACATTGACTATTCAATGTCCGTTATCGTCGGTCGTGCGCTCCCAGATGTACGCGACGGCTTAAAGCCCGTTCACAGAAGAATACTCTATACGATGTACGAGGACGGCTTAACACCCGATAAGGCATACCGTAAGTCTGCGACAACCGTCGGTGATGTGCTCGGTAGATACCACCCGCACGGCGACAGCTCCGTTTACGATGCAATGGTCCGTATGGCGCAGTCCTTCTCTCTCCGTTATCCTATGGTTGACGGTCAGGGTAACTTCGGCTCGGTTGACGGCGACCCCGCCGCTGCATACCGTTATACTGAGGCGCGTCTTTCAAAGATTGCGCTTGAGATGCTTGCCGATATAGACAAGGAAACGGTTGACTTCGTACCGAACTTCGACGGCTACCACGAAGAGCCGTCTGTTCTCCCGTCGCGTATTCCGTCGCTTTTAGTCAACGGAAGTAACGGTATCGCCGTCGGTATGACTACAAACATCCCGCCGCATAACCTCGGCGAGGTAATTGACGCGGTAATCGAGATTATCGATAACCCCGAAGCAACTCTTGCCGACCTTATGGAGCATATTAAGGGTCCGGACTTCCCGACCGCAGGCGTAATTATGGGTATGGCGGGCATCCGCGCCGCTTACGCGACAGGTAAGGGTCACCTTAAAGTCCGCGCGAAAACTGAAATCGAAGAATTTGACAACGGTCGCTTCCGCATAGTTGCAACTGAGCTTCCGTATATGGTCAACAAGGCTCGCCTTATTGAGCATATCGCAGAGCTTGTAAAGAATAAGACGATTGAGGGTATTACAAATATCCAGGATGAGTCTAGCCGTGAGGGTATGCGCGTTGTTATCGAGCTTTCGCGTACCGCAAACCCGCAGGTTGTTCTGAATTCACTCTTTAAACATACTCAGATGCAGTCAACCTTCGGCGTAATTCTCCTTGCGCTTGTTGACAATAAGCCGAGAACGCTCTCTCTCCGAGATATTTTGGACCAGTACATAAACTTCCAGAAGGAAGTTATCAGAAGAAGAACTGCATTTGAGCTCAAAAAAGCTGAAGCAAGGGCTCACATCCTCGAGGGTCTCCGCATCGCGCTTGACCATATCGACGAGATTATAAAAATCATCCGCACAAGCTACGATGATGCAAAGGCTCGCCTTATGGAAACCTTCAATATGAGCGATGTTCAGGCTCAGGCTGTTCTTGATATGCGCCTTGCGCGTCTTCAGGGCCTTGAGCGCGAGAAAATTGACGCTGAATATGCAGAGCTTATGAAGAAAATTGCTTACTGCAAGGAAGTTCTTGAATCAGATGCTCTCGTTGCGGGCATTCTTAAAGATGAGCTCACTGTCATAAAGGACAAGTACGGCGACCCGAGAAGAACGGAAATCTGCCCGATTGATGACGAGATTGATATTGAAGACTTAATCCCGGTTGAGGACTGTGCATATACGCTCACGCACCGCGGTTATATTAAGCGTATGCCGGTTTCTGTTTACCGCTCGCAGAACCGTGGCGGCAGAGGTGTTTCGGCGATGAAGCAGAAGGAAGAGGACTTTGTTGAGACAATGTTCACCTCTTCAAGCCACGACTGGGTGCTCTTCTTCACAACCCGCGGAAGAATGTATCGCCTCAAGGGCTATCAGATTCCCGAGTCAAGCCGTACGGCTGTCGGTATGAATATAGTTAACCTCATCGCATTCGAGCCTGACGAAAAGGTTACGGCGATGCTCTCCATAAAGGAGTTTGACGATGAACACTTCCTCGTAATGGCAACGAGAAACGGTATCGTAAAGCGTATTGCGCTCTCAAGAGTTGACTCAACGAGAAAGGCGGGCGTTCGCGCAATAGGTCTCGATGATGACGACGAGCTTATCTCAGTTATGCTCACAGACTCTGAAAGTGAGCTCATGCTTGCAACGAGAAAGGGTATGGCTATCCGCTTCAAAGCATCCGACATCCGCGCAACAGGAAGAGAGGCAGGCGGTGTTTACGGTATCGACCTCCGTGAGGGAGATTACCTCATCGGCGCTGCCGCAGTACGCGAGGGCAAGGATATCTTGACCGTTACGGAAAAGGGTATAGGAAAGAGAACTCCTGTTTCCGAGTACCGTCTCCAGAGCCGTTACGGCAAGGGTATAATGAACTATAACATAAGCGATAAGACAGGCGAAATCGCAAGCGTTATAATGGTTGACGACAGCGAGGATGTTATGATAATATCTAATGACGGTATTATTATAAGACTTCCTGCACGCGACATAAGCTGTCTCGGACGAGTTACGCGCGGCGTAATCCTCATGCGCGTTGCTGACGATGTAAGCGTTATCTCCGTCGCCGCCGCACCTCACGAAGAAGAGGAAGAAGCAGCGGCTGAGGCTGAAGAATAAATTAAAAGACGGGGCAGGCTTTGCCCTGCCCCGATTTTAGTCTCAAAGAGGATGTCCCCACTCGCTCGCCAAAATAAATTTTGGCAACCGCTCGGGGATGACATGCAGGCGCCGTCGGCGTCTGTGACAGCAAGTCTGATAAGACAACTCAAAGGATAATTAATATGAAGAAAGTAACCATTTATACCGACGGCTCCTGCTCCGGCAACCCCGGACCCGGAGGGTGGGGCGCGATACTCGAGTATAACGGAATAGAAAAAGAGATGTCGGGCGGCAGCCCCGATACTACAAACAACAAAATGGAGCTTTCGGGCGTTATTGAGGCGCTCTCTGCGCTCCGTGAGCCGTGTGAGGTAGAGCTTTTTACCGACAGCCGATATGTGGTTGACGGTATCGAAAAAGGCTGGGCAAAGAAATGGAAAGAAAACGGCTGGATGAGAAACCGCCGTGAAAAGGCGCTCAATCCTGAGCTGTGGGACAAGCTCCTTACCCTTCTTGATGAGCATAAGGTCACCTTCCATTGGGTAAAGGGGCATGACAGTAACGAAAAAAATAACCGCTGTGATACTCTCGCGGTTTTAAAATCAAAGGAATACATGGAGTGAAACAAATGATATATGCAGATAATTCGGCAACAACGCGTGTAAAACCCGAAGTTTTGGAGAAAATGTTGCCGTTTTTCAAAGAGCAGTACGGAAACCCCTCAAGCCTCTACACTTTTGCGTATGATGCAAAGCGCGCAGTTGAAGATGCAAGAGAAAAGGTTGCTTCCGTAATCGGTGCGAAGAGCCGTGAAATCTTCTTCACAAGCTGCGGAAGCGAGTCTGACAACTGGGCTATCCGCGGTGTTGCGGATAAATACGAATCAGGTCACATCATAACCTCGGCGATTGAGCATCCCGCAGTTATGAATACCTGTAAATATCTCGAGAAAAAGGGATATGAGGTGACTTATCTCCCCGTTGACGAGCTCGGCAGAGTTTCGGCAGAGGATGTAAAAAAAGCTATCCGCAAGGATACGATTCTTATAAGCATAATGACCGCAAATAACGAAATCGGCACAATTCAGCCGATTGCCGAAATCGGAAAAATCGCAAAAGAGAACAAAATTCTCTTCCATACCGACGCTGTTCAGGCGTACGGACACATTCCGATAAATGTTGACGAGATGAATATAGACCTTCTCTCGCTCTCGGGTCATAAAATCGGTGCTCCGAAGGGTATTGGTGCGCTTTATGTGAGAACGGGTATAAAGCTTACAAACCTCATCTGCGGCGGCGGTCAGGAAAAAGGCAGACGCGCAGGAACGGAGAATGTTCCGTATATCGCAGGTCTTGGCGAGGCGGCGCGCCTTGCAAAAGAAAATATGGAAGAAAATGTAAAAAAACTTACAGAAATGAGAAAAAGGCTCATTGAAAGGGTTACAAAAATACCTTACACAAAGCTCACGGGCGACCCGGAAAACCGTCTCCCCGGTCTTTGCAGTATAGTTATCGAAGGAATCGAGGGCGAGGCACTGCTGCTCAATATGTGGAACGAGGGCATCTGCGCAAGCTCAGGCTCTGCCTGCTCTTCAGGCTCGCTTGACCCGTCGCATGTCCTTCTCGCAATCGGACTTCCCCATCACATCGCCCACGGCTCACTCAGGCTCTCACTCGGCGAGGACAATGAGGTCGGCGATGAAATTAAGATTGCCGAAGCGGTCGAGCGTGTTGCCGAGAAGCTTCGCGCAATGAGCCCCGTCTGGGAAAACGGCAAACCGATGTGGGCATAAAATTTTAAATTAAGGAGAAAAATTATGTATAGCGATAAAGTTTTAGACCATTTCCAGAACCCGCGCAATGTCGGAGAAATCGCCGATGCAAACGCTGTCGGTCAGGTTGGCAACTCCAAGTGCGGAGATATTATGAAGATGTATATGAAGATAGAAAACGATGTCATCGTTGATGTATCGTTCAAGACCTTCGGTTGCGGCGCCGCGATTGCGACATCATCAATGGCAACCGAAATGGTAAAGGGAAAAACCGTCGAAGAGGCGCTCAAGCTCACAAACCGCGCGGTTGCAGAAGCTCTTGACGGACTTCCACCTGAAAAGCTTCACTGCTCAGTTCTTGCGGAGGAGGCTATCCGCTCCGCAATCGGCGACTACTACAAAAAGACAGGCCGCGATACCTCAGAGCTCGGTCTCTGCGACGGAAACTGCGAGAATTGCTGTTCTCACGGTCACCACTAAGTATAAAACAGGATAAATTCAACTGACCGTTATCAAAAAACGGTCAGTTTTATGTGTAAAAGATGAAAGGATACATATATATAATATGGAAAAAACTCTCACAGAAAACAAAATGGGAACCGCGCCAATCGGCAGACTTCTTATGGGAATGGCGATTCCCATGATGATTTCGATGCTCGTACAGGCGTTTTATAATGTCGTTGACAGCATCTTCGTCGCGCAGATTTCGGAAAACGCTCTGAGCGCAGTTTCGCTTGCATTCCCGCTCCAGAATATTATGATAGCCTTCGGCGGCGGTACGGCGCTCGGTATGAACGCTATTCTCTCCCGCGCGCTTGGCGAGAAGAGACAGGACGAGGCTGACCGCGCGGCAAATACGGGAATCTTCCTCTCAATTATGTCGGCGCTTGTCTGCGCGCTTATAGGCTTTTTCCTCACCCGCCCGTTCTTTGAGCTTATGACGGATGTCACGGAAATCGTCGATTACGGAACAGACTATGCAAGTATCTGCCTTATCTTCTCAATAGGTATCTTCTCACAGTTCTGCTTCGAGCGACTTCTCCAGTCAACGGGAAAAACCTCGCTCGCAATGGTCTGCCAGCTCATCGGCGCGGTTATAAACATAATCCTCGACCCGATTCTCATTTTTGAAAAGGGTGAAGTTCTTTTCGGTGGCGCGTTCACGATGCCGATAGGCTTCGGTCTTGATGTCGCGGGTGCGGCATATGCAACGATTTCAGGTCAGATTATCGCGGCGATTGTTGCGATTATCCTCAATATCACGGTAAACCGCGAGATAAACATCTCTATAAAGAAAATCCGCTTCAACGGAGAAACAGCGGGAAAGATTTATACAATCGGTTTCCCGTCAATTCTCATGCAGTCGGTCGGTTCGGTAATGAACTTCTGCCTCAATCAGATTCTTCTTGGCTTTTCTACCACCGCAACCGCAGTTTTCGGCTCATACTTCAAGCTCCAGAGCTTCATATTCATGCCCGTTTTCGGTCTCAATAACGGTATGATTCCGATAATTTCGTACAACTACGGCGCGCGTCGCCCAGACAGAATCAAGAAGACGATAACCGTCGCGATAATTACCGCGATGTCGGTTATGGCTTGCGGAACGATTATTTTTGAGTTCTTCCCCGAGATTCTTCTCGGCTTCTTCAACGCATCCCCTGAGATGCTTACGCTCGGCATCCCCGCGCTTCGTATAATCGCAACCCACTTTATCGTTGCGGGCTTCTGTATTATAGTAAACTCCGTCTGTCAGGCGATAGGAAACCCGTTCCATTCGCTTATTATCTCAATCTGCCGACAGCTTGTCGTTCTTATTCCCGCGGCATATTTGCTCTCAAAAACGGGCATACTTAATCTTGTCTGGTTTGCTTTCCCGATTGCGGAAGTCGCGTCGCTTATCATGTGCCTTATCTTCCTGAAAAGGACTTTGGAAAAGGTTCACGCGACAGAATAAAAATTTTTCAAAGAAAACTGTTGACAAACGGAAAAATTTTTGATATTATTTATAGGCTGTTAAAAATGCTGGTGTAGCTCAATTGGCAGAGCAGCTGATTTGTAATCAGCAGGTTGTAGGTTCAAGTCCTATCACCAGCTCCAGCTATATGGAGGAGTTCCCGAGCGGCCAAAGGGGGCAGACTGTAAATCTGTTGTCTTTCGACTTCGGTGGTCCGAATCCACCCTCCTCCACCAGAAAATGACCTGATGCTTTGCATCAGGTCTTTTTCAATGATGTTTGCCTACGGCAAATGATGTTGACTTCGTCAATGATGTTCGCTTCGCGAATGATGTGTGCCTTGTGGCACATTTGGCAAACATCGCATCATTGCAAGTTAACGAGCAACATCATTTTGAACAAAGAGGAAAACATCATATCGCCGTAGGCGATGCCTCATTGAAAAAAGTTCTTGAATAAGAAGTTCACATAGAAAATATGTTACCTTTAGTCGCTCTTTCGAAAAAACGACCGTCGTTTTTTGTTTTACCAAACCTTGACACTTCTCTTTTCGGAGAATATACTTGTAACCGAGAAAATTTAAGGAGTTTTACTATGGAATTTAAGCTTCTTTCTTCAGTCGAAAAAGAAAAATACGAAGAAGAAATTCTTAATATGCTCAAAGACGCGGATGATGACTTTCTTCCCCCGCTTTCAAAGCGCAATGTAAACCGTGAGACCAATCGGAACACCTTTTCGGATGTGCGAAGCGAGCAGAACATCCGCAATTACTGCTCTGCAATGCTCAAGGAATCGGTTCTCGCCATTTTTGAGGGAGACGCACTTTGTGGGTTTGTATCGTTTGCGGAAAACCTCAAAAATGAGATCATTACGGAAACTCCGAATATCTATATAGGAACAGCAGTAATCGCCGCAACCCTTCGCGGAAAAGGTGCGCTTACAAAAGCATACGACCATCTTTTCAACGACATATTCCGTGACAGAAATATCTTCACTCGAACCTGGTCAACAAATGCCGCGCATATAAAAGTCCTCTCGAAATTCTCTTTTGATGAAATCAAGAGAATTAAGGACGACCGTGGTGAGGGAATTGATACAATATATTTCTTAAAAAGAAGATAAAAGGAATGAGCCTTCCGGCTCATTCCTTTTTTGTCGTAATAGTACAAAAATATGGTAAAAAACACTTCGCTTCTTGACCTTTTGTATATGAAGTAGTATAATGTATGATAGCATAGGTGTATTGTAAAATCCGATTGATCGGGGGAAATATATTTTGGAAAAGTTTGAAAAAAAAGTCTGGCTTGCCACACCGACAATGCACGGTGAAGAGCTTGAATATGTTAAGCAGGCGTATGATACAAACTGGATGAGTACGGTTGGCGAGAACATCAACGAGGTTGAGCGTATTGCCGCCGAAAAAGCGGAAATGAAATATGCCGTCGGGCTCTCCTGCTGTACTGCGGCGCTCCACCTTGCGGTGAAGCACGCGGGCGAGACGCTTTACGGAAAACCCGCGATAAGCCACGGTGCTCTTGAGGGAAAGCGCGTTTTCTGCTCGGATATGACATTCGATGCAACCCTTAACCCCGTTGTGTATGAGGGCGGTATCCCTGTCTTTATTGATACTGAGGACTCGTCGTGGAATATGGATCCCAAGGCGCTTGAGCGCGCATTTGAGATGTACCCCGATGTAAAGCTTGTCGTTTATGCCGAGCTTTACGGCTTCCCCGGAAGAATTGATATTATAAAGGAAATTTGCGAGAAGCACGGTGCGCTTTTAATCGAAGACGCGGCTGAAGCTATGGGCGCAACCGTAAACGGCCGTCAGTGCGGCTCGTTTGGCGACTACTCTGCCGTAAGCTATAACGGAAACAAGATTATTACGGGCTCCGCCGGCGGATGCCTTCTCACGAATGATATTGAGGTTGCAAACAAGGCGCGCAAGTGGTCAACTCAGGCGCGTGAGAATGCGCCGTGGTACCAGCACGAAGAGGTTGGCTATAACTACCGTATGAGCAATGTCATCGCGGGCGTTGTCCGCGGTCAGTATCCGCATCTTGAGGAGCACATTGCTCAGAAAAAGGCGATTTACGAGAGATATCGCGACGGCTTTGCCGGTCTCCCCGTGAAGATGAACCCGATTACGGACGGAACCGAGCCGAACTACTGGCTCTCGGCTATGATTATTGATAAAGAGTATATGTGCAAGCAGGTAAGAGACGATTCATCTGCACTCTACATAAAGGAAAAAGGAAAAACCTGCCCGACGGAGATTCTGGAGAAGCTTGCGAGCTTCAACGCCGAAGGTCGCCCCGTCTGGAAGCCGATGCACATGCAGCCGATGTACAGGATGCACGAGTTTGTAACGCTTGACGGAAGCGGTCGTTGCAGAACAAACGCGTATATCGCAGGCGGTGCTGAGGATGTCGGCGCGGATATCTTCGCACGCGGACTGTGCCTGCCCAGTGACAATAAGATGACAAAAGACGAACAGGATAAGGTAATTGAAATCGTAAGGTCGTGTTTTTGATGTATAGAAAGTTTTTTAAGCGCCCGATAGATATATTTTGCGCGCTTGCGGCAATAAGTGTATTTTCGTGGTTATACATAATTGTTGCGATACTCGTCCGCGTAAAGCTCGGAAGCCCTGTTTTATTCAAACAGGACCGCCCCGGAAAAGACGGAAAGATATTTAAACTGTATAAATTCCGCACGATGACGGACGAGAGGGACGAAAACGGCGAGTTATTGCCGGATGATGTCCGCCTCACGAAGTTCGGAAAACTTCTCAGAAAGACGAGTCTTGATGAGCTCCCCGAAGCGTTCAATATCCTCAAGGGCGATATGAGCGTCATCGGCCCAAGACCGCTTCTTGTGGAATATCTGCCTCTCTATAACGAAAAGCAGAGGCGCCGTCATGAGGTTCGCCCGGGGCTCTCGGGGCTTGCACAGACAAGTGGGAGAAATGCCATAACCTGGGAAGAAAAATTTGATTTGGATGTAGAGTATGTCGATAATATCACATTTTTCGGAGATTTGAAGCTCGTTTTCAAGACGGTATGGTGTGCATTTGTGAAGAGCGAGGGTATAAACTCCGAAAATTCCGCAACAATGGAATACTTTACAGGAACACCGGAGGAAAGTGTGGAGGCTCAGAGTTGAACAGGAATGTTATTATAATTGGAGCGAGCGGACACGGTCGCGTAATAGCTGATATTGTCAGGGCAAATGGCGATAAGGTCCTGGGTTTTCTTGATGACGATGAAAGCAAGGAAACGCTTGGTAAAATAGCTGATTACGGAAAATACAGCGATGCGGAATTTGTAATCGGAATCGGAAACACGGCAGTAAGAAAGAAAATGTCAGAACTTCCGCTTAAGTGGTATTCTGCGATACATCCTACAGCTGTGATTTCCCCTTCTGTGGAAATTGGTGAAGGGTCTGTTGTTATGCCAAATGCCGTAATAAATGCAGAAGCAAAAATCGGTAATCATTGCATAATAAACAGTGGTGCGATTGTAGAGCACGACAATACAATTGGTGATTACTGCCACATTTCTGTCGGCGCAAAGCTTGGCGGAACGGTTGAAGTTGGGAACGAAACTTGGGTAGGAATAGGTGCAACGGTTATAAATAATATAAGCATCTGTGGCGGTTGCGTCATAGGTGCAGGTTCCGTTGTAGTGAAGAATATCACAGAACCCGGAACATATATCGGCATTCCGGCAAAGAGGAAATGAGTAGTTTTTTATGGGGGGTGAACCGATGAAAATACTTATACTTGCAAATAATGATGTCGGTCTTTACCAATTCAGGCGAGAACTGATAGATGCTCTCTTGGAAAATAACGAGGTTGAGATTGCTCTGCCGTACGGCAAGCTTGTGGACCTGCTGAAAGAAAAATGCGTTTTTTTTGATACGCCAATGCAGCGAAGAGGGATGAATCCTTTAATTGATGCCAAATTGTTCTTTCAATACCGAAAACTTCTTAAATCAGAGAGACCGGACCTTGTAATAACTTATACGATCAAACCAAATATATACGGTGGGATTGCAAGCCGTCTTTTAAAAATACCGTATGGAGTAAATATAACAGGGCTTGGAACTGTTTTCCAGAGAAACGGTATGGCACTCAGACTTGTAAAGCTTTTGTATAAGCTGGCGTTAAAGAAGGCGAAGGTTGTTTTTTTTGAAAACGCCGAAAATAAGAAAATACTGGTTTCTATGGGGCTTGTAAAAGATGAAAAATGTTGTGTGTTGAATGGTGCAGGAGTAAATCTTGATACATATAAAGTGCAGGAATACCCCGAAGACGGAGAAAAAATAAGATTTCTTTTTGTCGGCAGGGTTATGGAAGAGAAAGGAATAAATGAGCTTATCGAGGCTATGAGAAGATTGAGAGCCGATGGAGCGAAGTGTGTCCTTGATGTTGTTGGTGGTTTTGAGGAAAACTACAAAGAAACGCTTCAACAATGTGAAGAGGAAGGTTGGCTTAATTATCACGGATATCAGGAAGATGTAAAGCCTTTTATAAAAGAATGTCATTGTTTTGTATTGCCCTCCTGGCATGAAGGTATGGCAAATACAAACCTGGAGTGTGCATCAACCGGAAGACCGGTTATAACCAGTAATATTCCCGGATGCAGAGAGGCTGTGATTGATGGCGAAAGCGGATTTTTATGTGAAGCAAAAGATTCAAGAAGCCTTTCTGAAAAAATGGAGAAATTTTTGGAATTGACTTTTGAAGAACGAAAAACAATGGGTGCTTGCGGTCGCAAGCACATGGAAGAAAACTTCGATAAAGAGATGGTCGTTAATATGACCGTAAATAAGCTATTTGAAGCTTGTAGAGAGCAATAAATTGTTCAGGGAGTTCTAAAGTATGATGCTTAAAAAAATATTAATGATAAGTAATCATGATATCTGGGGCGATTTAAACACTTTCTCGCCGATGCTTAAAATATTGCAAAAACTTAGCGCGGAAGGTGTTCACGTCGATTTCGTTACAACAGAAAAAAAGAAGGAATATGATGAAGCATCACAGAAGTTTGGTGAACCGGTAGAATATATAGCAGATAATATAATTATAGACAGAATAAAGGTTTTCTCGCCGAGAACATTGGCTTTTCTTTACAGAAACAAGTTCCTTAAAAGATTGTTTTCAAAATTAATGACAGAAGTTTTATTTCCGATAAAAGTATATAATAAATACAAAAACTGCAAAGGCTATGACATTGTTTATGGATATGAGATATACGGAGTAAAAGTTGCGAAAAAGTTATCCGAAAGGTATAATAAGCCACTTGTAACAAGGTTTCAGGGGAGCTTTATCAGGTCGTGGGAAGAGAAATTCGGGGTTAGATATTGCAAAAAAAAGTACAAGTTGCATTATCGGGCACTTGAAACAAAGGCAGATCTGATAATAATGACAAACGATGGAACTGAAGGGGATAAAACACTCAAATCTCTTGAGAACGCAGAAAATATGAGGTTCTGGCGCAATGGATTTGACTTTTCCCCTCTGTCTGAAGATAAACCCACATTGCGAACAAGACTGAATTTGGAACAAGATGTGTTCTATACTGTGTCTGTTTGCAGACTGGCAAAGTGGAAACGATGTGAAAGGATAGTGGAAGCATACAAAAATCTTGGGATTTCTTCGTCAAAGATCAAGCATCTTTTCGTTGGAGATGGCGAAGAACGGCAGCGACTTGAAGATTTGATTCGCTCATATGGACTCGGAGAGTATTTTGTTTTCTGTGGAAGTCAGCCACATGAGAAGGTTAAGGAATATTTGCAGGCTTCAGATGTGTTTCTCTCGTTCTTTGACAGCACAAATTCGGGAAATCCGTTGATTGAAGCAATTAAAATAAATCTCCCTATCATTACATATGATGTCGGAGATACAAATACTGTTATTACAAACGGAGAGAATGGTATTTTGCTTAACGAACCGAACCCGGAGCTGATTGCAAAGACGATAGAAGAGCTCTTTTCAAATGAGCAATTGAGAGAAAAGCTTATCGAAGGAACAAAAGAATCTTCGAATATGTTTTATTCGTGGGATGTAAGAGTACAAAATGAGTTGGACGAATTGAAGAGATTGGTTCGGTAAAGGTGTAAAGAGTATGTCACAAATTATAGTTTGCTTAAGATACGATGACTGGGGCGCTTATGAAGAAGCAATGCAATATGATATGAAGTTGATCGATATTGCAGATAAATATAATTGCCCAATTACATTATCCGTAGTTCCGCAGGGAAAAAACCTGAAAAAGCATAAAAGAGAGTTGTTCAGCAAGAAATTTTATAACGCGCTTCGGGAAGAAAAAATTGAGATTGCATTGCACGGGTATAAGCACAAGCGAGGGATTCTAGAAAAGCTTCTTCATGTATATGGAGAGTTTGGAAAGAAACCGCTGTTTATTCAAAAAAGACAGTTAAAAAGAGGCACATATAACCTTGCGGAGCAGCTCGGACAAAAAGTAAAAGTATTTGTTCCTCCGTTTAACACGTATGATAAGAATACAGTAAAAATATTGGCAGAAGAAGGTTTTGAACTGATTTCAGACGGGCCGTCGGCGAACAGAATGTTCGGGCGTGATGCAACAAGCGGAAAAATAAAGCGGTTGCCGTTTACTTGTGGAATAGAAAGTATACTTGATCTTGTGGAAAAGATAGATAAAGCGGAAAGTAGTGCTACATACTGTATTGTTGCATTGTTTCACTATTATAACTATAGCATTGATAAGGTAGAAGAGTTGGTTTCACAGCTCTCTGAAAAGAACAATGTATGTTTTTCATCTCTGAAAAACATACAAAAAAGCATCGGATTGAAGAATATATCTGAAATGGAGTCAACCAAAGAGAAATATTATCGTATATAGGCGGTTAACTAGATGAAAAACGGAATTTTTAGGGATGTAAGTGTAATTACAATATCTAAAATTGCAAGCGCGTTGATTTCATTCATCAACACAGCACTTTTGTCCCGTTTCAGAACATTAAGCGAATATGGCACATATACACAGATGATTTTGGCGATTTCTTTAGTTGTCACAATCTGCGACCTTGGTCTCCCGTATGCTGTTACATATTTTGGGTCAAAAGCCGAAAATGAGTGTGACAGGAGACACTTTTTCAGCGTATTTTATACAGTAGATACCGTAATGAGTATTCTTATCGGAATAATAATGATTGTAGCTGTTCCGATTTTGAAGCAGTACTTCAACAATGACTCGTTTTCGCTATATTGGTATTTTCTGCTCGCCTATCCGTGGATAAGAATTATTGATGCTACAATGGAAAATGCATTGGTTATCGCAGAGAAAACATTATGGATAGCGATATATAGGTTGATTTACGGCGTGTCCTCGTGTCTTATAGTTGTAATTATAAAGGTACTGGGGCTTGGTTTCAACGAGTATATGGTTTCATATACAGTTGTTTTAAGTTTATTAACTGTAACTGAGTATATTCTTCTTTCAAAAGCATTTGGTAAGCTTAAGCCAGCATTTGATAAAAAACTGGTCAAAGAGGTTTTGAAATATGCATTGCCGGTAGGCTTGGCATCCGCGGTAGGAACGATTAATATTGAACTTGATAAATTGGTTATAGGAAATCTGTGCTCGACAGAAGAGCTCGCGATATATGCAAATGCTTCAAAAGTTTTGCCGGTTGGATTAATCGCAACAGCTATTAGTATGGTAACATTGCCTTTGATAGTAAAAAAAATATCAGAAGGCAAAAAACAAGAGTCCATAGAGATCTGGAACAAGGCGATTAAAATTTCTATTGATATCATCTCCACTATAGCTTTTGCTTTGATTGTTTTTGCTCCGGAGGTTATTACTTTTATTTATTCTGAAAAATATGTTTCGGGAACAGGAATATTCAGAATATACTGCATTTCGTACATAATTGACTGTACATATTGGGGAACAATGCTTAATGCAACGGGAAAAACAAAAAATATACTGTATTGTTCAATCATTTCGTGCACGGTAAATGTTATTTTAGATATAGTATTGTATAAGGTGCTTGGAACGGCTGGACCTGCTATTGCAACGATAATAAGTCAAGCAGTTTTGTGCCTGACGCAGACACTTTTCGCAAAGCGAGTATTAAAAGTAAAAAAACTATTGTGGATACGACCTGTTATTCCGGTCATATCACGAAATATCGTTATAACAGCACCATTTGCGTTATTGCACTCTTATTTAAGGGCATATACACAGATTAATGGTGTCGTTCTTGCTTTTGCTGTTGGCGCAGTATGGATGGCAGTATATGTGCTGTTGGAAGGAAAAAAGATTTATGGTCAGTTTGTTGCCCTGAACAGTCAGATAGACAAAAGTTAAGGTTGAAGGAAGTATTGTTATTATATTAAGTTCCGGCGAAAGAAATCAGGAGATTAGAGGAAAAGTAATGAGTGTAGTTTTAATAGCATTATTGATAGCGTCAAAGTTGTATTATTTTAATATATTTTCTTTAGGTGTATATAATTTTACACTTTCTGATATGTGTCTGGCTATTTGTTTATTTCAGCTTTTTTTCAAGAATGGCAAAAAAAGCATCAGGGACAAAGATACAGCGGGCGTTATTAAAGGAATTATTTTAATATCAGTTGCGGGTGCGTTATTGAATTGTTTTTCGTCGTTTGCAATAGGTTCAAGCCTTACCTCTACGGTAATGAATCTCATAAAACGCTGGCTTTCGATGCTCATAATCCCGATATATATTTACAGATTTGTTCCTCCTGAGAAAAGAAAAAAAACAACTAATTGGGTTCTGACTGTCATTATTATATACACATTAACAAACCTGCGAGGGATCATTTCGTCGGATGCTGTTCGCTATACAGCAGAAGGAACGGTAAACCCCAATATTATAGCAGGTGTCTTTGGTGTGCTTCTTATTTATATGATTAATTCGGAGTATAAGCCGTCATTTAAAATTCCTATGATATTGATATCTGCGTTTATGGTGCTGGCGTGTTCATCGAGAGGCGGCGTTCTGGCTCTTGCAATTACAATGCTTTTTATGCTTCTCTTCATGAGTGACAGCACAATAATAAAGAAATTTCAAATCCTTTTAGTGGCTATAGCTATAATAGCGGTTGGCTTGGCGTTAGGCAAAAAGTTTTTGCCTCAGGCTACAGAACGAATTATTGATTCTTTTGTTGGTGGTATCGACAAGACCGCAAGTTACCAATCAAGAATGGGAACATTCTGGGAACTAATGGGTATGATGTTTGAAAACCCTAAGCTTTTGTTTTTGGGAACGGGATTTGGAAACGGAAATTTGCAGCTGATTACCGCCCGGTACGGAAACAGGATTTCAACTGCTGATAATATGTATGCTGACTTGTTTGTATGGTGCGGATTGATAGGAGCACCCTTTATTATTGCAGGCATTGTCAAGACACTTAAGTTAGGAGCAAAGGCCCTAAAAGTAATCCCAAATTCAATGGTGCTTATCACAATATACATATTGGCATTGGGATTTACTCAGGATGCGCTTTTCGAGCCGACAGTAGGATGTCTGTACTATACAATTCTGGGACTTGAGATTGTCAGATATGTTGACAGCGAAGCTTTTAACAAGCAAAAAATGACAAAGAATTAGAGAAAGGACTCTTTTATGATAAGAATAATTTCTCCGGTAAATGAAGATGAAAACCGCGCGGGGGCTGTTGCTTTTACTTGTTCACGCATAGCAAGGTCAATCAAAGAAGCTTTTTCTGATAGCTTATCATACGCTTTTTCTTCTGAAAACAAAGCAGTTCAGTTACTGAAAAGTATATATCTTATTTTTAAAACCTATATATGGTTGCTTAAAGGCGATATTGTTGCGTTTATTTATCCTACAATACCGCTATATCCTGCGACATCGAGAATAAAATATCATATTTCCTCTTTGTTCTATAAAATAATGTTCAAAATAAAAAAGATAAGTGGCGGGAAGCTGGTTTTTATTATTATAGATTTGCCGAAGGAGCAGGAGGAGAGTTTTAATACCAAACATATACAGATATCCTATGATAAGTTTCTTAAGTTTGAAAACAGGATAATCGAAGAGGCATCCAAAATTATTTATTATTCAGAAGGATTTAAGAAGTTAATTGAAGATAGAGAAATAAACAGCAACGCAGAGAGTTTTGTTTGTTCGGTTGGATATGCGCCCCAGGGGATACCGAAAGGTGACGGTAAGCCCACAAAGATTTTTTATTCGGGTGAGCTTACACGGAGCTATGAAAAAAACAAGCTTCTTGAGATATGTAATTGCCTTACCGAAAATGAAGAATTGATTGTTTGTGGCAAAAACGGTGAATGGCTTAACGAATTAAAAAATGGCAGAGTTTCCTATAAGGGATATGTTGATTCAAAAAAGCATGATGAAATTGCAGGACAGTGCGACTTCGGGCTTATTGTATATCCTGATGAGGGGTATTATCGGTATGTGACACCGGCAAAGTTAAATGTTTATATTTCGCTTGGTCTTCCTGTCCTTGCAATTTCCAATTTAACCATAAAAAAGGTTTTTGAGACATTCAAGGCAGGAGAAAGTGTTTCTGAAGAAGAATTTATTCCGACATTCAGAAAATGGTGCGACGAAAAACTATACCGTGATTATCGGAAAGTATATAATGAAGTGGATTATCATGCTCTTTATTTAGATTCGATTCGCAGAGCTTTTCAGTAAGGGTATGTGGGGGTGTTAATATGAAAATGACATATGTCAGCGACTCTATATTCTATACGGATGGAGAGAATTATTACTGCAAGGTGTATTTTTCTCCTGATGAAATTGTGTCTTTATGTCCGAGAGTCGAACATTTGTTTGTTATCGCCCGTATAAGAAAAATCAACCCGAAAGAAAGCTATAAGTTAATATCCTGGTCGAATTGCTCGGTAGAGTTTATAAATGTAGAAGATAAAAACAAAATAAAGCAAATAAGAAACATATTCGAAGTTTCAAAAAGACTGAATAGTATCAGCGATATTTCGTATTTGAAATTTTGCTTTATATCTTCATACATTTATGGCTTGCAGATCAAGAAAAAGCATAACGGGAAGATTTATTTCAGTCAGATGGTGGGAGATCCTGACTGCATCTTATCGTTTTCCTCCTCGAAAGTTAAGAAGCTGTTGTTATCGGCCCTGAACTTTTTTCAGAAAAAGCTTTATTCTGCTATTGCCAAAAAAATGGATTTGCAAATATTTGTTTCGAACAAACTCAAGGAAAAGTATGCAGTAGAATCGGTAAAATCAATAGTTGTTAATGAAAATCGCTTCAGAGAAGCAGATATTGTTGATTTGAAAAATGCTGAACCGAACACTATTGGAAAAGGCCTTAAGTTAGTTTTTGTTGGCAGGCTTTCGCCGGAGAAGAGGGTGCAAGACCTGTTGTTCGCACTTAAAAAACAAAGTGAGGTAAGTCTTAATATTATAGGCGACGGTCCGCAAAAAGAAGAGCTGGAAGCTTTGACTATACAGCTTGGATTAAATGAAACGGTCGCATTTTCGGGAAGAAAGGAATGGGGAGATGAACTTTTTTCCGAATTGAAAAGGCATGATATCCTGGTTCTTCCATCTGAAAACGAGGGACTTCCCTTGGTTATTGCTGAGGCAATGAGTTGTGGGTTGCCTGTAATAGCTTCAAATGTCGGAGGAATCCCTGAAATAGTCAGAAATGAAGTGAACGGGCTATTATTTGAAAAAGGCGATCTGAACATGTTGGAAGAAGCCATTAACAGAGTTAAGGATGGCGAGTTCAGACTTAAATTAGCATCAGAATCTGTGAAGACAGCACATGAGTTTTCGTTTGACAATCAAACAAAAATCTTGAAAAATGAGCTGAAAAAAATACTGAAGGAAAATTAAGATGAAAAATGTTTTGGTTTTAGAATTTATAACATCTTTTGGCGGCGTCCAGGCAGTCTATAAAAACATATTGCCTGAAATGGCAAAGGAAAACAAAGTTTTTTTCTTGAATCCATATAGCGAAATGGATGATTTGGAAATTGGACAACTTGATAATATCGAAGTTGTAAAAATGTTATTAAATTCTGAAAAAGCTCTTGGCTGGAAGCGCGGAGTTTTCAGCAAAATATTAATTTGTTTGAAATATGGAGTCAAATATCTGGCGTATTTTTTCAAAATTGCAAAGTTTGTCAGGAAGAAAGAGATAAACCTATTATATGTCAGTGGTAAGAAAGAATTTTTATTTGCATATTTGATCAAATGTTTTTGTGGTGTCCCGTATATATATCACGCTCATGGATTTGGAAAAGTCACAGACATTAATCGCTTTACAAAGATTGCAATTAATAATGCAGAGTATGTTATATGTGTTTCCAATGATGTAAAGAGTAAAATACAGAAAAGTGGAATAGAAAGTGAGAATATTGTTGTTATTAACAATGGATTGAGCTTGCAGAGTGCTGAAGAAAAAATAAAGAACGCAAAGCGTTCCGATGAAAGAGAAAAGGGTTTTTTGGTCGTCTTTGCCGGAACGATCCAGGAACAAAAAGGTGTCCTGACATTGGTAAAAGCAGTTATGCAGTTAAGAAAACAAGGATGCAATATTAAGCTTAATCTTGTGGGCGTCTGCAATAATGAAAGTTACATGAAAGAGATCAAGAATGAGGCTTCGGCGGAAGTGGTTTCTATTTGCGGATTTGCCGAAAATATCTATGAGTATTTCCTCAATGCCGACCTTATTGTACTTCCGTCAAAAGAGGAAAGCTTTGGCATGGTTCTTTTAGAGGCAATGTATGCAAGAAAGGCGGTTATAGGCTCAAATATAGGTGGCATACCTGATATCATCGTTGATGGACAGACGGGATATATATTTGAGTGTGATAATCATATTGATTTAGCAGAAAAGATACTGAAAGTATATGAAGACAGGGATTTGTGCTGCGCACTGGGTGAGAAAGGCTTTGCTCGTGTGTGCGAGGTATTTACTGCTGAAAAGCAAGGGAAAAGGATTAATGCATTAATTAACGGTGAGGGGAATAAATAATGGTTATCATAATCCGAGATAATGAGTGTATTGAACCAAGAATAAAGACATATGAGGGTTTTTTGACAAAGAACAACATTCCTTTTCTGACATTGGGTTGGGACAGAAAAGGCATTTGTTCAGATGATGAACACCATATTTTCTTTAAAAAACGGGCAGAATATGGGAAAAAGATATTCAATATATTGCCGAAGATTGAATGGATGCTCTTTGTAAACAAACAGCTGAGGATAAGAAAAAAAGATATTAGTGTAATTCATGCATGCGATGTTGATGCTGTTATACCCTCATTTAGATTTGCAAAGAAAAGAAATATAAAGATAATTTTTGATGTTTTCGATTGGATTAGCTCGGAGCTCGATAACAATTTTGTTTTCAGCTATATTGAAAAACTTGAGAACAAATATTTTGAGAAAAGCGATTTTGTAATTATTTGTGAAGAAGAGCGAAAAAAACAAGCCGCGACACTTGCAAAAAATTTACTTGTAATGCCGAATATTCCATATAAAGATTATGTACCTGATGTTTCAGTAATAGAAGAAGTAAAGAGAAGGAAGCGTGATTACAAGTTAACTCTTGGATATGTTGGTGTTTTTGATTATAACAGAGGGCTTGAAGACCTTCTGAGGGCAGTAGGAGAAGCCGAGGATATTTCTCTTGAAATTGCAGGATACGGTGGCCTCATCGAAACAGTTGAAAATGCTGCAAAAAAGTATAAAAACATACATTTTTGGGGTTCGGTTGAATATGATAAAGGACAGACCATCCTTTCCCAAACAGATGTTGTTGTAGCCCTTTATTACCTAACAAATCCGGTTCATCGTTTTGCTGCGCCGAATAAATATTATGAGGCATTAAAGCTGAATAAACCGCTTTTGACAACGAAAGGAACCTTAGTAGGCGAAAAGATTGAAAAGTATAACACAGGAATCGTTGTTGAGGAAGGGGTCAGTTCGATTCTTGAAGCGGTGAATATTTTCAGCGACATATCAAAACTTGAGGAATTGTCCGAAAACGCCCGTAAGCTTTGGGAAAATCACTACAAAGATTATATTGAAAATTTCCTGGAAAAAGAATATAAAAAAATATGCATCTGAAACGGTGGGTGAAGCAGATGGTAGAGTCTAATAAGATTTGTTGTGGTTGTGGTATTTGCGAAAGCCTTTGTCCGACAAATGCTATCAGGATGGAAAAGGACACATTTGGTTTTATGCTTCCTAAGGCTGACGAGAGCAAATGCATAGGTTGCACTGTGTGCAATAACAGGTGTCCAATGGGGTCAGAAGAAGCAAAAAACGAATTTAGTCAAAAGTATTATGCAGCAGTTTCCAGAGACCATGTTTCCTTGAAAGACAGTGCATCAGGCGGAGCTTTTTTTGTGTTTGCAAAAAAGATAATAGAAGAAGGCGGAGTTGTTTTCGGTTGCATACTTGATGACGAACAGATGCCCATCATTACATATGCAGAGCGCATAGAGACCCTAAAAAAAATGCAAGGTTCGAAATATGTGGAAGCAGAAGCGAAGGAATCTTTTTCGGAGGCAAAAAGATTTCTTGATGAAGGAAGACGAGTTTTATATTCCGGAACGCCATGCAAAGTGGCTGCACTAAGGCAATATCTTAATAAAGAATATGACAAGCTCGTTTGCTGTGAAATAATATGTCACGGCGTTGCAAGCAGGGAGCTGTTTCGTGATTACCTTGATTATTTGTCAAGAAAGCTTGGAGGAAGAATTATAAGTGTATCCTTCAGGGACAAGAAAAAAGGATGGGGGAATTTATTAAAAATAACCTATGAAAAGGACGGGAAAGTTCGCGAAAAGTTCTTGTCGTATGCAGAGAGTTCCTACTACTATTATTATGTAGTGAACGCAACTTACAGAGAATCATGCTACGAATGCCCGTTCGCAAAGATAAACCGAGAAGGCGATATTACCATCGGTGATTTTTGGGGTGGACGCGCCCTTATTCAGAATGTTGACCCCGATCTTGGCGTTTCCGCAATTATTGTTTCTTCGTTAAAGGGTCAGAGCATATTTAATGAATGTTTAGATTTATTCAGTTATGTTGAGACAGAGATGGAAACAATGACGAAAGAAAACCCAAACCTTTTGCACCCCTCTGAACGGGGTTCTGAAGCAGATTTGTTTTGGAAAACATATTCTGATGGTGGATTTGAAGCCGTGGAGAAGTTGCACAAACAGATGCATAGTAAGAGTATATTAAAAGAAAAAATCAAAAGAATACTTCCGATGTCATGTATTAAGATTATAAGAAAGATGAGAGGAACTGTATGAAAACATTAACGATAACACTCCATGATACAGATAATTGTGGTTCTTCATTACAGGCGTTTGCTCTCCAACAGTTTTTGTTGAAAAACGGCATCGAAAATGAAATAATAGATTATACCCCTCAATATTTGAAGTATAACGGAAGTAAAATTAGAGCTTTTGCAAAAAAAGTGCTTTTCTTCTTTCCTACAATAAAAAAGGATAGAAAGTTTAAGCTATTTAAAAAAGAGCATCTAAAAGTTACAACTGAAAAATACTTCACGCTTGAAGAGCTAAAAAATGCAAAGCTGACGGCAGATTGCTTCATTACTGGGAGTGACCAGTTATGGAATGATACCTTTATGTGTGGAAGAGACCCTGCATATTATTTGGGGTTTACTGATGAGAATAAAGTTGCATATGCAGTCAGCTTGGGAAAAGAAAAAGTCAGTTTGGAAAACAAAAAAACAATAGCCACTTTTTGCTCAAACTACAAATGGATTTCCGTAAGAGAACCATCGAGCATTGCTGAGGTATCAAGTGTTACAAAAGTACCGGTGAAGCATGTTTGCGACCCCGTTTTTTTAAACACAAGAAGTACATATTCAGCAATAGCCCGAAAAGTGAAAGTAAGCGATAAATATATTCTGGTTTATTTGGCGCAGGCGGTTGATAAAGAAGCAATGAATTTGATGCTTGCCTGTTTGAAAGAAAAATTGAATTGCAAAACTATTTTGATAGGAACTTGTGTTAAAAAGTGCAAATGTGATGTTCATTTAAAATCAGCATCGCCTGAAGAATTTTTATATCTGATAGAAAACGCAGAATATGTCATTTCAAATTCATTCCACGCAACGATGTTTTCGCTTATATTCCAAAAACAGTTTTCAACATTGTTACCAAAAGATAACAGTGCCAGGATAGTATCTGTGCTGGAAGATCTGGGATTGCAAAGTCATGGATTGGAAAAACCGCATTATGCAGATAATGATATCACAGCGGAAGAATATGAAGTGATTGCGAAGAAATTAGATAATTTCTCAAGAGAATCAGGAAAAGCATTACTTCAACAATTAGGAAACTTATGTTAGGGTAAGGAGGGATTATGTTGAGAGAACAAGAAAGATTTTTATCAATCCTTTCTGATTATATATACAACCGCCAAACTTTGCTCGATGAAAATATTAATTGGAGCGAATTAATAGAAATAGCTAAAAAACATCAACTGCTTGGTATAATTATAGAGCAGGCGAGTGGAAATAAAATTGACGCTTCAGCTAAGAATATATTGGTAAATCATTTTGCACAGATGATAAAGGTTAAAACAATACAGGAGCAATGCCTTTCAGAGGTAGAGGAATACCTTAATAGTAATAATATACAACATTGTATTGTTAAAGGAAGTGTTGTAGCTAAGTACTATTATCAAGAGCATCACCGCTCAATGGGGGATATCGATATCATTGTTAATTCAAACGATAGAGAAAAAGTGCACGAGTATTTGATTTCGATGGGGTTTGAAAACAAGTCAAGAAACATAAATCACGAATGGGTATATATGAGAGGGGTTTGTGAGATAGAGCTACATGACAGGTTAATATATCCAGAGGTCTTTAATAAGAGTTGTGAGGAGAAATTCTTCAACAATCTTTGGGATCATGTAAAGAACAACGAGCTTGAACAAAATTTTCATTTTCTCTACTTGATATATCATTTAAAAAAGCATATGACTTCTACTGGAGCAGGCTTCAGGCAATTTGTTGACTTATGTCTTATGTTGAAAAATTGTTCGGAGTTAGACAAACCCCTTATTATTAAATATCTAAAACAGACAGAAATGACAGAGTTTGCAAAAGTGATTTTTTCGTTTTGTGCATACTGGTTTAATGATAAATCGTTACGCTTTTTCGAAGGGGATTTTAAGTTGGGCCCTGAAGTGATGAAAAGACAGACAGAGATAATTTTTCGGAACGGAGTCTTTGGTGGCAACAACGAGGACAACAGAATTAACGTATCCGTAAATAATCTTCGTTTCAGTAAATTTAGATTGATTTCAAAATTTCGGGTTATCTTAATGCAGTTATTTCCCAGTTATAACAATCTAATAGCAACGAGTAAATACGACTTTTTGCGTAAGAGACCGTATTTATTACCGTTTGCTTGGGTGTACCGTTTTTGTATTAACGCAAAAAAGGGGAATATAAAGTCTTTTTTTGAGAAAAAAGTAAACTTTGCTTCATTAGAACAGCAAAAGAAGAGAGAAGAAGATTTAGAGCAGTGGAAAATAATTTAAAAAAGGCGTCTAAATTGATAACAACAAAAGCCTCGGTGCATTGCACCGAGGCTTTATCTTAAATTTTACAGTGGGCTTGCTTTTATTTTTGCAAAGCGGCGGGGATATTTTTTGGGGGTTTCCGATACCTTCTTTATTATGAGCACCGTATGGGTAATATCCGAGTCATAAAGCGGGTAGTCAAACCTCTTCTCAATCTTACCGCCGAGTGTTTTTATCGCGTTCTTTGCGCGGTTTATTTCCTCTTCGCAGTCGGATGCCTTCATCGCAAGCATTACTCCGCCGACCTTTACAAACGGAAGGCACATCTCAGAGAGCATCGAAAGGTCAGCTACTGCGCGCGAAACTGCGATGTCGTATCCTTCGCGATAGCCTTCTATGTTCGCCTGCTCCTCAGCGCGCGCGTGGAGAAGCTCGACATCGGAAATTGCGAGCTTTTCACAAACTGACGAGAGAAAATTTATTCTTTTTCCGAGCGAGTCGAGAAGAGTAAGCGAGATATCGCTCTTTGCAAGGCGAAGCGGAAGACCCGGAAAGCCTGCACCGCAACCGACATCTATAACGCGCTTACCCGAAAAGTCATAAGAGGTAAGAAGCGCGAGCGAGTCGGCGAAGTGGCGGATGCAAACCTCGCGCGGTTCTGTTATCGCCGTGAGGTTCATGACCTTATTTGTTTCGATAAGCTCGTCTGCAAAGGTAATAAAGGGCTTTGCCGAAGCTTCAATATCAAGACTTTTGAAAATATCGTTAAGTAAAGCTTCCATTTTTACTTATTTCCCCTCTGTTTAAGATAAAGCAGGAGCGCCGCAATATCGGCAGGGCTGACGCCTGAGATTCGTGACGCCTGACCGACGGATTTCGGGCGGATGTTTGAAAGCTTCTGCCTTGCTTCCGTGCGGAGTCCGATGAGCGACATATAGTCGATGTCCTCGGGAAGTGTTTTCTGCTCAAGCTTTTTGAACTGTTCAATCTGCGACATACTGCGCTTTATGTATCCGTCGTACTTCAGCGAGATTTCGACCGTTTCGATAATATTCGGAGAAAGCTCTTCTCTCTTCTTGTCAAACGGAGAAAGTGCCGCATAGTCAAGCTGTGGGCGGCGGATGAGATCCGCAAGGCTCGCGCCGGTAGAGAGCGGGCTCGTTCCGCGTTCCATAAGAAACTCGTTTATTTCTTTTCCCGGAGGGATAACCGTCTTTTCAAGGCGGGTAAGCTCGTCCTCGCTTGCCTTTTTCTTGTTTATCATTCGCTCATACTTCTCTTTTGAAACAAGCCCGAGCGCATACCCCTTTTCCGTAAGGCGCAAATCGGCGTTATCCTGACGGAGATAGAGGCGGTATTCCGAGCGCGAGGTCATCATACGGTACGGCTCGTTTGTTCCCTTTGTGACGAGGTCGTCGATGAGCGTTCCGATATATGACTCTGACCTGTCAAGTGTAAACGGCTCTTTGCCGAAAAGTGAGTTTGCGGCATTTATTCCTGCGATAAGGCCCTGGACCGCGGCCTCTTCATAGCCTGAGCTTCCGCAGAACTGACCCGCGCCGTAAAGACCGCGGACGGCTTTGACCGCAAGAGTTGCATCGAGCGCTGTCGGGTCGATGCAGTCATACTCTATCGCGTAGGCGAAGCGCATAATTTCGGCATTTTCAAGCCCTTCGATAGAATGGACTATAAGAAGCTGGACATCCTCGGGAAGCGAGGAAGACAGCCCCTGAATATACATTTCGTCGGTGGAAAGGCCCATCGGCTCAACAAAGAGCTGGTGGCGCTTTTTATCCGCAAAGCGCATTACCTTATCTTCAATAGACGGGCAGTATCGCGGACCGACGCCTTTTATATTTCCGGAAAAGAGCGGTGAACGGTGGAGATTTTCGCGGATTATGCGATGGGTCTCCTCGTTTGTGTATGTAAGGTGGCAGATACGGAGGTTCTGAAGCTTGCGCTGCGTATCAAACGAAAACGGAGCAATATCCTCATCCCCCGGCTGCGGTTCCATTTTTGAAAAGTCGATTGACCTTGCATTGATTCTCGGTGGAGTTCCCGTTTTGAATCTTCTGAGCGGAAGCCCGAGAGAAAGAAGGTTCTCTGTAAGCTCGGTTGCGGCAAACATACCGTCAGGACCGCCCTCGCGGGAGCTTTCGCCGACGGTCGTCTTACCGCCGAGATATGTTCCCGTTGCAATAATGCACTTTGAAACGAGGTACTTTCCTCCCGTTGCGGTGACAACGGCGGAGACTTCGCCGTCAGTGACCTCAACCTTTACGATTTCAGCCTGAAGAAGGTGGAGATTCTCACACTTCTCAAGCGCTTCCTTCATTCGCGCCTGATACGCGCGTCTGTCTGCCTGAGCGCGGAGAGAATAAACGGCAGGACCCTTGCCACGGTTGAGCATACGGTACTGGATACAGGTATCGTCAGCAGCCCTACCCATTTCGCCACCGAGGGCGTCGAGCTCGCGGACGAGATGACCCTTTGCCGTACCGCCGATAGCGGGGTTACAGGGCATATTTCCGACGGAGTCAAGGTTTATGGAAAAGCAAATAACGCGCGCGCCAAGTCGCGCCGCAGAGAGCGCAGCTTCACAGCCCGCGTGCCCCGCGCCGATAACGGCAATATCATATTTTCCTGCGATATATTCCATAAAAAGACTCTCCTTTGTTCAATACAGAATATTATACTATAAAACCGTAATTTCTGCAACGGAAAATAACAGGCGAACTTGTAAAAAGGCAGGAGATATGGTAAAATAAAGAAAAAAGACCCAAAGGAGAAAGTAAAATGAAAAAGCTTATTGCGGTGATACTTTGTGCCGTTATGCTCACATCTCTTCTTCCGATGTCTGCTTTTGCGGCGAGCGGAACTCTTGTTCGCGAAGAAGAGCTTGCGAGAGATTTGAAAGCGCTTGGAATATTCAAGGGCGTTTCGGAAACTGATTTCGCGCTTGACCGCGCGCCGACGCGAACTGAAGCTCTTGTTATGCTTATCCGCGTTCTCGGTCGTGAGAATGAGGCGCTTGCAAAGGGAGGACGGCATCCGTTTTTGGATGTTCCGCAGTGGGCTGATAAATATGTAGGATATGCTTATGAGAACAACCTCACAAACGGCGTATCCGCTACAAAGTTCGGAAGTAACAGCGTAGCCTCGGCGTCTATGTATATAACCTTCGTTCTCCGCGCGCTCGGATATTCCGATTCCAACGGGGATTTCACCTGGGATAACCCCTTTGCTCTCGCCCGTCAGACGGGAATCATGAGCGGAAACCCCGACATTATGAAATTCCTCCGTGCGGATGTTGTGCTTGTCTCTTATGCGGCGCTTGAGGCGCAAATCAAGGGAACACGCAAGACGCTTGCTCAGAAGCTTATTGAAGCGGGAGTGTTCACTGTTGAAGCTTACGACAGATACTATAATGTCTCCGAGTTTGAAAACGAAGGAATGAGCAAGATGCTCACAGCTGAAGAGATTTATGCGAAGTGCTCCCCCGCCGTTTTCTATATTGAGGTGTATGACCAGAGCGGAAAGCCTTTTGCAATGGGCAGTGGCTTCTTTATAGACTCTGACGGTACGGCTGTAACAAACTACCATGTTATTGAGGGGGCGGCAAGTGCAAAAATCCGCCTTTCCGATAGCGGAAAAGTCCACAGAATCGAGAGTGTTTACGATTACAGCGCTGAGGAAGACTGGGCGGTTGTAAAAGTTAGCGGCAAGGACTTCCCATATCTCGAAATTGAAAAAGAAGAAGCCGTGCGCGGCGGACAGGTTGTTTATGCAATCGGAAGTCCGCAGGGGCTTGAAAACACAATTTCAGAAGGGCTTGTCTCAAATCCGAACCGTATTATCGGAGATGCGCAGTATATCCAGATAAGCGTTCCGATTTCTCAGGGTTCATCGGGAGGCGCGCTTATAAATCAATCAGGAAAGGTAATCGGCATCACCTCTGCAATATGGGCAGAGGGTCAGAACTTAAACCTCGCGCGTCCGATTTCGGTAATTGAGGGCTACAATAAAGAAAAAGACCCCCACAACCACACGGGACAGTTTGAAAACAGTCATCTCCCGGTTGGCGAAGTTGATGTCATAGGCGTTCCGAGAGCGGACGTGGCACGAGAGGTTCTGCATCGGTGGATTGCAAATAACAGCAACATAACAATCGGTAATATGCTGGCATACGGCGGAGTATATGAAGCTGACGGCGGAAAAGCAGGGCTCTATATTGCGTATGACTCCGGAGAAAATCTTTTCTATCTTCTTGGCGAATACAATTTTGACGGCGGTGACAGCTTTGGCGTAGTTCTTGCTTTCAGCCCCTATGACGATGAGGTTTTTACAAAGTATGAGTATTACCCTGAAGGCTGGGACCATGCCGATGTTTCGGAAGATCAGACATTCAGCAAAGATGATTTTAGCCAGGACTTTGGCTTTGAATTTAAACAGGCGGTGTTTGTGGATGAAAAAGAGTTGCACCAGAATAATGCCGCATCGCTTGTGCTTGATTGTCTCTGGTTTGTAGATGATATTATGAGAAGAAATCTCACAGGATACGGACTCCGTGGCGTTGTCGATCTCGGATTTGTGTATTTCTAAGACATACCGCTATTGACTTTTGGTCTTTTGGCGTGATATAATACTAAAAAAGATATAAAACTTTACGGAGGCTTTTAAAATGAACCATATCAAGACTTTAAAAACTCGTGACCTTTGCCAGAGTGCAAAAAACGGTGGTTGCGGTGAGTGCCAGACTTCTTGCCAGTCTGCTTGCAAGACAAGCTGCGGTATCGCAAACCAGAAGTGCGAGAATTCTTCAAAGAAGTAAGAAAAACTTTCAAAATACCGCCGTATATACGGCGGTATTTTTCGTGAGGAGTAAAAAACACTATGATACATACATACAAAATGGGCGGGCTCAATATCGTTCTCGATGTTTTCTCAGGCTCTATCCACGCGGTTGACGATGTAACTTATGACATTATAGAAAATTTTGAGGAAAAGTCGCGCGAGGTGCTTCTTTCCGAGGTTTCAAAAAAGTATGAGGACATCGACAAAGCCGAAATTGAGGAGTGCTACGACGAGATATGCGCTCTTCGCGACGAGGGAAAGCTCTTTTCAAAGGACGATTTCCGCGCTATCGCGGGCGAGCTCAAGGAGAAGACCTCGGGCGTTGTAAAGGCGCTCTGTCTTCATATTGCCCACACCTGTAACTTAAACTGCTCATACTGTTTTGCAAGTCAGGGTAAATACTCGGGCGAGCGCGCTGTAATGAGCTTCGAAACGGGCAAGCGTGCGCTCGATTTCCTTATCGAAAATTCAGGCACGAGACGAAACCTCGAGGTTGACTTCTTCGGCGGCGAGCCCCTTATGAACTTTGAGGTTGTAAAGAAGCTTGTTGAGTATGCAAGAAGCGTTGAAAAGGCAGCGGGAAAGAACTTCCGCTTCACGCTCACGACAAACGGTATGCTTATAGATGATGATGTCATAGATTTTGCAAACCGCGAGATGTCGAATGTGGTTTTAAGCCTTGACGGCAGACGCGAGATTCACGACCGCTTCCGCGTTGACTATAACGGAAAAGGAAGCTTTGACCGGATTGTTCCGAAGTTTCAGAAGCTGGTGAAAGCGCGCGGCGGGAAAGAATATTACATGCGCGGTACATTCACCCACGCAAACCCCGACTTTTTGGAGGATATAAAGACGATGCTCGACCTTGGCTTTACGGAGCTTTCTATGGAGCCTGTCGTCTGCGCGCCGGGGGATTCGGCGGAGCTTACAAGGGCTGACCTTGAAATCGTAAAAGAGCAGTATGAACAGCTTGCATACCTTATGCTCGAGCGCGAAAAGCAAGGCAAACCCTTTACCTTCTATCACTATATGATTGACTTAACCGGAGGACCCTGCATCTACAAGCGAATTTCGGGTTGCGGTTCAGGTACGGAGTATATGGCGGTCACGCCGTGGGGCGACCTTTACCCCTGCCACCAGTTCGTGGGAGACGAAAAATTCTGCCTCGGAAACATCTTTGACGGCGTTACAAACACTGCCGTTCAGGATGAATTTAAAAAGTGTAATGTCTATGCGCACTCAGATTGCGACAACTGCTGGGCAAAGCTTTATTGCTCGGGCGGCTGTGCCGCAAACGCTTACCACGCGACGGGTAGCGTCACGGGAATTTACGAAAGTGGCTGTGAGCTTTTCAGAAAGCGTATGGAATGCGCAATTTTCCTTGAGGTTTCACGAAGCCTCGGTGACGAAGAATGAGAACGCCGATTTGTGACTTTCTGAGAGAGTACGCGGAAAGAGAAGCCGTAAGGCTTCATATGCCGGGGCATAAGGGGAAAACGGTGCTCGGTCCTGAAAAACTTGACATTACCGAGATTCACGGCGCGGATGTTCTCTATTCAGCCTGCGGGATAATAAAGGAAAGTGAAGATATCGCATCCTCGCTTTTCGGAAGCGGGAAAACGCTTTACTCAGCCGAAGGCTCGTCGCTCGCTATCCGAGCGATGCTGTATCTTATAAAACGATACGCCACCGAAAAGGGCGAGAGGGCAAAAATCCTTGCCGGGAGAAATGCACATAAGACATTTATAACTGCATCTGCAATTCTCGATATTGATGTGAGATACATAGCCCCCGATGAGATTTCCGCGCAAATTGCGGCGGAAAAACCGACGGCGGTATATGTAACAAGCCCCGATTATCTCGGAAAGTGTGCCGATACCAGGAATCTTTCCGAAACTTGCCACAAAAACGGCGCAGTTCTGATTGTTGACAACGCCCACGGCGCATATTTAAAATTTTTGAAAGAATCACGCCACCCCATAGACCTCGGCGCGGATATGTGCTGTGACTCGGCGCATAAAACGCTCCCCGTTCTCACGGGCGGTGCGTATCTCCACATAGCAAAGGGTGCTCCTGCGGAGTTTTCGGAATACGCAGAAGATGCAATGGCGCTTTTTGCTTCAACAAGCCCGTCGTATCTGATTCTCGCGTCTCTCGACAATGCAAACAAGGTGATTTCGGAAGAAAAAAACCTTTTCGATGAAGTTTCTTTTCTTGCTAAAAGCTTTAAAAGGAAGCTTTCGGACCACGGTTATACCCTCGTCGGCGACGAGCCGTTGAAAATTACAATCGCACCGAAGAGCTTTGGCTATACGGGAGAAGAGCTTGCGGAAAAACTTCTTAAAGACGGTGTCGTCTGCGAGTTTGCAGACCGCGATTTTCTCGTTATGATGTTCTCGATAAAAACGACGGAGGAAGAGCTTTCAAAAACCGAGCGCGCCCTTCTTTCATACGAGCGACGCGAGGCGATTGATGAAACCCCGCCACGGCTTTCTCCGGCTGAATTTGTTATCTCTCCGAATGAGGCGTTAATCTTACCGTCAGAAACGGTAGAGGTAGAAAAGTGTGAAGGGAGAACCTTTGCGGATATCTCCGTTTCTTGCCCCCCTGCCGTGCCGATTGTTATATGTGGCGAGAAAATCAACAAAGAGTTGATAGAATCGCTTAAATATTACGGCGTAAAGACCTGTAAGGTAGTAAAATAAAAAACCTGCGAAATTTTCGCAGGTTTTTGTTTTTATATAAGGTTTTCGTGGCCGCCTTCTTTTCTGAGGATGTCGCGCCAACCCATATCTCCGCGCGAAAGACCGAGGATAAGCACCTCGGCGGTCGCGATGTTCGTCGCGACGGGAATGTTGTGAGCATCGCAAAGGTTGAGTACCGAGGAAACATCAGGCTCGTGCGGACGCTTTGAAAGCGGGTCGCGGAAGAAGAGCATCATATCAATCTCGTTATAGGCGATTCTCGCGCCTATCTGCTGAACACCGCCCTGAGCCCCTGAAAGAAACGCGTGGACATCAAGCCCCGTCGCATCGGAAATGAGCTTTGCGGTGGTAGCAGTTCCGCAGAGAGAATGGTGCTCGAGAATACTTTTATAAGCTGTACAGAACTGAATCATAAGTTCTTTTTTCTTATCGTGTGCAATAAGCGCTATGTTCATAGTAAAATTCCTCTGAAAATTAAACCTTTTTTGATATCTTCATAAGCGGGAGGTTCTCACCGCAGATTCGGCGCGCAATGTTCATATACGCGCGCGCGGCGGGGCTTCGCTTCATATGGCAGACGAGCTTACCGCGGTTTGCGGCGGCGATGACATTCTTGTCCTCAGGAACGATTCCGATAAGCTGTGTGCTTGCCCTGTCGATAGCTTCGTCGATATTGAGCGTTGCGAGGCGGCGGATAAGCGACGGCCTTACGCGGTTGACGACAAGGCGGATATCCGAAATCCCGCGGGAGCGGAGAGAGGCGCGGGTGAGCTGAGCATCGCGCAGGGAGACGGTGTCGGGCGTTGCAACGATTATCGCCGAATCAGCGGCGGCAGCGGCAAGCTTGAACCCGAAATCAAGCCCTGCGGGGCAGTCGATAATGCAGAAATCGCATATCTTTTTAATTTCCGAAACGAGCTTGGAAAACTGTTCGGGGGAAATTTCGCGCCCTGCATTTTCTCCGAGAGGAGAGGACAGAAGCTTTAAGTTTTCGACAAGAGGATGAGCGAGAAGCGCGCCCTCAAGCGATACGCTGCCCGAAGAGACATCGGTAAAGTCAAACAGCGAAAGCTCGGAGACACCGAGAACGATATCCATATTGCGAAGGCCAACATCGGCATCAATTACGACGACGCTCTTGCCGAGAGCCGCAAGCGATGAGGCAATTCCCGAGGCGACGGAGGTTTTACCCGTTCCGCCCTTTCCCGAGGCGATACAAATAGCCCGTGACATCGAAAACTCACTCCCCCTTTTTCCCAAACTTTATAATAATTATACAATAATTAAACAGATTTGTAAATTATTTTTATTTACAAAAGCGCCTTTTTAAACGACAAAAAATTTAAAGCATAAATTGTATCGGTTTTCAATCGAAGCGTGTCGAGAGAAATTTCCAAATATTTCCAAATTTAGTATTGAAAAATTTGGTAAAATATGGTAAATTATATACATAAAGAAAATATGGAGGAAGAAAAAATGGGAAACAAAATTAAAGTAGTTGTTGCGGAGGAAAACCGCGAATATCTTGAAATGATATGTAATTCAATAAGTTCTGAGCGTGCGTTTGAGCTTGTGGGTAAGACCTCAGACGGCAAAGAGGCGCTGAAGCTCTGTTCTGAAAATGCGCCCGATGTTCTCATCGTCAGCAGCATCCTCACTTCCCTTGACGGGCTCGGGGTTGCAGAGGAGATCAAGAAGAGCGCAAGGGCGAAGAGACCTATCGTTTTCATGACCTCGATTTCGCCAAACGAATCGCTTGCCCGCGCGGCGGCGGCCTGCGGAGTTACCTACTTTATGGTAAAGCCGTTTACGGCAGAGGTGATTCGTGACAGGCTTCTTCTCTTTGCGGGGGATAGCGGAGTTTCAAGGCGCGCAGACCTTCCCGCCGCATCAAGCGAGAGTGTTGAGCTTCTCGTTACATCAATTATCCACGAAATCGGAGTTCCCGCACACATCAAGGGCTATCACTATCTCCGCGAGGCTATAATTCTCGCGGTAAAGGATATCGACATTATAAACGCGATAACAAAGGTTTTGTATCCGACGGTTGCAAAGAAGTTCCAGACGACCTCATCCCGCGTTGAGCGCGCTATCCGCCACGCGATTGAAACAGCCTGGAACCGTGGCGATCTTGATACGCTCAACAAGTTCTTCGGCTACACCGTTTCAAACACCAAGGGCAAGCCGACAAACTCGGAGTTTATAGCGATGATTGCGGATAAATTAAACCTCGAGCTCAAACAGCAGGTCGCAATATAGCAAACGCGCCACCGTACGGTGGCGCTTTTATTGCTTTTTTCGGGAAGGTATGATATTATAAAAACAGAAAACTTCAGGGGGGAAAGGTATGAAACGAGGAATTATCCGTATTATATTGGGAATTGTAATGATAGCACTGCAGATACTTGGAATTTACGGCGCTTTTGCATACGGTACGGTCGGCAGTGAGATATATACTCCCGGGTATTACAGTGTAGGCATCGGAGGTATCATTCTTCTCGTATTTGGCTTGCGTGCCTATAAAAAAGGTCTGCGCTCTCAGCTTGTGCTTCATACGAACAGCGGAAAACTGCACACTGCGATAAAATGGGTTTCGTTTGCAATATCGACACTTCTGTTCATCAGTTACTTAGTGACCTTTGTTGGAAATCTTGAGTCGTTCCCTGTTTTTACACTGTTAATGCTTTTGGGTTTCCTGTCTTTTTCGGTATATCTTCTCTTTTATGCAGGAAAGAAGCCGTCATGTCTGTTATCGACCTCTTTGATTCTTATAGGTTCCGCGTATATCAACTCTGTAATGGGCTCATTTCCGGACCTCGCGCTTTATTTGGCGGAGTCAAGCAGTTATGTATTGTATATTCTTATAAGAACTCTGCCGAAGCTTGCCGTTGCAATTCTTTATATCATCATCGCCGTCAAATTATACAGAGAGTCTTTCTCCGCAAAGACGGTCAGAGTGTTGGGTGCAATAGCATTTGCATTGGAAATGGTTGCTGAGGTGTTGTTGTCGGTTATTATCGGAAACAGCTACTATTTCTTTGTTTTGAGCAACGATTTGTTTCTCCTGTTCCTTGTCTCCCTGCTTTTATACACAAGCGTATTCAAGCTTAATACATTAAAAGAGAATGAGAATTGCTGTAATGCAGAAGAAATGGGAATTTAAAATAAAACGCCGCCGTACGGCGTCGTTTTTCGTGTCTATTTCTCCTCTTTTTGCTCTATGTAGAGGGCTTCGGCTTTTTGCTGAAGCTCTTTTAGCTTTTCAATTGTGGCGGTGACACCGTTAAAAAGCTGAAAGTACATTTTTTCGTAATCCGGCATTTTTCTCTCTCCTCCCGTCGATGAATTTCCCCACAATACCATTTTTGCGCAATAAAAAAGCGCACCAACCGAAGCCGATGCGCCAAAAAACGCAAAGCCTCAATTGTTGCGACACAATTATACCACCTAAATTAAATAGCTAAGGAGTACATGAGGTTTGCATTTTTTTAAAAAACAAATCTCCTTAGTTAATTTAAGTGGTTTATTAAATTGTGTCGCAAACATAGTATATCACATTATATCGAAAAATGGAAGAGGTTTTTACAAAAAATTTCCAAAAAATGGAAAATGTTTTTGTCAGTACGCAACGCCGTGGGAAAGCATTGCGCTTGCCACCTTTTTAAAACCTGCGATGTTCGCGCCTGCGAGGAGATTTCCCGAAAAGCCGTATTCGTTTGCGGTGTCGGAGGAGAGCTTGTAGATACTTGTCATGATATCAAAAAGCTTTGAGTCAACCTTTTCAAAGCTCCAGGAATAGCGAAGGCTGTTCTGCGACATCTCAAGCCCCGATGCCGCAACGCCGCCCGCGTTTGCCGCCTTTGCTGGGCCGAAGAGGATGCCGTTTGCAAGAAAGAGGCGTATCGCCTCGGGGGTTGAGGGCATGTTCGCGCCCTCGGACACACAGAAGCATCCGTTTTCTACAAGCTTCTTTGCCGACTCCTCACCGAGCTCGTTTTGTGTGGCGCACGGTAGCGCGATATCACACGGCACAGACCATATTCCCTCTGAACCTTCGGTGAAGCGCGCGTGGGAGTGGTGTTTTGTATATTCCGAGAGATGCCCGCGGTTTTTCTCCTTGATATCGCGGACAACATCAAGGTCAATTCCGCGCTCGTCGGTGACATACCCCTCCGAATCGCTCATCGCGATGACCTTTGCGCCAAGCTCCGTCGCCTTCATGTGCGCGTAAATCGCGACATTACCCGAACCCGAAATTATAACACGGCTTCCCTCAAAGCTTTTTCCCGCATCGCGGAGAAGACACTCCGTAAAGTAGCAGAGACCAAAGCCCGTCGCCTCGCTCCGAACGCGCGACCCGCCGTAGCGAAGGCCTTTCCCCGTGAGAGTTCCCGTGAACTCGTTTGTAAGGCGCTTGTACTGACCGTAGAGAAAGCCGATTTCACGGCTGCCGACGCCGATATCGCCCGCGGGGATGTCGGTGTACTGCCCGATGTGGCGCGCAAGCTCCGTCATAAAGCTCTGACAGAAGCGCATAACCTCGCCGTCGCTTTTGCCCTTCGGGTCAAAGTCAGCCCCGCCTTTTCCGCCGCCGAGGGGAAGACCTGTGAGCGAGTTTTTGAAAATCTGCTCAAAGCCGAGAAATTTTATAATTGAGGAATTGACCGACGGGTGAAACCGAAGCCCGCCCTTGTACGGACCGATTGCAGACGAAAACTGAACGCGATACCCGCGGTTTACCTGAACTTTGCCCTTATCGTCAACCCACGGCACGCGGAATGAGAAAAACCGCTCAGGCTCGACGATTCGCTCGAGTATTCCCATTTCCTCGTATCGCTTATCAGCATCCAGAACAGGCCCGAGATGCTCAAAAACTTCAAACACCGCCTGACAGAATTCGGTTTCGTGGCGGTTTTTGTCAACAACACACTTGCCAACCCGACAAAGATAATCATTTTCAAGAGACATATTTGCGCCTTCCTTCCCTTTTTTGTTAGGTTTTGCAAACGGCGCGAAAATATGCAAAAAGGCTTCTCCGAAAGGAGAAGCCTTCTATGTAAATTTTAGTCTTCTTTGTATTTTTCTCTTTCTGTAAGGAAGAGGTTTCCGCCGTGAGCATCAATTGCAACGGTACACGGCATATCAACAACCGTCATTCTCTTGATTGATTCGCAACCGAGCTCGGGGAAAGCGATGACATCGGCAGTCTTGATTGACTTTGCAACAAGAGCGCCTGCACCGCCGACAGCGCAGAGGTAAATTGCTTTGTTTCTGACGATAGCGTCGCATACTGCCTTGTCGCGCTCGCCCTTACCGATCATAGCGGTGAGACCGAGGTCCAGAAGACGCGGTGAGAAGCCGTCCATACGGCTTGAGGTTGTCGGACCGCAAGCGCCGACAGGAGCGTCGCCCTTGCCGGGAGTCGGCCCTGCGAAGTAGATAATACCGCCACGGAGCGGAAGCGGAAGCTCCTCGCCCTTGTCAAGAAGCTCGAAAAGACGCTTGTGGGCTGCGTCGCGGGCTGTATAGATAGTTCCCGTGAGAAGGACGGAATCACCCGCATGAAGCTCAGGGATTTTTGAAATGAGTTCGTCTGTTGAAATTTTGATTGCGTTCATGGTAAAAATCCTTTCTCAGAGTTATTTATTTTCAAGTGAAGAGATGACCTCGCCCATATCCGAAACCTTGGTCTCGGCATCCGACACGGCGTTGAGCACCATTGAGACATTGTTTCTCGCGGTGTCCGTAATCCTTGTGAGGCGGGAATCGATGCTCTCAATCTCGCCGCGGAGAGAGGAAACAAGGCGGGAGAGGTTTCCGACAGAGTCGGAAGCAACCCTTGCAGCTCTTGCCTTTTCTTCGGCAAATTCGCGCTTTTTAAGAGAGAGCTCAGCATCGAGAGAGGCTTTTTTAGCGTCAATCTCGCGCTCGGTGTCAGAGAGAAGCTCGCTTGCGCGACTTCTTGCGGAAATCTCGATTTCTGCAAGCTCTGTCTTTCTCGCGGTGTATTCGGATTCGGTTTTTGTAAGCTCCTCTATGCGTGAAGTGAGGTTAGCGTTCTGCTCGGAAAGAGCGTCAAACGCTTCTGACTTTTCTTCAAAAGCGGCGGTGAGCTCGGCGAACTTCTGCGAAATTGCAGAGAGCTCGTCTTTCACGGAAGAGAGCTCGGAGAGCTTTTCCTCTGCGGCGCGAAGGTTATCCGAAAGAAGGCTTTTCTCCTTTGTTTCGGCCTCGAGTGATTTTTTGAGCTCGTCGATTTCCGCGATGTATCGTGAGGTGGATTCCTCTATGTAGCGGTTTACATCTTTCTTTGAAAAACCGCCGAGAAATGCCTTGCGAAAAGCTTTTTTCTGTGTAGCGTCCATTATAGACCTTACCCCCTAAAAGCGATATTATTTTATCGCGTTTTCTATCTTTTCTGCGATAGCGTCCTTCGGGACAACGCCGACAACCTTGTCAAAAACTTCGCCGTTCTTGAAGATGATGAGAGTCGGGATAGACATAATTCCGAACTTTGCCGCAAGCTCGCCCTCTTCATCTACATTTACCTTGTAGATTTCGGCGCGACCTGCAAAGTCGGAAGCGATTTCGTCGATAGTCGGTGCGAGCATTCTGCACGGACCGCACCAGGCTGCCCAGAAATCAATAAGAGCAACGCCGTTTCCGTTTTCGATTTTCTCAGAAAAGTCAGTGGCGGTAAGAGTTAAAGCATTAGACATAATAACTTCTCCTTTGAAATGTATAGTCTTTTTTGTAGTATATCACATTTTTATCAATAATACAAATATTTTATAATGCAAAAGGAAAAAATATGTAAATCAGCATACAAAAGTGTTTCTTTTCACTTTTTCGGAGACAAAAATAAGAGAATATATCCCGTTTGAATACGCCTCGATTTCAGGGTTCCCCCAAAGATTTCTCCCGCATTTTTTTAAAATTTCCTCTGCGACGGAGAAAAGCTCGCCTTTCCCATTCGGAACAACTCCCCAAACCCTTGCACAGACGCAGGAGGGAGAAATTTCTATAATCTCCATAACACACACCCTTTCTGTTCGTATTTTAATTATATATCCGCGGAGAAAATAATTAAATGTAAAACTTTTTCCAAATGTCGCAAA
>JAZOAS010000150.1:0-18596 GCA_045595605.1 Eubacteriales bacterium
TGAGCCTGAAGTAGTCCGTCAGATTATCTCTGAAAAGACATCAGACTTTATAAATAAGTCAATTGAAGAGACTGTTGCAACGGGAACAGGTAAAAATGCAAGAGTTTCGGGATACAGAATCGGCGGAAAAACAGGTACATCTGAAAAGGTTGACGAATACACGGTTGAGGAAGGAAAAAAGTATATCGCGTCCTTCTTCGGTGTTGCACCTATGGAGGACCCCGAAATTGCGATACTCGTAATGCTCGACACACCGAGAGGTATTTACCTTGAGGGTAGCCAGCTTGCAGCGCCTGTCGCAGGTAAGGTTTTTGCAGAAATCCTTCCGTACCTCGGCTTTGAGCCGACATATACGGCTGACGAGCTCATGGGCTCAATTTCGACAATGCCCAACCTCATCGGCGGAACGAGCGAGAGCGTCAACCGTCTCCTCAGCACAAACAGAAACTACTCATCCTTCATCCTCAAGAATGTCGGCGACGGTCAGTATGTAACTGACCAGCTTCCTGCAGAGGGTGCAAAGATTCCGAATAACTCGACGATTGTCATTTACTTTGGCGGAAAGGCTGACAGCGAAAAGGTCGCTATGCCGAAGGTAATAGGTCTTACACCTGAAGCCGCAAACCGAGCTATAACAAACGCAGGTCTCTATATGAAGGCAAACGGAGCTGTGGATAAGCGCTCGGGCAGTGTCGGTGCGACAAAACAGCAGTATCCGGAAGGAACTATGCTCGCTCGCGGAAGTGTTGTCGAGGTTGAGTTCTATGACATAAACGGTGTATCCGAAGGAATTTCAAGATAGTATAATTAAACCGCGAGTCGGGAAAGGAGAATGAACCATGAAGCTTCGCGATGTATTGCAGGGAATAGAGATTATTTCCGCAGAGATTGATATGGATATGGAAATAGAAAGCGTAGAATGCGATTCACGCGCAGTTTCGGAGAATGGTTTGTTCGTTGCAATTCGCGGTTATGAAACTGACGGCAACAAGTATATCGGAAGCGCCTGTGAAAACGGTGCAACGGCTGTAATAACAGATAATAAAAAGTATGCAACAAAGTCGCGCATACTTGTAAAAGATGCAAGACGCGCGCTTGCGCTTTCTGCGAAGAATTTTTATAAAAACCCGACCTCGGATATGAAGGTTATCGGCATCACCGGAACAAACGGAAAGACAACGGTAACTTATCTTATAAAGCATTGCCTTGAAAAAGCGGGGTATAAGTGCGGACTTATCGGAACAAATCAGAATATGATAGGTGATGAGATTATCGAAACCGAGCGCACTACTCCTGAATCAAACGCGCTATGGAAGCTTTTTGCGAAAATGCGCGACGCTGGCTGTGAGTATGTAATTATGGAGGTTTCGTCGCATTCTCTCGAGCTCTCCCGCGTTTGCGGAATAGAGTTTTTCGTCGGTGCATTTACAAATCTTACCCAGGACCACCTCGACTTCCATAAGACTATGGAAAATTACGAAAAAGCAAAAGCAAAGCTCTTTGAAGCTTCACGCTTTGGAGTAATAAACTATGACGATGCGGCAGGAAAGCGAATTGCGGATTCTGCAAAGTGCGAGGTTGTTACATATTCAACAAAAAGCTCGAATGCCGACTTTGTCGCAAAAAGCATAAACTACAACCCGTCTTCCGTAAGTTTTGCATTTGTCGGAATTGATATGATAAATCGCGTTGAGCTCGGAATACCGGGAGATTTTTCAGTGTATAATGCGATGTGTGCCGCAAGTGTTCTCTTAAAGTGCGGAATCTCAATCGGCGATATTTGCACATCCCTTTCGGAAATAACCGGAGTAAAGGGTCGTGCTGAGGTAGTACCGACAAATACAGATTACACGGTCATGATAGACTATGCCCATTCACCCGACGGGCTTGAAAACATCCTCGAAACGGTTAAGAAAACTTGCGAAAAGAGGGTTATCCTCGTCTTCGGTTGTGGTGGAGACCGTGACAGAACAAAACGCCCGATAATGGGAAGTATTGCCGCGCGCCTCGCGGATGTGGTTGTTGTAACCTCGGACAATCCGAGATGCGAAGAGCCCGACAGCATAATTGATGATATCGTCCCCGGAATACTCAAAGAGAGGGACGACTACATAAGAATAGCAGACAGAAGAGAAGCTATCTGCCATGCGCTTGATATTGCGGAAGCGGGGGACACCGTTCTTCTCGCAGGCAAGGGACACGAGACATACCAGGAGATAAATCATGTAAAGCATCACATGGACGAGCGCGAGATAGTAAAAGAACATCTTTTTGGAGATAAAGCATGAAAACTTTGAAGGCATCTTATGCCGCCGGGCTTTGCGGCGGGAAACTCATAGGAAAAGATACGGACTTTTGTGGCGTAACCCGCGATAACCGTGAGGTTGCGGGGGGAGAAATGTTTGTCGCAATCTGCGGTGAGAATTTTGACGGTCACGATTTTGCGGCTTCTGCGTCTGAAAAGGGCGCCTCCGTACTTCTTGTCTCAAAGGAGATAGGAAAGACAGAAGCTTCGCAGATTCTCGTTTCAGATACCGTAAAGGCGATGGGCGATATTGCCGCGGGGTATCTTAAGACTTTACCTGCAAAGCGCGTGTGCATAACCGGAAGTGTCGGAAAGACAACGACAAAGGAAATGTGTGCATCTGTTCTTTCTGCAGGCTTTAAGACTCATAAAACAGCGGGCAATTTCAATAATAATATCGGTCTTCCGCTGACCGTTTTCGGAATGGATGAAAGCCACGAGGCGGCCGTTCTCGAAATTGGAACAAACCACTTCGGCGAGATTCTCCCGCTGGCTCTTATCGCAAACCCTGATGCCGCGGTTATAACTGCAATCGGCGAAAGCCACCTCGAAGCTTTCGGCTCAAAAGAGGGCGTTCTTCGCGAGAAGACAGAAATACTCAAAGGGCTCAAGAATGGCGGAGTGGCGGTTCTCAACGGTGACGACCCGCTTCTCTGGGGGATGAGAGATAAGCTCTCGCAGAAAACTGTATGGTTCGGAACTGAAAACGGGGCGTGTGATGTTTTTGCGGAGATTTCGGAAAACAGCGCATATGAGGCTCGTTTTACTGTCCGTGGCTCAGATGTTGAATTTATGATAACCTGTGGCGGTATGCACAATATCCGCGATGCCCTTGCGGCGATTGCGGTAGGTCGTGCGTTTGGAATGAATGACGAAGACATCGCAAGGGGTCTTTCTGAATTTAAAAATACCGGTATGCGCCAGGATGTTTTTGAACACAACGGCGTGACGATAATCCGCGATTGCTATAATGCAAACCCCGACTCGATGAAGGCATCGCTTACGCTTCTTTCTGAAATGAAGTGTGAAGGAAAGAAATTCTGCGCGCTCGGGGATATGCTCGAGCTTGGTGAGAACGCGGAAAAGCTCCACGAAAACATTGGCGAGACAGCAAAGGCTTGCGCAGACCGTGTGTTTGTGACAGGTGATTTTTCAGATTGTTATTTAAAAGGCGCGGGGGATAAGGCTCTCTCGTTTGCTGATAAGGAAAGCCTTGCGAAAACTCTTGAAAAAGAGATGCAGGCGGGCGATGTGTTGCTCGTCAAGGGTAGCTACGGAACAAAGATGTGGCAGGTAATTGAATATCTGCAGGGAGAAAGGAAATAAAAGATGCTTATAGAATATATAGCGGCGGCGCTTATCAGCTTTTTTGCTACATATCTTTTAGGAAAAGTTCTGATTCCTTATCTCAGAAAGCTTAAGTTCGGACAGAAGATTCTCGAAATCGGTCCGAAATGGCATATGGATAAGCAGGGAACCCCGACAATGGGCGGAATTATGTTTATTGTCGGTATCGGCGTATCCGTTTTCCTTGTCGGAATTCCGTATATGCTCCGCGGAGAGCTTCGCCATCTTCTTGTGCTTCTCTTTGCGCTTGTTTTCGGATTTATCGGCTTTATAGACGATTTCGCAAAGATTCGCAAAAAGAAGAATCAGGGGCTTACGGCTATGCAGAAACTTCTTCTCCAGCTTACCTCTGCGGCGCTTTATCTCTCGCTTCTCCGTTGGCTCGGAGATCTCACACCCTCGTTCTATATACCGTTCTTTGATGTAACTCTCAGTATCGGCTGGATACCGTATCTCATAATAATGCTGCTTGCGATTGTCGGCACTGTAAACGCGGTAAATCTTACAGATGGAGTCGACGGTCTTGCGACAAGTGTCACGGTTCCTGTTGCGCTCGTTTTTGCGATTATCGGCGCATATATGTCATACTCGGTTGTCGGAATTTTTTCAGCCGCGCTGTTTGGCGGGCTTATCGCGTTTCTTATTTACAACTTTAACCCCGCAAAGGTCTTTATGGGCGACACGGGCTCACTTTTCCTCGGAGGAGCTGTCTGCGGAGTTGCGTTTGCGTATGATATGCCGCTTCTGCTCTTGTTTGTAGGAATTGTCTATATAGTAGAAGCTTTGTCGGTTATTTTGCAGGTTGGATATTTTAAGCTTACTCACGGAAAGAGACTTTTCCGTATGTCACCGATTCACCACCATTTTGAAATGGGCGGTTGGAGCGAGAAAAAGGTTTGCGCTGTCTTTATGGCGGTTTCGACTCTTGGTGCGCTTGTTGGTTTTGCAGGTATCGCAGGAAGATTATTTTAGGTTTTGGGAGTGCGTTTAAATGGCAAAAAGGTCAATAGAAAAAGCAATCACGCGTCCTTTGAAGCAGAGAATTGAAAAGGGAAGGGCGGCAGGCTCGATTGATGTTCCGTTTCTTATTCTCGTGCTTGTTCTTATGGGTATAGGCATCCTTATGCTTTTTTCTGCGAGCTATGCAACGGCGTATTATGAAAATAAGCCGTCAACGTACTACTTCATGCGACAGGGTATTTTTGCCGTAGCGGGTATTGCGATAATGTTTATCGTGAGCCTTATTGATTACAGAAAGCTCAGAAAGCTCTCGCCTCTCCTTATGCTTGTTGCAATAGTTCTTCTTGTTGCGGTTTTGCTTGTCGGAACGGGTAACTATGGCGAAAAGAGATGGATAAATCTCGGGCTTTTCCAGTTTCAGCCGTCTGAAATTGCAAAAATAGCGGTTATTTTCTTCTTTTCAAGTATGATCTCGGTAAATTCTGAAAAGATGCACACCTTCAAATACGGCGTTCTTCCGTTTGTAATTGTTCTTGCGGTGGTCGGTGGACTTATGTTCCTTGAACCGCATCTTTCGGGAATGATTCTCATCTTCGGTGTCGGTGCGGCGCTTATGTTTATCGGCGGAACTCATTGGGGCTGGTTTGCAGGCGCAATCGGCGCAATCGGCGTCGGCGGTGCGGCGGCGATAAGCTTTCTTGATTATGCGAGAGCGCGAGTTACAACCTGGCTCGACCCGTTTTCAGACCCGAAGGGCGACGGATATCAGATAATTCAGTCGCTCTACGCTATCGGCTCGGGTGGACTTTTAGGACTCGGCTTCGGTAACAGCCGTCAGAAATACCTTTATCTTCCCGAAGCTCATAATGACTTTATTTTTGCAATCGTGTGCGAAGAACTCGGCTTTATCGGAGCTATGATAATACTTGTTCTTTTTGCGCTTCTGATACTCAGAGGATACTGGATTGCTCTGCATGCGCGCGATAAGTTCGGTTCGCTTCTCGCTGCGGGAATTTCGACAATGGTTGCCTTGCAGACAGTTCTTAACATCGGTGTTGTAACGGGCGTTCTTCCTGTTACCGGTGCGGCGCTTCCGTTCTTCTCATACGGCGGAACAGCGCTTCTTATACTCCTTGCCGAAATGGGCGTTGTGCTCTCGGTTTCAAGGTATATTCCTGTAAAAACAGAGAAATAGAGGGGAAGATTTTTATGCGTTTTCTCTTTGCTTGCGGAGGAACGGGCGGACACATAAATCCGGCGATTGCAGTGGCGCGTACGGTTATGGAAAAACGGCAGGATGCCGAGATTCTGTTTGTAGGCGCGTGCGGTGGAATGGAAACACGCCTTGTCCCGAATGCAGGGTTTGAAATAAAGACGCTTAATGTAAGCTCAATTTCGAGAAAAAAGGGCGTATCGTCCCTCTTTGTAAATTTAAGTGCAGTAAAAAAAGCGCTCGACGCAAAGCGTGAAGCGCGAAAGATCATAGAAAGCTTTAAGCCTGATGTAGTTATCGGAACGGGCGGGTATGCATGCTTTCCGTCGCTTGCGGCGGCGGCAGAGCTTAAAATACCGACGCTAATACACGAGTCAAACGCCTATCCCGGTCTTGCAACACGCCTTCTTGCGAAGAAGGTGACAAAGGTACTTCTCAACTTTGAAGAAAGTCTCAAAAATTTGCCGAAGAAGGTCTCAACGGCGGTTGTGGGAACTCCCATAAGAGGCGATATTCTTATGTACGACCGAAATACGGCAAGGGAAGAGCTTGGTATCGAAAAACCGCTTCTTGTAAGCTTCTGGGGCTCTCTCGGGGCGAGGGAGATGAACCTTCATATAGCAGAGTTTATGCGCCTTGAAAAGGAGCTTTCGGGCGAGTTCTGCCACATCCACGCCTGCGGAAAATTCGGGTACGAGTGGATGCCGGCACTTCTTTCGGAAAAGGGCCTCTCATTCGACGGCTCGGAGGGAATCTGGCTTCGTGAGTATATCGACGATATGCCGAGAGTCCTCGCGGCGGCGGATGTTGTCATGTGTCGCGGCGGTGCGGGAACGCTCTCTGAAATAAGCGCGCGAGGAACGCCTGCGATAATCGTTCCGTCACCGAATGTCACGGATAATCATCAGTTCAAAAACGCGCTTGAGCTTTCAAAAATAGGCGGCGCGGTGGTTATCGAAGAGAAAGATATAACACCAGAGGATTTGCTCGAAAAAGCAAGAGAACTTCTTTTTGATGAGGAAAGAAAGAAGGAAATGTCAAAAAATCTTATATCCCACGCGGTGCTTGATGCATCAGAAAGGATATATGCGGAAATAATAAAGGTGATAAGAAAGTAGGGCTCAAAACGGGGAAAGTAACCCATTTTGTCGCTTCGGCATAAGCTAAAGTGACATTTGATTTGGGAGGGTGCTTTCCTGATATGAGCACATTGATTGTAAACGGAGGAAAAAGCCTTTCGGGAAAGGTTTATGTTCACGGCTCGAAAAACAGCATACTGCCGATTCTTGCGGCGACAATTCTCAATTCCGGAATCAGCGAGATACATAATTGTCCGAGACTTTCTGATGTTGATGCGGCGATAGAGATTCTCCGCTGTATCGGATGTAAGGTTGAACTCTCGGGTGATGTTGTAACCGTTGATTCGAAAGATGCGAGCCGATATGAAATTCCCGATAATCTCATGCGGGAAATGCGCTCTTCTGTAATATTTATGGGTGCGCTTCTTGCAAGGCTCGGCAAAGCTTCGATGTTTACGCCGGGCGGTTGTGAGCTTGGGGCGAGGCCGATAGATTTGCACCTTTCGTCTCTCAGGAGTCTTGGTGCAAGAGTGAGTGAAGATGGCGGAGCGATAAGGTGCGAGGCGGTATCTCTTCGCGGGAGAGATATTGTTCTTTCATTTCCGAGCGTCGGCGCAACGGAAAATACGATGCTTGCAGCGTGTGCCTGCAAGGGTAAAACGCGGATAATAAACGCGGCACGAGAGCCTGAGATTGAGGATTTGCAGAATTTTTTAAGGGCTATGGGCGCTGAGATTTACGGCGCGGGAAGCTCTACGATAACGATAATCGGTAAAAAGAAGCTTTCTTCCGTAGAATATTCCGTAATCCCCGACAGAATATGCGCGGCGACATATATGGCGGCTGCGGCTCTGTGCGGCGGAGATATTGCTGTTGAGAATATAATCCCCGAGCATGTTTCAAATGTCGTGTCTCTCATAGGCTCGGCAGGATGTGAGATTACAGAAGGGGAAGACTTTATAAGGGTAAAACGAAGTGGCGAACTTTCGGCGCTTCGTATGATAAGGACAATGCCGTATCCCGGGTTTCCAACGGATGCACAGCCACAGCTTATGGCGCTGACTACAAAGTGTAGCGGAACTTCTGTTTTTGTCGAGAATATTTTCGACGGGAGATACCGCCATGTCAGCGGGCTTGTGCGGATGGGTGCGGATATACGGGTGTGCGGAAATGTCGCGCTCGTAAACGGGGTAAAGCGCCTTCGCGGGAATTGCGTCTCGGCAACGGACCTTCGCGGCGGTGCGGCGCTTGTGATTGCGGCACTTGCGGCAGAAGGCGAGAGCAGGATAGATGACATTTTCCATATCGACCGTGGGTATGAAAAGATAGAAGACAGCTTCGCGGCGCTTGGCGCTGATATAAAAAGGTCATAGACAGAAAAGGGTGAAGATAATGGCGGCGAGAAAATACAAAAGAAGACGAAGGAGAAGAGGCGGAGGTTTCATATTATCGCTTCTCACCTTCTGTATAGTCATAGCCGCTATTGTCATGTCTGTAACCGTTTTTCTGAAGGTTTCGGATATCGTAGTCTCGGGCGAAACACGCTATGAGGCAAAGGACATAATACAGACATCCGGGATAGAAATCGGCGATAATATGTTTATGATAAACAAGTTTGAGGTTGCCGACAGAATCCTTGAAAAGTATCCGTATATCGAACAGATTAAGATACGGAGAAGACTGCCGGATACATTCACATTTGAGATAACCGAGCGAGTTCCTGCGGCGTATGTCATGGCAGATGACCTTCGCTGGCTTATAGATAAAAAGGGGTATATCCTTGAGCGAATCGGAAACGATGAAACTGTAAATGTTCCGAAAATATCGGGAGTTGAGGTTGTAACGCCGTATGCGGGCGGTGAGCTTGTTCTGAAAAATGAGGCTCAGCTTCTCCCTCTTCGCGAGGTTTTAGGCTCGTTAAGTCATTCGGGAATGGTTGCAAATGTCGCGAGAATAGAAATTGATAAGCTTTATGACATAAAGATTATTTACGGTGACCGTTTTCTCGTAAGCCTCGGAGATACAACCGAGCTTCCGAGAAAGATTGAAATGTTAAAGGCTGTAATCGGTCAGCTTGCCGAATTTGACAAGGGTACAATTAATGTAAGCGCGGTCAAAGAGGCTCGTTTTAAACCGAATACAAATATCGACCTCTCGGAGAAAGAACCCGAGAAGGAAGTAAAACCGCAGGAGGAGACACCGCCTGAAGAGGAAAGTGAGTCTCCTGAAGCGGAAGAAAATGAAGACGATTCGGAGATTCCTCCACAGTAAAAAAGAATGCACATCCCGCGTTGTGGGGTGTGCATTCTTTTTTATATTCTGTTAATTACTTCTGCTCTGCAACTGACTTGCGGTACTTTTCGCTTTCCCAGTTGTTGATGAAGTCGCGTCCTGCCTCGTCCATAGTCTGGATAGTGAGACCTGCGTCTCTTACAGACATAACGACATAAGCGTAAGCTGCGAAGGTTTCAAGGATAGCGGAAGCTTCCTTTGCGACTGTCTTGAGAGTGAGAACGCCGTTGTCAAATACGAGCTTGCCGTCGCTGAGGCCTGCGTTCAAGTAAACGAGCTGGTCGGGGTAGAGGATAGTGTTTGCAATCTCTTCAACGCCGTAGCGGTCAATGAACTTCGCAATGACGGATGCGTTGCTTTCAAAAACGCCGTCCTTTTCGTTGAGAACAAGGTCTGTATAGAAATCGGCAAGACCGAGATACTTCTTGATTGTTTCGTTGATGAAGATGTGAAGGTCTGTGCACTCCTTTGCATCGTCGCTTGTTGTGACAAGACCGTGGTTTTCGAGGAAGATAACCTGCGGGAATCTGCCTGTCTCTGCCTCGTATGAGTTTATTGCATCCTTTATTGAGAGAGTGAGCTCGAAACCGGGGTTGATGTAGGGAATCCAGACAAAGTCAACATCCGGGAAAATCTTCTTGGCAAGCTCACGACCGCCGATTGAGCAGGTTACAACATTTGCATAAACGGGGTGAGTGTGCATGACATACTTTTTGAGAAGGGAATGGAAGCCTGTCTCAACTGACGGGCGGAGAGTTTTACCGTCTGCCGCCGGGAAGACACAGGAGAGAGTGAAGGGAGTCGAGTTTTTCTCCTTTTCTGCGATTTCTGCGGGGTTGACATCTGCATGGTATTCTTTGATTTTTATGTAATCAACATCTGCATAGCCGGAAGTTTCGGTAATTTCGCGGATAGTAAAGCCGGAAGCCTTGATTGCCATCTTGTTTCCGTCGTGTTTAACGGAAGCGTTACCGCCACCGCCCTGAACATAATCTGCCATATTGCCGATTTTCTGGCACATAGTGATAAAGTCTTTCATTTTTTGTCCTCCTTGATATTGCTTAATAAAAAAAGTATATCATTTTTGAAAAGTAAAGTCCATAGAAAAATAATAAATAAATCTTTTATTTATAAAAAAGATGTGGTAAAATTATATCAATAGTGGAGAAAGGGAGATTCTTATGGCAATAGTAACTATAAAAAGCAATGAATTTGAAGTCGGCATCAAAACAAAAGGTGCTGAGATAACTTCTGTAAAGGATAATTCGGGAAAGGAATATATTTGGCAGGGCGACCCCAAGTTCTGGAAGGACCAGGCGATTGTTCTTTTCCCTGTTGTAGGTCGTCTTGATAACGGCAAATACACCTTTAATGGCGAGAAATATGAAATGGATATCCACGGCTTTGCCAAGGACATGGAGTTTGAGGTTGAATCTCATTCTGAAAGTGCGGTTACATTCGCGCTCCGGGCAAACGAAGAGACAAGAAAGTGCTATCCGTTTGATTTTGAGTTCCGCGTTGCCTTCCGTATCGACGGAAGAAAACTTGCGGTTGACTTTGCTACAAAGAATGTCGGAAATAGCGATATGTACTATTCCGTCGGCGCTCACGAGGGCTATAACATCGACGGCGGTGCAGAGAATTACAGCATCGTGCTTGATGAGGTTGAGACTCTCCGTAAATACGAGGTTGTTCCTGAAGGATATATTGCAGAGGAAACAAAGCCGTGTTTTGAAAATTCAAGAGAGCTTAAACTCTCTGACGACTTCTTCGCGGTTGACGGTCTTATCTTCTTTGATGTAAAATCGCGCGGAGTTGCGCTTCGCGATGACAGAACGGGAAAGAGTATCCATGTCGCATTCCCCGGCTTTGATACGCTTCTTGTCTGGAAACGCCCTGGCGCACCGCTTGTCTGCATAGAGCCGTGGGCGGGAACTCCTGACCTTCGCTGGAAGAAGGTTTCGGATTTCTCAAAGAAGTACAGAATGCATACTCTTAAAGAAGGCGAGAGCGAAACACTTACACATACGATTACCTTTTAACATATGAGAGTTCTTATCGATGCGGATGGATGTCCGGTTGTTGATATAGCAATAAGGCTTTCGGAAAAAGCAGGTGCAGAGTGTCATATATTCTGCGACAGCGCCCACAACTTTGAACGCGAGGGTGCGATTACCCATACTGTTATGAAGGGTGCTGACAGCGCGGATTTTCACCTTGTCAATTTCGTCAAAGCGGGAGATATCGTTATAACCCAGGACTACGGACTTGCCTCCATGGCGCTATCAAGGGCGGCACGCGTCATAAATCAGGACGGGCTTGAATATACTGAGTTTAACATCGATGCGCTTCTGCTTGCGCGTCATACGGCAAAAAAGATCAGAAATGCAGGTGGCCGTCTTCGCGGGTCTCCACCGAGAAAGCGTGAACAGGACAAGACTTTTGAGGAAAAACTTTCTGAAATTTTGTTTGTAAAAACTATTGACAAAGAAAAAGACGAGTGATATAATTATGAAAAATTTAATTTAAATGCGTTGAAGTGGAATATTAAGTAAAATACTTTTGCCGTTCAGAGAGTTGCCGGTTGGTGTGAGGCATCGGAAAAGTTTTACTGAACTCGCCACGGAGCAGTTGCCGTGAAATTTCAGTAGGGGCAGACGGGAACTCCCGTTACAGAGTTAAGATGTGAATGCATCTGAGGGCATCCGCAAGGATGAAAAAGAGTGGTACCGCGGAAGGTTAAAATGATTTTTACACTTTCGTCTCTTTGAGTCAACAAGGAGATGAAAGTGTTTTTTTGTTGGCGTTCCCGAAAATGTGAAAATGAAAGGGGTAATACCAAAATGAAGAAGATCAGCATTACAGACATCACATTGAAGAAGATTTCAGGAGAAAGGGAGTACTCTCTCCTTTTCCGCGAAAAGACCGCGATTGCGGCAGCGAGCGATTCAATCGGCGCGAATGCCGTTGAGCTTGCTCCGATAAAGAGCGTTCGCGAGGACACAATCGTTTATAAAACAATCGCACAGAATATAAAGAACAGCGCAGTTGTAATCCCTGTCGGTTTTGAGACTTCAGATGTTGCAAACGCGTGGGAGTGCATAAAGGATGCGGCAAAACCGCGCCTTCAGGTTGAGGTTCCCACTTCAACGGTTCAGATGGAATATATCCACCATGTTAAGGCTGAAAAGATGCTCGCAAAGATTTCTGAGCTTGTAACGGCTGCAAAAGCTCTTTGCGGTGATGTTGAGTTTTCGGCTCTCGATGCAACCCGCGCAGATGAGAGCTTCCTCATTGAGGCGGCAAAAACTGCTGAAAAGTGCGGAGCTTCGATAGTCACAATCTGCGATGATGCAGGCATCGCTCTCCCGAATGAGATTGCAGAGCTTGTTGCAAAGATAAAGGCAGCGGTTTCCTGCGAAGTGTATGTTCAGGTTTCCGATAAAATCGGAATGGCTGTTGCTTCTGCAATTTCTGCAATCGGCGCAGGGGCAGATGGCCTCAAGTGTGCAATGGCAGGAAAAGACGCGCTTCTCATGGGCGAGCTTTCAGATGCAATCAGCGCTCGCGGTGATGCGATTGGTGCGGAGACAACTCTTGCAAATACAAAAATTCACGCAAGCATTGATGAGATGCTCGCAAAGATAAGCCATGAAAGCTTCGCATCTGCCGATGTAAGCGAGAAAAAGAAGATTGTTCTTGATGCGGACAGCACTATTGCAGAAATTGCAAAGGCTGCAAGCGTTCTCGGATATGACCTTTCCGATGAGGATAACGGCAATGTCAAAAAGGCAATCGCTTCAGTGTGCGAGACAAAGAGCTCTGTAAGTGCAAAAGAGCTTGAGGCTATAATTGCAAGTGAAGCTATGCAGGCTCCGTCTACATACCACCTTGAAAGCTATACGACAAACTGCACAAATCTCGGTGCATCCATGTCACAGGTAACGCTTCGCCTCGGTGATGAAATTATCTGCGGAGTAAGCACAGGCGACGGCCCGATTGACTCTGTATTCCGCGCAATCGAGCAGAGCATAGGATATCACTACGAGCTTGACGATTTCCAGATTCAGGCTGTTACTGAGGGTAAAGAAGCTCTCGGTTCGGCAGTTGTCAAGCTTCGCAACCGTGGCAAGCTCTATTCAGGAAACGGAATTTCAACCGACATTGTCGCGGCGAGTGTTCGCGCTTATATAAACGCGCTCAATAAGATTGTAGCTGAGGAGAAGTAAGAAAATGAAACTGACATTCTCTACAAAAAATGTAAACAGACCGACGTTTCTCGACCTTTGTCAATACGCATATGACTACGGCTTTTCAGGGGTTGAGATATACGACGCGATAAAAGAGAGAAAAAAGCATTACGACAGCATCCTCAGAAGTGACCGCGTTGCAGATGCAAAGAGAAAGCTTTTAAATCGCTCGCTCTCGGTTTCCGCACTTGTTTATCCGTATCCGATAGACAGCGCTGAGGCTACGGGGGATGAAATTTTAAAATATGTCACTATGGCAGACCAGGCAGGCGTTGAAAGGGTTATCTTCTCTGTTGAAAAGAAAACTGATGACAGTGTGCTTGTGGAGAAGCTCTCCGCCGCAATCAAGCGCGCGGAAAGCGCGGATGTAGAAGTTCTTTTTGAAACAAGGGGATACCTCTCTGCAACTGAAAATGTCATTGACATTATAAACCTCTTCTCGTCGGCGGCTGTCGGTGCGGCGTGGAACATCCGTGAGACATATTTTGGCGCAGGTGAGAGTGCTGAGGACACTATAAAAAACCTTGGCGCATACATTAAATATGTAAGGCTCGGCGATATGAAGGACGGCAAAACTGTTCTCATAGGCGAGGGAACTCTCCCTGTTGATGAGTTTATAAATGCGCTAACATCGCTCAATTTTGACGGCTTTGTTTCTGTTGCGTGGAATGAGGAAATCAACGATGCGGACATAGTCCTCACTCATTTTGCAAACTATATCGCAAACCTCTCGCGTGAGAAGAAGGAGTATGACCACGCGTACTATAACCGCTCAAAAACGGGTACTTTTGTATGGAAAAAGTATGATGTTATCGAAAAAACTTTCTCTGAAGTTCTCGATACAATGGTTGAAAAGTATCCCGACCAGTATGCCTTCAAATATACAACGCTCGACTACACAAGAACATATGCGGAGTTCCGCCGCGATGTTGACGAATGTGCGGCTGCGCTCATTTCTCTCGGCGTAAAGGCGGGAGACCATGTCGCTGTCTGGGCGACGAATGTTCCGGCATGGTTTATAACCTTCTGGGCAACAACTAAAATCGGTGCAGTTCTCGTTACTGTAAATACCGCATATAAGATTCACGAAATTGAGTATCTCCTCCGCCAGTCTGACACTCATACTCTCGTTATGATTGAGGACTGCAAGGACATCAACTACCGTGAGATAATTTCTGAGCTTTGCCCTGAGCTTGAATCGATAACTCCGGGAGAAGCGCTCTATTCAAAAAATCTCCCGTTCCTTCGCAATGTAGTTACTGTAGGTTTTGAAATGCCCGGTTGCCTTACCTGGGAGCAGATGCTTGACCGCGCAAAGCTCGTTCCGAATGAGGAAGTGAGAAGACGCGCATCCCTTGTAAAGCCGGATGATGTATGTAATATGCAGTACACATCGGGAACAACGGGCTTCCCGAAGGGCGTTATGCTCACTCACCGCAATATTGTAAACAACGGTAAGACTATCGGTGACAGAATGGATCTCTCGACTGCAGACCGTATGATGATTCAGGTTCCGATGTTCCATTGCTTCGGAATGGTGCTCTCAATGACATCCATGATGACTCACGGCGGAACGCTCTGTCCGATGCCGTACTTCTCACCGAAGTCGTCACTTGCGTGCGTAAACGATGAGCATATAACCTGCTTTAACGGTGTTCCTACGATGTTTATCGCGATGTTCAACCACGCAGACTTTGCAAAGACGGACTTCTCGTATATGCGTACGGGCATTATGGCGGGTGCAAACTGCCCGGCGGACCTCATGCGCCGTGCGGCAGACGAGATGAATATGAAAGAAATAATCAGCGTTTACGGTCAGACTGAGGCTTCTCCCGGATGTACCATGGGCGAGGTAAACGAGGATATTGACCACCGTGTTGAAACTGTCGGAAGTGCTTTCCCGGGTGTTGAGTGTAAGATTATCGACCCTGAAACAGGTGAGGAGCTTCCTGACGGTGAGAGCGGTGAGTTCGTCGCTCGCGGATTTAACATAATGAAGGGCTATTATAAAATGCCGCTTGCAACCGCGCAGACGATTGACAAGGACGGCTGGCTCCATTCGGGCGATATTTGTTGCCGTACCCCTGACGGATATTATAAGGTCACGGGCCGTCTTAAGGATATGATTATCCGCGGCGGTGAAAACCTCTATCCCCGTGAGATTGAGGAATTTTACCCCACGAATCCGAAGGTTCGAGATGTTCAGATTGTCGGCGTTCCGGATGAGCGCTACGGTGAGGAATGCTGTGCATGGATAATTCTCCACAAGGGCGAGACGGCAGACGAGGCAGAGATGAAGGAATTCGGAAACGCGTCGATTGCACGCCACAAGGTTCCGAGATATTTCCTGTTTGTTGACGAGTTCCCGATGAATGCTGCAGGCAAGATTCTCAAGTACAAAATGCGCGATGAATCGGCAAAAATTCTTGGCTTGAATAAAAATTAAAAAAAGTACTTGACAAATCTGTTTTGCGGGTGTAAAATCAGTTTAAATTGAATATAAAAGCGATGACGAAGACGGAAAAACAAGGTAGCTTTTCAGAGAGTCGGGGACGGTGTGAGCCCGATAGTGAAATGTTTATTCCCATCACTTCTGAGCTGAAGGTCCGAAAGTTTTTCAAGTAGGCGCCTTCCGTGACTGCTGCGTAAAGGCATAAGGCTTGTTGGAGCCTGAGTGGTGCATCTGATGCACAATTTGAGTGGTACCGCGGGTATTGTTTATCAACCCGTCTCAAAGATTTCTTTGAGACGGGTTTTATTTTTTATTTTTTCAGAAAGGAGAAATTACAATGAGTTTGGAAAAAGCAAGACAGGAATTGTCGGAGGTCGCGACCAGGATTCGCGAGATGCGCGAAATTTTGGGTATGAGCACAGAAACACTGGCAGGTGCTTGTGAGATTTCCGAGAAAGAGTACCTTGATTATGAGAGCGGAAAGGCAGATATGCCGTTTACATTCATTCACAAGTGTGCGCTCACATTCGGTATCGAAATGACCGAGCTTCTCGGCGGTGGTTCTGCAAAGCTTTCCTCATATACGGTAACGCGAAAGGGAAAGGGTCAGGACACGGCGAAGGAGGACGGAATCTATATTTCAAACCTTGCGCCGAAGTTCAAAAACAAGATTGCAGAGCCGTACTGGGTAAAGTATGAGTATTCTGAAGAACAGCAGAATAAGCCCATTCACCTTACAAAGCACAGCGGCCAGGAATTCGATATTGTTATGAGCGGTTCGCTCAAGGTTCAGGTAGGAACAAATGTTGAAGTTCTCAACGAGGGCGACAGCATTTATTATAACAGCTCAACTCCTCACGGTATGATTGCCGTTGGCGGTAAAGATTGCACATTCTGCGCAGTTGTTCTTCCGGGCGAGGATGTTAAGGAAGAGGAAGTCCGCGAAAGCTTTACTGCGGCACCGAGCGTCGGAAAGCTTTCTTGCGAGAAATTTGTAAAGTGCAAGGAAAGCGCACCGGGAGTTCTTGAAAGCATCAAATTTGAAAACACAGACTCATTTAATTTCGGTTTTGATGTTGTTGACGCTGTTGCGGAGAAGACTCCGGATAAGCTTGCTATGCTCCATGTTGACAAGAACAAGGTTGAGCGTAGATTTACCTTTGATGATATAAAGCGTGAATCGGCAAGATGCGCAAACTACTTTGCATCTCTCGGAATCAAAAAGGGCGACCGCGTTATGATTGTTCTCAAGCGTCACTACCAGTTCTGGTTTGCTATGGTTGCGCTTCACAAGCTTGGCGCTGTCGCAATCCCCGCAACACACCAGCTCAAGGACCACGACTTTGAATACCGCTTCACTGCGGCTAATGTTTCGGCTATCATCTGTACGGCGGATGACTATGCGGCAGAAATGGCAGATGTTGCGGCAGAGAGATGCTCGAACCTCAAAACAAAGGTTTTGGTTGGCGGAAAGCGTGACGGCTGGTATGATTTTGATGAAGAATACGGTCGTTTCTCAAGTAAGTTTGAAAGAAGCGAGGAGACACCTTGTGGCGAAGATCCTGCTCTCATGTTCTTCTCATCAGGTACAACCGGTAACCCGAAAATGGTTGAGCATAAGCACACCTATGCGCTCGGTCATTTTGTAACTGCAAAATATTGGCACCGTTGCGAGCGCGACGGTCTCCACTTTACTATTTCTGATACAGGCTGGGGAAAGTCGCTCTGGGGTAAGCTCTACGGTCAGTGGCTCTGTGAAGGTGCTGTGTTCGTTTATGACTTTGACCGCTTTGCTGCAAATGACATTCTCCCGATGTTTGCAAAATATAATATAACGACCTTCTGTGCGCCTCCTACAATGCTCCGTATGTTTATCAAGGAGGATCTCTCAAAGTATGACCTTTCTTCTATCCACCATATGACAACAGCGGGCGAGGCGCTCAACCCCGAGGTATATAAGCAGTTCGAAAAGGCAACGGGACTCAAGATAATGGAAGGCTTCGGTCAGACTGAGACAACGCTTGTTATCGCAAACCTCTACGGAACAACTCCGCGCGTCGGCGCTATGGGTAAGGCTTCTCCACAGTACAATATCGACATCGTTGACCCGGACGGAAACACCGTTCCGAACGGTGAGACCGGTGAAATTGTTGTAAGACTTGACGAGGGTACCCCTGTCGGACTCTTCCGTCAGTATCTCGACGACGATGAAAAAATGGAAGAGTGCATGCGTTACGGTATGTATCATACAGGCGATACAGCATGGCGCGATGAGGACGGTTACTTCTGGTATGTAAGCCGAATCGACGATGTCATCAAGTCATCCGGCTATCGCATTGGTCCGTTTGAGATTGAAAGCGTTATCATGGAGCTTCCGTATGTTCTCGAATGTGGCGTATCTGCCGCTCCCGACGAGCTTCGCGGTCAGATAGTAAAGGCAAGCGTTGTTCTTACAAAGGGAACGGAACCGACTGAAGAACTCAAGAAAGAAATCCAGAACTATGTAAAAGAGCATACTGCTCCGTATAAGTATCCGAGACTTGTTGTTTTCCGCGACGAACTCCCGAAAACTATCAGCGGAAAAATTCAGAGAAACAAGCTGTAAACGCTCAAAAACTGTTGACAAAACTTTAAAACAGGTATATAATATCTACAATAATATAAAAGGCTTTGACGAAGAGTGCGCAGAGGTTACGGT
>JAZOAS010000151.1:0-40970 GCA_045595605.1 Eubacteriales bacterium
ATCCCGGGAAGAGACGGCTCTCTCGGAATCGGAATGAATAATGTCCACAGCGCAGTTGAGCGCGCAGTAGGCGCAGATATTCTTGGTTAAAGCAGCATTGCTTATAAGAAGGGAATTGATTAACAGATGACAAGCGGAAGAATTATAAAAGTTTCCGGACCGCTCGTTGTAGCGGAGGGCATGGCTCATGCAAATATGTATGATGTTGTGCGCGTCGGAAAAGACAGACTTATAGGTGAAATAATCGAGATGCGCGGCGACCGTGCATCAATTCAGGTATATGAAGAAACTGCGGGAGTAAAGTTTGGCGACGAGGTTGTCACAACAGGTGCACCGCTCTCTGTTGAGCTCGCTCCGGGTCTTATTGAAAACATTTACGACGGTATCCAGCGCCCGCTTCAGAAGCTCCGCGAGGTTTCGGGAAGTAACATAAAGCGCGGTGTTGAGGTTTCAAGCATCGACCGCGAGAAGAAGTGGAGCTTTGCTCCAAAAAAGGCAGTCGGAGACAAGGTTGTTTCCGGCGACATTCTCGGAACGGTTGAAGAGACTGTTATCGTTGAGCATCGCGTTATGGTGCCTCACGGTGTTTCGGGTGAGATTGTCGAAATCAATGTAGGCGAATTTAGAGTTGAAGACACAATCTGCCGTATAAAGGGTGACGACGGCAAGCTTTATGATGTTTCAATGCTTCAGAGATGGCCGGTCCGTCAGGGTCGTCCGTACAAGGAGAAAATGGCTCCTGATATCCCGATGATTACGGGACAGCGCGTTATTGATACAATGTTCCCGATTGCAAAGGGTGGCGCGGCTGCAGTTCCGGGTCCGTTCGGAAGCGGAAAGACAGTTGTTCAGCACCAGCTTGCAAAGTGGTCGGTTGTTGACATCGTTGTATATATCGGTTGCGGCGAGCGCGGAAACGAGATGACCGATGTTCTCCGTGAGTTCCCTGAGCTTCGTGACCCGAAAACTGGCGAGTCGCTCATGAAGAGAACAGTTCTTATTGCAAATACATCAGATATGCCTGTTGCGGCGCGTGAAGCTTCGATTTACACAGGTATAACTATTGCGGAATATTACAGAGATATGGGCTACGATGTAGCCGTTATCGCGGACTCCACCTCGCGTTGGGCAGAGGCTCTCCGTGAGATGTCAGGCCGTCTTGAGGAAATGCCGGGTGAAGAAGGCTACCCCGCATACCTCTCGTCCCGTCTTGCTCAGTTCTATGAGCGCGCGGGCAGAATTATTGCATCCTGCGGTGAGGAGCGCCACGGTTCTCTTACCGCTATCGGTGCTGTTTCGCCTCCGGGCGGTGATATTTCCGAGCCGGTTGCACAGGCAACTCTCCGAATTGTAAAGGTATTCTGGGGTCTTGATTCGTCCCTTGCATACCGCCGTCACTTCCCGGCTATCAACTGGCTCAACTCATATTCTCTCTATCTCGACAGACTTTCAAATTGGTTTGATGCTTCAGTCTCGCGCGAGTTTATGAAGAACAGAAGTCAGGCTATGGGACTTTTACAGCTTGAAGCAGAGCTTCAGGAAATAGTCCGTCTTGTCGGTATTGATGCTCTCTCACCGAATGACAGACTTACGCTTGAAACTGCGCAGATTATCAGAGAAGACTTCCTCCAGCAGAACGCCTTTTCCGATACTGACAGCTACACACCGCTTGATAAGCAGGCTCGCCTTATGAAGCTTATTCTCAAGTACAATGAGCTTTCGGCATCTGCGATATCCAACGGCGCAAACCCGCAGGAAGTTTTCGCGATAAGCGCAAGAGAAAAACTCGGCCGTGCAAAGGATGTATCAAACGATACCTACTCGTCGGCTTATGATGAGATTGAAGCACTCATGAAGAGTGAGCTTGATGCTCTCGTTTCGAAGGAGGCATAAGAAATGATTAAGGAATACCGTACAATTGATGAGGTTGCAGGACCGCTTATGCTTGTCCGAAATGTCGAAGGCGTCGCGTATGATGAGCTCGGCGAGGTTGAGCTTCCCAACGGAAGTCGCCGCCGTTGCAAGGTCCTTGAAATTAACGGAAACGATGCTCTCGTTCAGCTTTTTGAGAGCAGCGCAGGTATAAATTTAAAAGAAAGCAAAGTTAGATTTCTCGGTCACGGTATCGAGCTCTCTGTTTCAGAGGATATGCTCGGTCGCGTTTTTGACGGAATGGGCAGACCGCGTGACGGTGGCCCTGAAATCATTGCCGATGAAAAGAGAAACATAAACGGAACGCCGATGAACCCGGCAGCGCGAAACTACCCTGATGAGTTTATTCAGACAGGTATTTCAACAATCGACGGGCTCAATACCCTTGTCCGCGGTCAGAAGCTTCCGATTTTCTCAGGTTCAGGTCTTCCGCATGCTCAGCTTGCGGCACAGATTGCGCGTCAGGCGAAGGTGCTCTCGGCTGATGCCAAGTTTGCGGTTGTTTTTGCCGCTATCGGTATCACCTTTGAAGAGGCTGACTTCTTTATCAGCGACTTCAAGCGCACAGGTGCGATTGACAGAACGGTTCTCTTCGTAAACCTTGCAAACGACCCTGCTATCGAGCGAATTTCAACTCCGCGAATGGCGCTTACCGCGGCGGAGTACCTCGCTTTTGAAAAGGATATGCATGTTCTTGTAATACTTACAGATATTACAAACTACGCGGAAGCTCTCCGTGAGGTTTCGGCAGCTCGTAAGGAGGTTCCGGGCCGTCGCGGATATCCGGGATATCTCTACACCGACCTTGCGACTATGTATGAGCGCGCTGGAAGAAACCTTGAGAGCGAAGGCTCAATCACAATGATTCCGATTCTTTCGATGCCGGAAGATGATAAGACTCATCCGATACCCGACCTTACGGGATACATTACAGAGGGACAGATTATCCTTTCCCGTGAGCTTTACCGTAAGAATGTTCTTCCGCCGGTTGATGTTCTGCCGTCACTTTCCCGTCTTAAGGACAAGGGAATTGGCGTGGGCAAGACAAGAGAAGACCATGCCGGAACAATGAACCAGCTCTTTGCGGCATACGCCCGCGGTAAGGAGGCAAAAGAGCTTATGACAATTCTTGGTGAAGCGGCGCTTTCTGAGATTGATAAGCTTTATGCAAAATTTGCAGATGCTTTTGAGCGAGAGTATGTAACCCAGGGGTATGACGAAAACCGTTCAATCGAGGAGACATTAAACCTCGGATGGAAGCTTCTCTCAATCCTCCCCAAGGGCGAGCTTAAGAGAATTAAACCGGAATTCATCGAAAAATACCTTCCGGATACAGAGCACTAAGAAAGGGTGCGGCTTTTATGGCTACTTTAAATGTTAATCCGACGCGTATGGAGCTTAAAAAGCTGAAAACCCGCCTTACTACTGCAAGGCGAGGACATAAGCTTTTAAAGGATAAGCGCGATGAGCTCATGAAGAGATTTCTTGACATCGTCCGCGAAAACAAGAAGCTCCGCGCCGAGGTTGAAGAGATGCTCAGCGTTGCAAACCGCGGTTTTGCGTCCGCAAGCGCGGTTATGTCGAAGGCAAGCCTTGAACAGGCGCTTATGTGTCCTGTGAAAAGTGTTGAGATGAGCGTTTCTTGTAAAAATATAATGAGCGTTGAGGTGCCTGAGTTTGAGTTTGCAGAGAGCGACGGTAACACGATTTACCCCTACGGAAACTCATTCGTATCGGGTGAGCTTGACGACGCGGTTGACGGGCTTGCGCGCGTTATGCCGAGTTTGCTGAAGCTTGCTGAAATCGAAAAGACCGCCCAGCTTCTCGCTCAGGAAATTGAGAAAACGCGCCGTCGCGTTAATGCGCTTGAATATGTTATGATTCCTGACCTTATGGAGACAATCCGTATGATTACAATGAAGCTCGACGAAAACGAGCGAGGAAATCTTACGCGCCTCATGAAGGTCAAGGATATGATGCTCAAAGAGAAGTTTGAGAATAAGTAATGGAGATGACTCTGCCATAAGTACTGCTATTGTAACTGATGTCAGATACCGTATGAGCCTTCCTGTCATCCGTTCACTCGGAAGGACGGGGGTAAAGGTTATCTGTGCGGAGAGAGAGGCCTGCGACACTCGCGCGGCCCTCGGGTTTTATTCAAAATATTCCTCTGAAAATGTAAGGCTTTCTGATGCTGCGGAAAACCGCGAAGGTTTTCTCGCAGATTTAAGAGAGCTTTGCTTGTCGTGCGATGAACGCCCGGTTGTAATCCCTGTCGGTATAGCTACGCTTATTGAAATGTGCAGAGAAAAGGAAGCCGTTTCTGCTTTTGCCGATGTCGCGCTTCCACCGCTTGAGTCAATCGAGCTTGCAAACGATAAGGCGCGCCTTATACCATTTGCGGAGAGTGTTGGAATACCTGTCCCGCAAACCACATTTATCCGTGACGGTGAGAGCGTTTCTGAACTTTCCGAGAGGGTAAAATACCCCACTGTTATAAAGCTTGCACGCGGTGAAATGCTCGGGCTCTCCCCTGAAGAAAGATACGCGATTATAAAAACTAAAGAGGAATTTCTCGAAAAATACCCCGCCTTCGCCGCACATGGCGAGGAGGTACTTGTTCAGCAGTATATAACAGGCGACGGTTACGGCGTTTCTGCCGTATTTGGAAAAAACGGTGAACCGCTTGAGGTTTTCTGTCACAAGAGAATAAGGGAATACCCGGCAAGCGGTGGTCCGTCCTCGTTCTGTGAAAGTGCGGACTTGCCGCAACTCGCAGAATACGCGATAAAGCTTCTTCGCGCGCTTTCATGGGAAGGCGTTGCCATGGTCGAGTTCAAAGGAAACCCGACCGACGGCTTTTACCTTATGGAAATAAACCCGAGACTTTGGGGAAGCTCTGCTCTTGCTCCAAATTCGGGATGCAATATTCCGTATGCGATTTTTTGTGCCGCGCGCGGTGAAGTCAAGACTGAATTTAAAAAGTTTACGCCCTCTTATAAAGTCGGGCATAAGATGCGTTTTCTTCTTCAGGACCTTTTGACATTCCCGTCCTATCTCAGAAAAAGCGATAATAAGCTTAAGTTTATGTTGTCCTATTTTGCAGGACTTCTGAACCCGAAAATTTCAGACGGTGTCCTCGATATAAGGGACATCAGATCTTCGGTGAGATACTTATTACAAGCATTAAAAAAGACCGACAGCATTGTGAGGTAGTGATGTATGAAATTTGACTTGCATATACATACAACTGCATCGCCCGATTCCATTCTTGAACCGGAAGAGCTTTTCAGGATTGCAAAGGAAAGAGGGCTTGACGGCGTAGCCGTCACAAACCACAATGTCCTTCAGAATGTAAAAAGCGAAAACGGCATATATGTAATCCCCGGCTGTGAGGTTTCAACCGATGCGGGGCATATGCTTGTTTTCTTTTTGAAAAGTGATATATGCAGTGAGCTTTCAAAAAACGAAAAGGGTGTATATTCCTACCGCGAGGTTATAGAAAAAGCGCATGGCGAGGGTGCTGTCGTATTTGCGGCGCATCCGTACTCTCCGGTTGTAGCGCGAGAGGAAGGTATATGGGACGAGCTTGACGGTGTTGAGGTTTTCAATTCCCGAATAGTCCACTCCAAAGAGTTCTTTGCAAATGAAAAGGCGGCGCTTTTATGTGTCGATAAAGGGCTTGCGTTCTCCGTCGGAAGCGATGCCCATTCCCCTGACGAGGTTGGGGTGGCGTTCTGGGAGAGCTCCCTTACGCGCGCAGATATGGAAAATGAAGATTTTGAAGAAAGGCTCAAGGCCGAACTCCTTTTCGGAAGCGGAAAAGCTTACGGAGGATACGCGCCGAGAAGTGCAGTATATAACTGTCGCAGAAAAACATATATAAAGAGAAAAATGCCGAAGAAATTCATAAAAAGCTATTTTATATGCGCTTTTTTATGGCTTCGTGATATTATAAAAGGAAAGAAGAATAGCGGATATATTGAGTTGAGGTGAGATAAGTGATATTATACGACCTTGCAAGACGCGCAAAACACAAGCTTCGCGATTACAAAAGAAGTCGCGATTGCGAATATATAACTCCTGTCAGACGAATTGAGAAGGTCTATCCGATAAAGGGTGAGCGCATCTGCGCGATGACCTTTGACGACGGTCCGACGGTTGCAAAAACTTGCCCCGAGGTATCTGAGCTCGGGCTTACTGAGCATCTTCTCACGACTCTTGAAAAATATGGTGCCCGCGGGACCTTTGATGTTATAGGTACAACAGAGGAAAACTATCCCGATGAAGCGGGAGAGCACGGCTCGTTCTCTTGGGGCGGGGTAAAGTATGACCATTACCCCGACATAAACCGCGATACTGAGGCGGGGGCTAAAAACCGCCCTGAGCTCATAAAGAGAATAATTGACGGCGGTCACGAAATATCAAACCACGGTTACCGTCATGTGCTTTTCGGACACTTGAAGCTTGTTTATGGCGCACGCGCACACTTTGATACTATTCACGAGGTAGTTGAGGATATGATGAAGCTTGATAAGCTCATTTTATCCGAGCATAATTGCAAGATTCGCCTTGCAAGACCGCCTCACTATGTCGATAAAATTCCCGACGGAAAAACATCATACGATGCATACCGCTATGCAGGGTATAACTACATGGCGGCAAGCTTTGACGGTGGCGGCTGGCTTCCGTCGTGCGGGGATACTGAGCGCGATGTTGAGGCTATGGTTGCGCCGATTGAAAAAGCGCTTTCCGAAAACCCCGATTCGCTCAACGGTCAGATAATCTTCCAGAAGGACGGGTACAGCATGTCCCGCCACACTCCGGTTGCGGAGGCTCTCCCGAAACAGCTTGAGCTTCTGTCAAAATACGGTTATAAGGTTGTTACCGTGTCTGAGCTTCTTGCACGCTCCTCCTTTGAAGACTGCGAAAATGAGGATGCAACCGCACTTGCAACTGCGGGATATACGGTCGCTTACAGGAATAACACTCTCCAGCCTGAAAGAGGGCTTACCTTTGGCGAGCTTGTCGTGATGGCGACTTCTCCCGATGCGGTAAACAAAGCTTACAGAGAATTTGTCGATTCGGATTACAACACCGAAAAGCTCTCTGTCGATGCTGCAAAAAGCTACGGCGTTTCCGAAAAACACCCGTATTTTATTGCGTTCTGTGTAGCAAGCGAGCTTGGGCTTATTGATAAAGAGAATAAGGATAAACTCTCATATAAAAGTGCTGTTACGGGAAAAATGTTCTCAGAGTTTATGAAGAAACTCGCGCCCGGGTATGAGTTTACGATTTCCTCAGGCGCGCTTAAGCGCGGAGAGGTCTTTTCCCATCTCCGCTTGGCACTTTTGTAAAAAAGGTGATTGAATGACGAATATTATAATCCGCCTCTTCATAAAAGATGCGGAAAATGTTTCAAATATTGCGGTCAGAACGCGCTATGGAATTGTTGCGGGAGTTGTAGGAATTATATTAAATACGCTCCTTGCGCTTGCAAAGTTCGTTTTCGGCGTTATGGCGTCGAGCGTTGCTGTTACGGCGGACGCTGTCAACAATCTCTCGGATTCCGCAACAAGTGTTCTTACTCTTGTGGGCTTTAAGCTTTCTTCAAAGCCTGCTGACCGCGACCATCCATTCGGCCACGGCAGAGTGGAATACATCTGTGCGCTAATCGTCGCGTTTTTCGTTTTACTTGTCGGGTTTGAGGTCGCAAAAACCTCTGTTTTCCGAATCGTAAGAGGCGAGGCGGCCTCGTTCTCGCTTGTGGTTGTAATAGGTCTTTGTGCTTCCGTTTTAGTCAAGCTCTGGCTTTCGGTGTTCAACAAAAATCTTGGTGCGAAAATCTCTTCTGCCGCGATGAAAGCCGTCGCCGCAGATAGTTTGTCAGACGCGCTTTCAACCGCAGTTACGCTTGTTTCCATTATCGTGGCAAAGTTTACAAAGCTTCCGATAGACGGCTTTGTCGGAATTCTCGTGAGTGTGCTTATTTTCAAAGCAGGAATAAATATTTTAAAGGACACGCTTACCCCTCTTCTTGGAAAAGCTCCTGATGCAAGCCTTGTAAAGAGGGTGCACGATGAGGTAACAAAGTATCAGAAGATTTACGGCGTGCATGATATAATAATCCACGAATACGGCCCGGGAAAGATTTTTGCATCTCTTCACGCGGAGGTTTCCTCAAATGAGGACATCCTTGAAAGCCACGCGCTTATAGATAAAATTGAGAACGAGGTCTCGAAAAAACTGGGCGTTGAGATTCTCATCCATATGGATCCGCTTGAGATTGAGAATGAAGAAGTCTCAGCAATACGGGACAAAGTAAAGCGGGAGATAAAAAAGCTTGATGAAAGCTTCGACATTCACGATTTTCGCGTCGTAACAAGCGGAGATTTTAAAAATCTTCTGTTTGATGTAATCGTACCGTTTGATTACCCCGCGCCTGACAAAATAGTTCGGGATATGATAAAGGTTGCTGTTGGTGCGATTGACGCTACATTTGTTGCAAAGCCGAAAATTGACAGAAATGTCGTTGAATAGAGAAAGCGAGGCAAAATTATGACAGATATCAGAGAAAAGCTAAATATAACCATTGAATCAAAGCATTGGGATGAAGCTTTTGAAAAAGCGCTCAATGAACCGGGAATTCCCGAATGGATGACTGAAAAGTTTTTGAGAGATTTGCATAAGGAGACAGACCTTCTGCCTGATACAATTGAAAATCTTGTAGAGGCAGTTCAGCTTGCGGTGGAAAACCCTGACCTCGTTCTTCTCGCAAAGACGGTGTATCATATACTTGCAAAAAAACTTCCGGGTTCGGAAGCGATTTCCAAGTATGAGCAGATAAAAGCTCCTGAGGGTATCGAAAATCCGATGGGCTATGACCTTGTTATGGCGTTTCCTCTGGTCGCTCATCTTAAGCTCTCGTGGAAAGAACTGATTGACCGCGGAGTTGACAGTGATATTGCAAAGAAGAGCCTTATGTTCATAAACGATGTGTTAAAGGACATAGAAAGAATTGAAGGAAAACCGACCACTTCAAACTATCTGATAAACTATCATAAAGTAGGTATTTATGTAAATCAGCTCTTCATCAATCGTCTTCGCTTTGAGCTTCACGAAAACTCAAGCCGTCCGGGAAAGGTCTTTATGAACAAAAACGGCGATATGAAGGTGCTTATGTGCAACTGCACTCTCCATAAGAGCGGATACCTTCTCGGTTCAGGAAACTATACCGACGAGGAGGGCTCATACGATGCAAACTTTGTCGAAACGGAAACTACATACGAGGGCTACGCGGTAGGGGATGATACCCATGTCGCAGAAAAGACAAGAACGGTTCTTGAGAAAAGCGAATGGACTCCCGTTTTTGTTCCGGGTGATACTGTCCTCAAGGTTCATATCTCTCCGGGACCGGGATTTACAAAAGAAGCGTGTGAGGAGTCATATGCAAGAGCAAGGGAAGTTTTCACCCGTTGCTATTCCGAATATGACTTCAAGGGCTTTGTAACCTGTTGTTGGATGCTCTCACCCGTGCTTCGCGAGATACTGAAGCCGGATTCGAACATCATAAACTTCCAGAATAAGTTTAAGGTATTCCCTGCGGAGAATACAGCGCTTGATGTGTATATGTATGTTTATAAGCTTCACCCGAAGTCGATTGACGAGGTTGATTTTGAGAATCTACCTGAGGAGAATTCAATGCAGCGCGGAGTCAAGCAGAAGGGTCTTGAAGGGAAGTTTGTTCAGCAGTGCAACGGTTTTATTCCGTTTAAAGAATAAAAAAATCAGGGGAATTTCCCCTGATTTTTTTATATTACTTCAATAAAGTCGTCGCAGGTTGCAAGATAAAGTACAGCCTTTGAAGCGTTCTTGCCTGTCATTTCAAAAAGAGCACGACGGTAAGCAAGAACCTGCGCTTTGTATTTTTCGAGGACTTCGCCGCTTGGTCGGTTGCGGTCAGTTTTGAAATCAACGATTGTTATTTCGCCGTCCTTCTCAAAATACATATCAATAACACCCTGAAGGAGAATGTCATCCCCTGAGAGCGCGCTATTCTCTAAAAGCTCGTCTGCGGGAAGGAGAACGGAGAATTTGAACTCGCGGTAAACCTTATCGGCAGATTCCATTGCTTTTCCGATGTCGGATGTGAGAAAGGCGTGTATTCTTTCGGGAGAGATTGATTCCACCTGCGCTTTTGTGAGAAACTTCTCATCATAAAGCCGTGAAAGCTCGCGCTCAATGCCGTCGATTGAAGCGCATTTTGAAAAATCAACGAACTGCATAGCCATGTGAAGCGCTGTTCCCCGTTCTGCGGGGGAGAGCGTTTTTTCACGGATGAATCGCGGGCGCATGGGCTTTTTATGTGTAATCACAGCATCCCCGCGCGATTTTGCACCGAGCTTCGTAGCGGTGAGCTTTGACGGCGTTTTTGTCGCAAGAGAATGCGGATATACGAAAGTGGGAAGAGTTGCGCTTTCCGCATTTTCGTTTTCCTGCTCAAGGTTTTCTGCTGCTTCTTTATATGAAGCTATCTCGTCTGACGGAACGACATACGCGTCGATATCAAAATCATTTTCACCGCCGGAGAGCTCAACACCGCCGTAGGAAAAGAGCGATTCTCCCGCAGTTGTTCTGAGAAGCGGGATAAGAAACCAAAGGGCCGCGTCGTTTCGTCTTGTGAGGTTTGAAGAGTCGAGCGCGGAGTATGGGTTTTTGAAGGCAAAGTCAAAGAGCTTCTTTTTCGCATTGTCGCGGGATGCGGTAATAAACATCTTCTCCCTTGCGCGCGTAAGCGCGACATAAAGAAGTCTCATTTCCTCGCTCTTCTGGTCTGCAAGAATTCTTCTTCGGATAGACTCTCTCATAACCGTTGTGCAGAAAAGCGCGTTCTCGTCATCCTTGAATTTTGTGCCGATTCCAAGCTTCGGATGAATGAGAATAGGGTTCTTTATATCCTCAAGGTTAAAACTCCGTATTACATTTCCGACAAAGACGATAGGGAACTCAAGTCCCTTTGACTTGTGCATCGTCATAATGGTGACGGAATTCTGTGAAAAACTTTTCGGAACGACGATGTCCCCACCGTTTTCGATGAGCTTTGCGATGTGAGAGATAAACTTATAAAGTCCGCAGTAGCCGAGAGACTCAAAGTCCTCAGCGCACTTGTAGAACGCAAGAAGGTTTTTCTGCCTTTCCCTTCCGTATGAAAGCGCGCCGAACATTCCAAGCGCGTTTGTACGGTTGTAGATTTCCCATATCAGCTCGCTTGCGCTCATTCCTCGCGAAAGTGAGCGAAGTGTGCGGAGAAGCTCAAGGAAATCGCGACATTTTTTTGCCGCCTCGCTGTTTTTCCCGGCAAGGCTTTTCATCGAAGAGATGAACGAAGAGCCCCTCTCTTTTCGTATTTCGCACAAATCGTCAGCAGAGAAGGCGAACATCGGAGACTTGAGCGCTGCAATAAGCGGAATGTCAGAGGTCGGATTGTCGATGACCGAAAGAAGAGAAACAATTGCGCTTACCTCGCTCTTCTCGAGAAGGGCATCAGGCTTTGGCGAAGAAAACGGAATACCAAGACGCGCAAGCTCGCGTTCATAGCTCTCTGCGGCAGTGGAGGTGGAACGCAGAAGAACGGCAAAGTCGCTGTATCTGCAAGGGCGCTTTCCGGAATCTTTATCGGTAATTTCAAAACCGCCATTTACAAGCTCCGCTATTTTGTTTGCCGTAAAGCGAGCTTCCGCATCGACGCCCTTTTCCTCACCCTTTACATAGTCGATAAGGCAAAATTCTGTTTTCATTCCGTGCATGTCCGGAATATCATCCCGCGCAACGAGAAAATGGTCCTCGGTGTAGTCAACACCGCCGAGGTTTTCGGTCATAATCCGCTTGAAAAGGCTGTTTGAGGTGTCAAGAATCTCGCGTCTTGAACGGAAGTTTCTCGAAAGGGTTATGACCCGCGCCTCATCGCCTTTGGCTTCGTCATACTTCTTGAAGGTTTTGTACTTCTTCATAAATATTGACGGGTCAGCAAGACGGAAGCCGTAGATAGACTGCTTGACATCGCCGACCATTACTATGTTTTTTTCATCGCGCGAAACAGAGCGGAAGATGATGTCCTGAATAATGTTGCTGTCCTGGAACTCGTCAAGCAAGATTTCGGTAAATGAGGCAGAAACCTCTTTTGCGGTCTCGCTCGGTATGACGGTGTCGTTTTCTTCGTCATAATCTGAGATGAGAAGGCGTATGCAGAAATGTTCAAGGTCTGAATAGTCGAGAACACCGCGACGGAGTTTTTCAGCTTCAAAGCGCTCAGAAAGCTCTGATGTGAGAGCGCAGAGTGAGGTTATGATGGGGTAGAGAAGCTCTGCCTCTTTCAGGAGAACTTCGCTTTCTGCAAGCATAAGCTTTTCGGGAATGCTCTTTATGTCCTCCTTGACAACTTTGTATAAAGCTCCGACCTTTTCGGGAATAGTTTTATCCTCGATTTTGCGCGATGAGGGAAGTCTTTCAAGCTCAAAGGAGGAGGTTTTCTCAAAGAGCGTGTTCCAATCCTCCGAGAAGCATTCCAAAATTTTCACGGTTGCTACGGCAAGAGGCTCGGAATAAAGCTCGCTCGTGTCGGCATACTGCTGTGCATCATGAAGCAGAGTTTCAAGGGCAAGACGCGAGGAATTAAGAATCTCCGTCGCATCGCGCATAACCGCCTGACCCCAGACGGTTTCAGAAACGGAGCTTATCTTAGCTGTGTTATACGCGTCACAGGATGCCTGAAGCCACTTTTCGGGGTAGGGGTGACTTCGGCTTTTTTTATAAAGCTCAATAACCGAGGAGAAGAGAAGGCGGTCAGAGCGCCCGTCGTTCATATAGTCGGCAAGAGCGAGAAAGGACGGGTCTTTGCTTTCGTACATTTCTTCAATAAGCTCGGTTAAAATGTCTTTGAGGATGAGCTCTTCTTCCGATTCGTCAAGAATACGGGAAAGCGAGGAGAGCCCTTCAAAATTGCCGTAGTTTTTCAAAAGCCACGAGCAGAAGGAGTGAACGGTTGAAATCCTCGCGCTTCCTGCAAGGGCAAGCTGGCGGCGAAGATGACGGTCATCGGGCGTTTCAGCAATTTTTTCGTGAAGCGCGCGGCTTATCTTCTTTCGGAGCTCGCCCGCCGCCGCTTTTGTGTATGTGATTATGAGAAAATCCGTAATGTCGCGATTTTCGCGCGTTATAAAGCCGAGAAGCCTCTCTACAAGAACAGCTGTCTTTCCGCTGCCTGCCGCAGCTGAAACGAGGAGAGAGCTTCCACGGTGATTTATGGCATTTTGCTGGTCAGGTGTCCAGGTTGTTTTGCTCATTTCTCCTCCTCCTTTTCAAGAATGTCCTTGTATTTAATTTCGCAAAGCTCACGCATACGGTCGCTTGTTCTGTCTTCATCAAAGGCACAGACGCTCTTATAGTCGCACCACTTGCAGGAATCTGAGTTTCCGTCGCGGTACGGGTTCGGGTCGATTATTCCGGAAGAAAGCTCGTCACCTATGCGCTTTAAAATGTCCTGAAGGCGCTTCTTTATGCGGTCAAACTCATTCTCGGTAAGAGCTATGGAAGAAGCTGTGAGCGAGCCGTCCCTTTTGAACGAAACGGGGATATATTTTTTCTCTTCACCAAATTCCATAGCATTTATTATGTCAAAGTTCTTGAGAATCGCGCCCTCGCGCTTTGTGACCGTATCCTTTTCACCGCGTGTTTCTGAATAACTGCGGGCAAGCGGGACATACATAACTCCTGCCGCGTGGGGAATTTCTCCGTAGCGTTGCTCGCCCATTTCCTCAAGGGCGAACATATACAGAAGAAGCTGCATTCCGATACCGTTTACGGTTTCGTCAAGTGAAAAGTGCTTGGTTCCCGATTTGTAGTCTATAACCCTGAAATAAAGCTTACCGTCTTTTGAGAAGGTGTCGATTCGGTCAACCTTACCTGAGAACGAAACGAGAGAAGTCTCACCCGAAATTTCAAGCGCGGGAAGGTCACCGCCGTTTGCAAAGCTGAGCTCAAATTCGCTCGGCGTAAAGCTTCCGCTTCTGAGCTCGTTGCAGATGTCAAGAACTGCGGCGATAACGGTCCTTTCAATTCTTGAAAGGAGAAACTGCATTCTGCCGGGAAGCTTTCCGGTATCACCGAGATTCTCGGAAAGATACTCAGAAACGGCCTCGCGGGTGAATTTTCGCGCTGTATCATCGTCATAAGTTCCCTCCGCAACAAGACGGCAGATAACCTTTTCGAGGACATAATGCATGAGATTGCCCGCCTCAATCGGAGAAATCTCAGCTCTCTCCTTCGGGTATGCGGAGAGACCGTACCTGAGGAAGTACGCGTATCTGCAAGAGGAGAAGAGATCCGCGCGGGATGCGCTGAGGCGGATTTTCTTTCCGAAAACAGCCTCAATATTGTCTTTTGAGATAATCGGTCCGCGCGTATTCAAAGAGTTTCTTTGTATGTCTGAAAGCTTTTTTGAAAGCTCTGTATCCGTCTCGTCAAAGACGATTTTCTTTCCGGAAGAAACGCAGTCATCAAAGCAAGGTGTGCGGGAAAGAGCACGGGCGTCAGAAAGCGACATCGCGGAGGAAAAGTCAGGGAACTGTTCGCGTATTTTCGAAACAGAGTCTGCCTCGTACATCTCTTCGCCGTTTGAAGAAAGGGTGAGAGAGCTTATGTAAAGTTCTTTTTCAGCAGAGCAAAGAACGCTGTGGACACGGCGAAGGTCATTGAAAATTCTGTCGCAAAAAGCGGGAGCGAGAGAAATTCCAAGGTCTGAAAGCTCGCGTCTGTCATTGTCGGTAAGAAAGCCCGAATCGCTTTCAGCTGCGGGAAAAGCGCCGTCATTTGCACCGAGAACTATGCGATAGTTGCATCGCTCACCGTCAGCGCGCGAAAGGTCCGAAATATTAACACAGTCAATCGTTGCGGGAATTGTCGCAAGCTCGTACTGAGAGACGACGAGCTTGAAAAGGTGACAGATGTCCTCGGGGGCAATTTTTTCTGATTTTATACGCCCTATATCATCAATAACCTCATACAGTATCCCGAGGATAGCCTCTCCCTCCTGCGCGTCTTCAAAACGCGAGGAAAGCTCGGCAAGATAAACGGATGCCGAAACACGGCGGGGCAGATTTATTCTGTTTATAAAATCGTACAGAGCCGTTGCAACATCCTCGCCGCCGTTGTTCTTTTTTATAGCTTCACGCAGTTCATTTACAGGCTCATAAACCTTGCGCCTTACTCGGTTTATGATATTGAGAAGGCTTTTGCTTTCTTCTGTTTCGTGGGAAGCAATACCAAATGGGTTCTTCTCGAAATCTTTTCCTGTTTGCCATTCATAGCTTTTCGGAGACCAGGTGTAGAGATAGTTTTCAAATATGTCAAGGCTTCCTGCGGAGATACCCGCAAAGCCTGTTTTGATGTATTCGGTAACAAGGTCACACTTAAAGTCGCGTACGCATATTTCAAGCGCGGTCATGATAAGTGAAACGACAGGCTTTGACAAAAGGTCGCTTGCCTGATTTGAGTATGAGGGAATGCCGAAGCGTTTTAAGACGGCCTCGCAGATGCGGAGATAGCTCTTGTCGCAGACCGCAACGGAAAAGTCGCGAAACCGCGCGCCCTCTGTGATTTTTTTGAGAACATATCCCGCGGCGAGCTCACATTCCTCAAAAACGGTATCTGAGGTAGAGATGCAAATCTCGGGTGCAGGGAAGGGAGAGAGACCTTTCTCCTCAGAAGAAAGAGCGAGGTCAAGGTATCCGAGTGCATCGGTCTTTTCGCGTTCAAGGAAGACCTCCTGCACTTTTATGCCGTTTTTATCCGCGAGAGAAAGAAGTGTTTTTCTTGCTGTAAGAGCTTCGTCAAATATGCTGTTATCGGCGCTCTCGCTCGCCTCACGCGGAAGCTCTAGCGTGACATAAACATCGTCTGCCGATTTGATAGCGGCATCAATTATGTCAAACTGAAGCGCTGTGAAGCCGTAAAAACAGTCAAAGTAAACCGATCTTCCACGGAAAAAGTCGGTTTTTGAAACAGAGTCTGCAACAAAGGCAAGCTCGTCGTACGCGTCAAAAGAATCTTCGCCGAGCCGGTTTTCGTACGCGGCAAAAATAAGCGAAATGTCAGAAACTTTCCGCGCAAGAGACGCGCTCATCTCACCTGCAAGGGCTGCAAGCTTTTCGGGCGAGATGCCGTATGATTTGAATTCGTCAATGAGCGCGAGCATAGCCTCAAGCTTTTCGGGGCGGAGCATGTCCCTTGAAAGTGAAGAGAGTGAGGGCAGGACATCAGCAACGGCGGAGTGAAGATGAAGCATCCGCGTGCCGTTTCCGATGATATTTGCCGCAACGCCGCCAAACTCAGCCTTGACCTTTGAGGCAAGGCGACGGAAGCTTGTGACCTCGGTATAAAGGGACGCGGAATTTCCGAGACGCTCGCAAAGGAGACGCTCGGTTACATGAGAAAACTGCTCAGGGACGATGAGAAGATTTCCCATATCCTTTGAGCTTTTAATCTTATCGATTATGTATGAAGTTTTTCCGCTTTTGACTCTTCCGCGCACTAAATAAAGCATGTAGAGACCCTCCGAAAAAATATCTGTCTTTAGTATATCATATTTGCTTTCTTTCGGCAAATTTTATGTTGATACAACGGAGAATTTAAGATATACTTATATTATAACAGATTAAGAGGACAAAAAAATGGACAGTGAAAAGATATTAGAGCGCGCAGTTCTTGTCGGACTTGCGGCGGACATATATACTGAAGACGAAAAGACAGATGAATCAACGCTTTCTGAGCTTTCTGAGCTTCTTTCCACCGCAGGCGGAGAAGAGATATGCAGAGTTATCCAGCACCGCCACGCGCCCGAGCCAAAAACGCTTATCGGAACGGGTAAGGCGGAGGAGCTTCGCGACTTTATAGAGGCAAACGATATTTCGCTTGCGGTTTTCGATAATGAGCTTTCTCCCGCGCAGACGAAAAACCTTGAGGATATTCTTGGTGTACGCGTGGTTGACCGCTCAACGCTTATTCTTGATATATTCGCATCCCGCGCGCAGTCGAAGGAAGGCAAACTTCAGGTTGAGCTTGCTCAGTATAAATACATCCTTCCTCGCCTTGCGGGAGGCTCAAGATCGCTATCCCGCCTTGGCGGCGGAATAGGTACGCGCGGCCCGGGTGAAACAAAGCTTGAGACAGACCGCCGTCATATAAGGCAGAGAATTTCCCGTCTTGAAGAAGAGCTTTCGACTGTCAGAAATGTCCGCTCTGAGCAAAGAAGAGCAAGACTTCGTCGTGAGGTTCCGCTTGTTGCGCTTATCGGATACACAAACGCGGGAAAGTCAACTCTTCTGAATACGCTGACAGGGGCGGGAATTCACGCCGAAAACCGCCTTTTTGATACGCTTGATACAACTTCAAGAAAGTTTAAGATAAGCGAAACCAGCGAGGTTATCCTGTCAGATACGGTAGGGTTTATAAGAAAGCTGCCGCATCATCTCACGCGCGCGTTCCGCGCGACTCTTGAGGAGCTTCTGTATGCAGATTTGCTTCTCCATGTAGTTGACGCATCAAACCCTGAGTTTTCAGAGCACGGGCGAGTAGTCGAAAAGGTTATAGAAGAGCTTGGCGCAGGTGAAATACCGAAGCTCACAGTTTTCAATAAATGCGATATAGCCGAAAACCTTTCGGATTTTCCGAAGAGCGAAGCTTGCGTCTGTATATCGGCAAAAACGGGCGAGGGAAAAGACGAGCTTTGCCGAAAAATTCTGCAGGCGCTTTCAAAAACTGAGCGCGAAGTTACTTTTGAAATTCCGTATAATAAATCGTCGCTTCTTGATGTCCTTCACCGCGAGGGAAAGGTCATCTCCCAGGAGTACGGAAACACTGAAATAACCGTGACGGCGATTGTAAATGATAAGATTTATGGCAGAATAAACCGAGAACTTGGAGGTGAAACACCTGATGAGCTTTAGAGTTCCAGCGGGGCGGGGAATTGACGAATTTGTAGAAAAACGCTCGCGCTTTATCGGCGAGGTCAGATATACACCGACTGAGGAAGAGGCACTTGCGTTTATTGCAGAGATAAACGAAAAGCACAAAACCGCAACGCACAATGTCTATGCATACTCAATACGAAGTAATAACATAATGCGCTATTCTGACAACGGTGAGCCTCAGGGGACGGCAGGGCTTCCTGTTCTCGATGTTTTCAGGAAGGAAGAAGTGTTCGACTTCTGCTGTGTCGTAACGCGGTATTTTGGCGGAATTCTGCTCGGTGGCGGCGGGCTTGTGCGCGCATATTCCCACTCTGCAAAAATTGCGCTCGATGCGGCGGGGATAGCTGTTATGCGCCTGTGGCGAGAAGCATCTCTCAGTGTGCCGTATAATATGTTTGAGATTGTCCAGAAGCTCATTACGGAAATGGGTGCAAAAAAAATCACATCCGAGTATGGCGCCGAGGTGACCTTGTCGTTTGTGATTCCGTCCGAAGATTTTGATATGCTCGCGTCAAAGATTTTTGACACAAGTGCAGGGAAAATTTCCCTCTCGCGCGGCGAAGAAAGATATATGGCAATATAAAAAGCTCTGCGGAAAGGCCACAGTCACATAAGGCAGTTTTGCCCTGAAAATCTGTCTTTTGGCGCATTTTTTCTCAAAAAAGGCAAGCGAACCGTCAGGTTAAGCTTGCCTTTTTCGCTTAAACTGCATCCAAAATCAAGACCTTCAGGGTGCGAGCAGTTTTGAATTGAGAAATTTTTCGTTTGGATAAATATAAAAATTCCGGGCATACTGTTGTATTCCCGGAATTTTTTGTGCAATACAAGCGGAAAATAGCCATTCAAAACCAATACTTCCTTATGCGGCTGTGGCCAAGTATCCGCAGAGCTTTTGAATTTTACAAAAGTGAAAAAACGATAGGGATTGTAATTATTCCGAGAATCGCTGACATAAAGCAGACCTTCGCGCCCGATTCCGCATCGCCGCCATATGCTTCGGGGAAAATTACGCTGTTGACGCCCATGGGCATCGCGAGAACGCAGATTGACGGTATTATCCAGCTTTGAGGAATATTGAGAAGCTTAAAGACAACAAGACAAACGAGCGGGATAACGAGAAGCCTTATTGCCGAGGCTGCATACGATCTCCAATCGATAAAGACTGACTTTATGTTGATTCGCGCAAAGACTGTTCCCGTGAGGACCATGGCGCACGGTGTAACCGCGCCCTCAGCCATTTCGAGAATGCTTATCGCGACTGTCGGGAGTTTGATGTTCAGAAGACCGATAATGATTCCTACAAAGGTCGCAACGAGAGTGGGGTTCAAAAGACCCTTGAGAGAAATTTTCTCGCCTGAGGTGAGGATAAACAGGCCAATTGTGTAGATGTAGAGGCTGAACGGTATGCAGAAAACAAGCGTATCGAGAAACGCCACTTCACCGTAAATTGCCTTTGTGAGAGGATATGCCATATACCCGAGGTTCGGGATGGTAAAGCTGTATATGTATATGTTCCGAGTCAGTTTGTTTTTCGAGAAAAGCTTTGCAAGGAAAATCGCAATAACGCCCGTGACGGTAAGGACTATAACCGAGAAGACAAGGAGCATTATCTTGTCGCTGAGGACATCAAGCTTAAAGTTATTTGAAAATGAAAGGACAACCATTGCAGGGAGGAAGATGTTAACGATAAGCTTTGAGATATTACTGCCGGCTTCTTTTGTGAGGATGCCGCGCTTTGTGAAAAAGTATCCTACTCCCATAAAGAAGAACATACTGATAAGTTGGGTAACTGTTATAAGTGTTATCTGCATTGTGATTCCCTCTCAACTATAAGTTTATACGAAAACAAAAAGACACTTGCTAAAAGCAAGTGTCTTTGGTGCGAGTGATGGGACTTGAACCCATACGTCATGGACACACGCCCCTCAAACGTGCCTGTCTGCCTATTCCAGCACACTCGCATAACTCGTTGTTCAATTGACAACATGAATATTATAGTGGTTTTTGGCGCAAATGTCAAGAAAAATTTTTGATTTTTTCAAAAAAATTTTTGGGCTCGGATTTAGTCGCTTTTTTGGCTGTCTTCAGCTGTATTCTGCTGAGATTTTTCAAGCAAACGGTAAATTCCGTATGTATTTTTGTTAGATTGTTTGATTTCGTCGGTGATTACTCCGAAGGCGTAAATCATAAGTGAAGTGACCCACGAGAAAAAGACGCCGAGAATTATGAAAACCAAACCGAAGAAAGTTTCGTTCATAAGTATAAGACCGTAAATGAGAGAGAAAAGTGCGCCTATAATAAAGTAGATAAACGCGACAGCCTTGAGCTTGCTTCCGGGATATTCAAACATAATAATTTCCCCTTTCTGTTTTGCTTAGAGTATAACACGCGATTTGTGAAACTGTCAATATCGGAGCGACAAAAAAAGGTACGTACACGAAAGTGTACGGACCTTGGCGGAGAACTTAAGTTTTATATAAATACACTTTTATATTCAGGGAATAGTGAAGAGTGAATAGGTAAAAAGTAAAAGACGACAAGTCGAAACTTGTCGTCTTTTGGCGGAGAAGGGGAGATTCGAACTCCCGCACCGCTTTCGCGACCTACGCCCTTAGCAGGGGCGCCTCTTCGACCAGCTTGAGTACTTCTCCAAGTCGAAAATTAAAGTCGGTATTCAGTTTTTGTAAACCGAATACCGGCTCACTTTGTATATTATAAGATAATTTGCAATTTCAGTCAAGAGTTTTTTAAAAAACTTTTTAGATAAGCTTTACTGTGTAATAGATGCCCGTGATAACGATGTATGCGATAAGACCGAAGATAAAGTAAATCGCAAGATCCGGAGCAAGGAACGCAGCAGCGAGGAGAAGAAGAGAGAGGAGATATGTGAGGTAGATGAGTGTGTACTTAGCATCGCTCTTGAACACAGAAACCTCACGGCCGAAGACCTTCAAACTTCCCTTGCCGACCTGAACTGCAATTGTGAAAGCAGCGAGGAGAACGACAAGAACCGCAACCGCGATGAGAACGAACATATCAGCTGAGTTTACGATGTCTGACTTGAAAAGCCAGATTCCAACGCCACTCAAAATGGAAGAAAGAGCGACCATAAAGAACTCGCGCTGGTATGAATAATAGACAATGTAGAGAACTACGAGCGCGGGGATGAAAACATAAATAAGAGTAAGTGTTGTGCTTGAGAAGACGATAGCGAGAGCGGTTGAGACAACCGCGATAATCGCCGAAGCTATTGAGATATTCTTTCCGGAAAGAAGGCGATACTTCGTATCGATTCCTTTTGCGCGCTCAACAATAAGCATTATTATGCCGACAACGAAAAGCGCAATGAATACGCCGGAAGTGATTTTGGTAATGTTCCAGGCGGTGAGGTAGCTTGTAGTGCTCTTCATCATTCTGCTGATATTTGTAAAGAAAAGAAGAAGAGCGAAAGCGAGCGTGAAAACAAGAAGAAGCTTGTTAGTCACATAATCCTTCTTAACGGTTTCCGTTACTTCTCTTTTTGCCTTATTATCTTTCAAGGTTATTCACTCCCTAAATCCAACATCATACTCTATATTTTACCAAAAAAAGCATCATTTGTCCAGCATTACTTTATTAAGTTTTCCCAAAACAAAGTAAATTATTTTTTAATAGGGCGCGCGATGATTGATGCCCAGTCGTTTTTGTCGCAAATTTTGATGATTTCAAAATTCTTTTCGATGTACCCGAGAACCTCGGAAAGTCGCTCGGTGATTATTCCCGATGCGATGAAGATTCCGTCTTCCTTAACGAAATCCCCCACGAAAGGAGAAGTGGCGATGATTACATCAGACACGATGTTTGCCGCGACGATGTCGTACTTCTTGGCAGAGAAGCGCTCGCGCAAGGCGGTGTCATCGATAATGTTTCCTGCAAGAGCTTCGTATTTTTCGGTTGTAACGCCGTTTAGCTCCGCGTTGCGGAGCGCGATATCGACCGCGTTTTTGTCGATATCCATAGCGGTTGCGCTCTTTGCGCCGAGGAGACAAGCTGTGATTGAGAGAATGCCGCTTCCGCAGCCGAGGTCGAGGATGGTGTCGCCGTCTTTTGTGTATTCCTCAATCGCTTCGAGGCAGAGCTGGGTTGTTGCATGAGACCCCGTGCCGAAGCTCATGCCGGGGTTTATTGTGAAGACAACGCGACCGTCTTCGTTTTCGCACTCCTCCCATTCCGGACGGATGAGAACGCGCTTCCCGATTTTCAAGGGGTGGAAGAACTGCTTCCAGTTCTCAGACCAGTCCTCTTCGTTCATAGTAACAAATGAAAGCTCAAGGCTTCCGAGTGAGGCATCCCATTTAAGAGACGCGAGAAGCTCACGGACGGAGAGGAGCTGTTCGTGTCCTGCTTCGTTTTCGCTCACATAGATTTTGACGCGGACATCCTCGTTTGTCTTTTCTTTGATGAGGTCCTCGTCAACATAATCGCGGTATGGAAACTCTGAGCACATAAACTCGTCAAAGTCAGCAGAGTCTTCAATCTCAAAACCGCGGATGCCGATATCTTCAAGGGCTGAGGTAAGAGTCTCAACGCCTTCGTGTGTTGTGTCAATGGCTACCTGTATCCATTCCATAAAAATTTCCGCCTTTCAAAATGCTACATATATTTTACCAAAATGCAGAGAGATATGCAACATATTTAATCTTTTCGCCTCATATCATCTTTAACGGAAAGGTGTGATGAATATGGTAATAAGAATCCATAAAGCGACGGTTGCAATTTTCCTTGTCGCTCTGCTTGTTTTTTGTGTGCTTCCGTATTTTCCTGCGGGAGATGTGTCTCCCGTGTCGGGCGGAACATACGAAAACTGGGGTCTTTCGTTTCAGGAGAGCGGAAAAACTCCCATAGGAAATGCGACAAAGGATTTTTTAGGCAAGTACGATGCTTACTTTGTGGGAGATGAAGGCGAAAAGGTGATTTATCTTACCTTTGACGCAGGCTATGAAAATGGGTGCACGGAGAAAATTCTCGATACCCTGAAAAAACACGAGGTTCCCGCGGCGTTTTTCCTTGTAGGAAATTACATAGACAAAGAGCCTGAGCTTGTAAAGCGCATGGTGGAGGAAGGACATATAGTCGGAAATCATACCCTTTCGCATCCCGATATGTCAGCGATAGAGGATGAAGGAAAGTTCAAAAACGAGCTTTCTGAGCTCGAGGAGAAATACAAGAGCGCGTGCGGTGAGGAAATGAAAAAGTTTTACCGCCCGCCGCAGGGGAAATTTTCAGAGCGAAATCTTCAAATGGCGCAGAAGCTCGGATACAAAACGGTTTTCTGGAGCCTTGCGTATGTCGATTGGTATGAGAATAAGCAACCGTCAAGAGAGTATGCAATGAAGACACTCACCGAGCGAATCCACCCGGGAGCCGTAGTTCTTCTCCACAGCACATCAAAAACAAACGCCGAGATTTTAGATGACCTTCTCACTGAATGGAAGGATATGGGCTACCGCTTCGAGAGTATAGAGAGCTTATAAGAAAAGGCAGAAACGAATTTTCGTTTCTTCCTTTTTGTTTACTTAATATACTTCCACGGGTTTACATATCTGCCGTTTACATGAACCTCGAAGTGAACATGCGGACCTGAGCTGTTACCTGTGCTTCCCATTTTCGCAATCTGCTCACCCTTTGCAACCTTCTGACCAACCTTTACGGTAACTCGTGAGTTGTGAGCGTAATAGGTTTCGATACCATTGCCGTGGTTTATAACGACGAGATATCCCCAACCGCCGCGCTTCCAGCCGGCCCATGTGACCGTACCGCCGTCAGCTGCGGAAATTCGTGTGCCCATCTTTGCGGCAAAGTCAACACCCTTGTGCATGCTGCCACGGCGCATACCGTAGTTCGAGGAGATGATACCGCCGCTTATCGGGCGTGAGAGTTTTCCTGTTGCGACGGTCTTGGGTCTTGCTTTTGTTCCGACATGAACAACCTTTGTTACAGGCTGTTTTGTGACTGTGCTTGAGAGGATGTCACGGGAGACTTCCTTATTATCAACATAGGTGACATCGGCAACAACCGTTCTCGTTCCGACGCGACCCTGAGTTACAACCTTTGAAGAGCCTTTGTAGATTGAAGAATCTTCAACCTGCTTTGTTTCAAAGGGGATAGTTTCCGTATATTCAACACGGCGGATAGCTTCAACCGAGAGGAAGGGAACTTCCTTTGCGACCGTAACATTCTTGCCGGCGCGGAGGTTTCTTGATGTGAGTGACGGGTTGAGCTCCAAAAGCTCATCTGTTGTCATTCCGTTTGCCTTGGCAATCTTATCAATGGTATCTCCGGACTTTATCTTATACTGCTTTGATGTGTGAATTGTTGATGTGAGCTTCTCGCGAATTTCGTCATACGAAATGAGCTTTGAGGAGTCAACATATCTCTGTGAAATCTGAACATCCTGAGCAAAGTGAGCCCTAACATTCGGGTCGTTTGTGTAAAGAAGCTCGTCAAGCATATTCTGAAGAACCTCACGGCTTCGGCTTGCACCGACGACCTCACCGTCAACAGTGATAGCATAGAGAGCAGAAATTTCGTCGATTTCCGAGAAGAAGAAGGAGCGGATAGCATCCTTTGATATAACCTTTTCGCGCGGGACTATACCGAGCTCGAATTTGACGGGGAGAGTAACGCTGTACGGGCGACCGAGGATTTCTGTAGCGCGGTCCTCAACAAAGCGAAGTGCTTCGTTGTATTCCTCACGGCTGTACATATAGCCAAGCTCTTTGCCGTCAGCGGTAATTTTGATACCCACGCTGTAAAAGGTTGAAGCGATGAGTGTGAGCGTAACTGCAAGAAGTGAAATCGCAAGCGCAAAACGGTTTGCGCGGAACTGTGCAATCGCGACGGTCGCGGTATGCGATTTAACGCGGAGATAATCGCGGACTTTTACAAAAGCTTCAGAAAGAACACTCGCAAGAGCGAAGATAAAGACCGTTGCAGGGACAATAACTCGCGAATGGAAAACCGTTCCGAAAATAACTGCGGAGTGGATAACTTTTGAATAAACAAAAGAGAAGAACTCGCAAAGAAGCGCGAAGATGCCGCAGAGCACATTATATATTCTGTTGTTGGTGGTGATAGCTGAAGGAGCAACGCCGACTGACGCTACTGCACTTTCAGAAGAATGTGTCTCGTTGGACAAAGTTCTCACCGCATTTCCTTTCATTATTTCTGCAATACATCGGTTACAAACCGGTTACAGAGTGATTACATTATAGCGCAAAATGGTATTATTGTCAACCCTTTTCTGTAATTGTTTACAATTGGAAAATCTTAGAAATGGCGGAATAAAGCCATTTTTAGCAAAATAACGGGGCTTGGACTCTTTGTAACGCAACTGTAACATTGATTTGCAAGCGTTTTTGGTATAATAATAGCCGAAAGAAGTTTTGGAGGAAAGAATGATGCAGATTCGCGGTGCAATTTTTGATATGGACGGAACGCTTACTGATTCCATGCAGGTATGGAGCACGATTGGAAGCGATTTCATAAAGAGTCTCGGAATGGTTCCGGCAGATGATATTGACCGCCGTTTTACGAGCATGAGCTCTTACGAAGCGGTTGAGTTTATGAAGAGGGAATACAATATCCCCGGAAGTCAGGAAGAGATTGCCGAGCAGATTAACCTGATAGTTGAGAAGAGCTATCTTGAAAAAGTTCCGCTTAAAGAGGGAACGCTTGATTTTCTTCGCTATCTTGATGAGAAGAACATCCCGATGTGTGTCGCGACAGCGACGGATGAATACCTCGCGGAGGCGTCGCTTACACGCCTTGGTATAAGAAAGTATTTTAAAGGTATTTTAACAAGCCGTTCGGTTGGAGTAGGAAAGACCGAACCGAAAATCTTTCTTGAAGCGGCGCGTCTTCTCGGAACAGAGCCGTCGGAGACTGCGGTCTTCGAGGATTCGGTAGTAGCAATAAGAACGGCAAATGCCGCAGGGTTTATCACGGCGGCGGTCGCGGATGAATCGTTTGCATACGCGCGCAACGAGATAAAGGAAATCGCGACAATGTGGGAAGAAGACCTCTCGGGATATATAAATAAGGTATAAAAAAGGGCATCTGCAAATTTTGCAGATGCCTTAAATTATTTTTTATATGTAAGAAATGCGAAATATGTTCCTTCGTATTCCTTCATAGGCGAGCGGTAAGCGATTTTCCATTCGCTCTTTTCATCGAGATTTACGAAATGGCGGTCAGCCTCGCTCTCAGCCTCGATTTTTGTCACATACGCCGTGTCGCAGAAGGGGAGCATATCGCGGTAAACGCTCTCACCGCCGATGACGAAAATGTCTTCAGTCGGGGTGTCTTTAAGAAGAGCGACAATCTCCTCGGGAGTTTTGCAGACCTCAGCACCCGGAACTTCCGGAAGCGTTCTCGAGAGGATAATATTTCTTCTCTTGGGAAGCGGTTTTCCGCCGGGGAGAGATTCAAGAGTGGCTCTGCCCATAATGACGGTTTTGCCCGCGGTCATAGTCCTGAAAAACTTCATATCCTCCGGGATAGAGTAGAGAAGACCGCCGTCTTTTCCGATACCCCAGCCGATATCAACAGCTACGATAAGATTCATACCTGCACCACCTTATACAGCAACGGGGATCTTGACATTGAACTCGTTGTACTTATAATCCTCGAGACTAAAGTCATCGGTTGTGAACTTGTAGAAATCTGTAACATCCTTGTTTATAATAAGCTTCGGTGCGTCAAAACTCTCTTTTTCGATAAGCTCTTTTACAAGCGGGATGTGGCGGTCGTAGATATGAGCGTCGGCAATAACATGGACAAGCTCACCCGCCTCAAGCCCCGAGACCTGCGCCATCATGTGGATGAGAATTGCATACTGGCAGGTGTTCCAGCCGTTTGCAACGAGCATATCCTGTGAGCGCTGATTGAGAATACCGTTCAATTTATTTCCGCTTACATTGAAGGTCATGCTGTATGCACACGGGTAAAGCTGCATATCGCAAAGCTCGTCGTGGTTGTAGATATTTGTCATAATACGACGGCTACTTGGGTTGTTTTTAAGGTCAAAGAGAACTCTGTCAACCTGGTCAAACATACCCTCGCGGTATTTGTGCTTTTTTCCGAGCTGGTAGCCGTAAGCCTTTCCGATAGTGCCTTCTTCATCCTGCCACGCGTCCCAGATACGGCTTTTGAGCTCAGATACGCGGTTTGACTTCTTCTGCCATATCCACAGAAGCTCGTCTATCGCAGACTTGAGTGCAGTGCGGCGAAGCGTGAGAATCGGGAACTCCTCGGACAAATCGTAACGGTTTACAACACCGAACTTCTTTACTGTGTGAGCAGGGGAGCCGTCCTCCCAACGCGGGCGGACATCAAAGTCGGTATCCCAAACTCCGTTTTCAAGTATATCCTTACAATTCTGAATAAAAATCTGATCTGCGCGGCTCATAATAATCACCTCATGAGATGATTATAGCACAAATGGGTTATAAAGGAAAGAGAAAAATTACGACAGGAATTCGTCCATCTCCTCTATTGTGATGTCCTTTTGAAGAGCAGAATTAATCGCATATCCCAAAATCCGCCCCATGTCTGAGATGTGAACATCGATATCCTTCGGCGTAACGAGAAGTCGCTCGCCGTAGTCTGAAAGCGCGCTCTTCGGGATTTCGATATTTGCATTTTCTGCAAAGCCTTCGATTATTGTTTCAATGTTAACAACCGTCGGAACGCCCATTGCGATAACGGGAATACCCATTGTCTTTTTATTTATCGCGCGTCTTGAATTTCCGACGCCCGAGCCCGGAACGATGCCGGTATCAGTTATCTGAACGGTTTTGCAAAGCCGCTCCAACCGCATTGATGCGAGCGCGTCGATAACTATAATGCAGTCGGGAGAAACGCTTTTTATGACACCGCGTATTATCTCGCTGCTCTCAACCCCCGTCATTCCGAGAACTCCGGGCGCGACAGCCGAAACGGGGCGCATTTTTCCGAAAAGTGCGGGGAGCGTATCTACAAGGTGGCGGGTTACCATTATGTGTGAGACGGTCTCAGCGCCGATAGCGTCGGGCGTGATACCGCGGTTTCCAAGCCCCGCAATTAGCACAGCTCCACTTCCGTCGGGCAAAAGGGCAGAAAGCTCCTTTGCAACCGCGCGGATAGCGCGTGGGAATATATCAACATCGCGCCGAGAGATTCCCTGAAGCTCGACAGTCGTGTATGAGCCGACGGGTTTTCCGAGTTTTCGCGCGCCGTCCTCGTCTAAAATTTCAACTCTTGAAACGCGGAAGCCTTCGGTTTCCGAATCCTCTGCGCGTACACCGCGAAGCTCCGTCGTATTCTTTTCGTTTTCCTGCCACACCTCGCGGGCTTCCGAGGCAAGGTCTGTTCTTGAATTATTCAAGTAAAAATCACCTCACATACAGATTTAATTTTGACATATTTTATTACCAATATACAAATTTTTGAAAATTTCAAAAAAACTCTTGATTTCTGCTTCGTTAAATGGTAAAATAATTCGGTAACATAATTAAGGAGGTGGACGCTTTGCCCAATATTAAATCTGCTAAGAAGCGCGTTGAATTGACAAAAGTCTATGCAGCCCGCAACCAACCCGCCAAGTCGCAGCTTAAATCATCACTTAAAAAGTGCGAGGCCGCTATCGAGGGCGGCATCGACGCTCCGGCCGCTTACAATACTGCAGCTCAGAGCATTGACACAGCAGTTCGCAAGGGTATTATCCATAAGAACTGTGCAGCTCGCAAGAAGAGCCGTCTTGCTAAGAAGGCAAACGCTGCAAAAGCTTAAGCTAATTTAACATTGACATAAAAAAACCTGCAGAATACTGCGGGTTTTTTTATGCTTTATAGACATTTTATAAGTACAATTTGTGAATTTTTTGGCACAATATGGCGTAAAGCTTGCAAGAAGTAAGATTTTGTTGTAAAATAATTGTGTATATACTAATGTAAAAACGGAGGTGAAGCGAATGCCTGTTAACTTCAAAGGGGGAATTCATCCCGCGGGGAAAAAGACTGTGATGATGAAAAAAGCCATAGAGGAAATGGACCCGCCTTCAGAAATTGTGTTGCCGCTTCTTATGCATAAAGGAACTATCTGCAGCCCCATCGTTGAGGTGGGGGACCGCGTAAGGCTCGGTCAGAAGGTTGCAGAGAGTACGGCGGCACTGTCCGCGCCGATATTCTCATCCGTATCCGGAACCGTTACGGAAATTTCTCCGCGCCTGCACCCTTGCGGTGAGGAGATTTTATCCGTTGTAATAAAAAATGATTTTGAGGACGAGGGTGTAGAGCTTCCCGAAGTTCACGACAGATTCCGTACTCTTGATGCGGCAGAGCTTGCTCTTGTGGCAAGAGACGCGGGCATCGTAGGTCTTGGCGGAAGTGCTTATCCGTTGTCTGAGAAGCTTCTTGCATCAAACGGTGAGGTTGACACTCTTATTATAAACGGCGCGGAATGTGAGCCGTACATAAGTGCAGACAACCGCGTTATGATTGAATATACGGAAGACCTTTACGAGGGAACTTCTGCTATTGCCCATGCGCTCGGAATAAAGAATGTCTGGATTGCGGTACAGTCGGATAAGGCGGGCGCGATTGCAGAGCTTCGAAGATTTCTTGCAAAGAAGCCCGGCATCAAGCTTTGCATAGTTCACACGAAGTATCCGCAGGGCTCGGAACGCCACCTTATAGAAGCTGTAACGGGAAGAAAAGTTCCGGCAGATAAGACCGCTGTTGATGCGCGCGTTATCACGGTGAATGTTTCGACTGCCGTTGCGCTTTCCCACGCGATAAAGGACGGAACACCGCTCACGACGAGAGTTGTCACGGTTGCGGGAAGCGCGGTTGCAAACCCGAAAAACCTCCTTGTAAGGATTGGTACTCCGATAAGTGAGCTTTTCAAGGCTTGCGGAGGCTTTCTTGAACACCCTGACAAGATAATAATGGGCGGACCGATGATGGGGTTTGCGCAAAGCTCACTTTCTGTTCCTGTTATAAAGGGGACAAACGGCCTTCTCGCATTCTCGCGTGGCGAGGGCGAGAGCAAAAGGCAGACAAGCTGTATCCGCTGCGGAAAGTGTGTCGGCGTGTGCCCGATGAAGCTTGAACCGCTCTTTATACACCGCGCGTACAAGTTTGGTGACCTTCCCGAGTGCCACGAGTATAATGTGGAAGATTGCATCGAATGTGGCTCGTGCGCGTATGTATGTCCCGCAAACATTCCGCTCGTTTCGGAATTCCGTGAAATAAAGAATAAGCTTTCGGAGGAGGATACAAATGAAGATTGATACAAAGCGCTTATTCGTGTCCTCATCTCCGCATATCCGTACGGATGACGACACCCGCTCAATAATGTTTGATGTTATCGTTGCGCTTGCGTTCCCGCTTATTATGGCGATTTACTTTTTTGGTTGGCGCGCGCTTGTGCTTACGGTAATTTCGATTGTTTCTTCTGTTTTGTTTGAGTTTCTCTTCTGCAAAATGGTTAAGAAAGACTCAACGACGAGAGACCTCTCGGCAGTTGTAACAGGGCTTCTTCTCGCGCTCTGTCTTCCTGTTTCGGTTCCGCTATGGATGCCGGTCGTCGGAAGCTTTTTTGCGATTGTCGTTGTAAAGAACCTCTACGGAGGTCTTGGTAAGAACTTTTTAAACCCCGCGCTTTCGGCACAGGCGTGTCTCTTCTCATGGCCTGCGCTTATGTCGCTCTGGACAAAGCCGAATCTCGGCGCAAATGCGCTTTCAGCATTTGGCAACATCACGCGTGAAAAGCTTACGGCTGATGTTATCGCGTCCGTAACCCCGCTTGCGAAGATGAAGCTCGGATACCTTCCGACTGCGGCTATGGGGGATGTTGATGTCATCTCGCGCCTTCGCGATGTTGCAATGGGAAACGTTGCAGGTTCAATGGGCGAGGTATCGGCAGTTGTTATTATTGCGGCTGCAATATACCTTCTCATCCGTCGCGTTATCACGATACACATCCCCGCATCCTATGTTCTTACGGTTGCGCTCCTTACATTTATCTTCCCACTCGGTGGAAATCCGAACCTTATCTGGTCGCTTTTCAGCGTCCTTTCGGGAGGACTTTTGTTCGGTGCTGTGTTCATGGCAACTGACTATGCGACAAGTCCCGCAACTCCGCGCGGAAGAATAGTTTACGGAATCGGTTGCGGTGTGCTGACATTTGTGCTTCGCTATTTTGGCGCGTACAACGAGGGTGTAACCTTTGCAATTCTGATTATGAATCTTATGACATTCTTCATAGAGCGCGTATGTCGTGGTCGAAGATATGGCGTTGAAAAGACAAAGGCAGGTGCTGAAAATGAAGAATAAAAAGTTTTCGTTCCCGAAAATCTCTTTTAAAGAGGTATCTGCCGAAAAGAAAAAAGAGGTTTTAAAGGCAACGCTTACTGTTTCAGTAGTGGCGATTGCAGCTGCGATTGTCCTTGGTGGAGTGTCAAATCTCCTCGGTGGGATTACTCTTAAAAATGCAGACAGGCGAGTCTATGATGCTATGGAACGCCTTATGCCCGATGCAGCTTATGAAAAAATGACACCGCAGTTTGACTCTGCGGTAGCCATTGACGCTTTGTATGAAGTGAAGAAAGACGGAGAGTCTGCAGGATACTGTGTAAAGACATCTGCCAAGGGCTATGAAAACCCGATTGAGATTCTCGTTGCGATTGATGCAGAAGGGGCTGTTGCAGGCGTTGAGGTTTTGTCAATAGACGAAACAATCGGATACGGAAAAAATATCGAGAGTGAGGAATTCCTCTCTCAGTTCAAAGGCAAGAACGAGGAGCTTACGGTTGTAAGAGGAAAAGCCGATGTATCAAGTAAAATTTCGGCTGTGTCCGGTGCTACTGTTTCTTCAAATGCGGTTAAAGAGGGCGTAAACCACGCGCTCGCCGCAGTTTCTCAGCTTCGCGCAGATGCGGAAGAAAAAGCTGCGGCGGAAAAGGCTGCGGCAGAGGCAAAAGCGGCAGAAGAACTTCTGACAGCCGAGAATAATGCGGAAGGAGAGGTGGCACAATGAAGAAGATAATAGCTTTTCTTAAAAAGAGCGTGCTCCTTGAAAACCCCGCAATCACACTCTTCGCGGGAATAACTCCTGTTCTCGCGGTGTCAACGCGCCTTCTCGACGGTGTGTTTCTCGGGATTTCGGCGATCTTCTGTATAACAGTATCGTCACTTTTCTTCTGGATGCTCAAAAAAGTGATACCTGAGAAGCTTTGCGATGTTGTATATATTCTTATAGTTGCGATAGTTGTTGGGCTGTGCGAGCTTCTGCTTCTTGCATTCTTGCCGTCAATTTACAAAAACCTCGGGATATATCTGCCGCTTCTCGCGGTAAGCGGGCTTGTATTCTCCCGTTCTAAGAAGTTTTCAAAGGAAGAAAAACTCGGCAAAGCTCTTCTTGAGGGTCTTTCATGCGGAATAGGGTATTTTGTGCTTGCGGTGGCGCTTGCTCTCGTCCGTGAGTTTTTCGGCCGTGGCGCAGTGGCGGGCTTTGCGGTAATCCCTGAAAAGTACGCAATGTCACTTCTCATAAGCCCGGTTGGCGGATTTATGCTTTTTGGAATACTCATAGCTGTTTTCAGAAGCGTTTTTGCAAATAAGAGTGAGGGGGAAGAATAAATGGGAATATTTAAAATTTTATTTCTGAGCCTTGCGGCAGTTTTCTCCGAAAACCTGATATTTGCAAAATATCTCGGCTTCGAGCCGTTTCTGACCGAAACAAAAAACACAAAAACGGCAGTTTTGTCAGGACTTTCAATAACGCTTCTCACGGCTGTGACCTGCTTTGTGACAAGCCTTGTTGATATCTTGCTTCTCAAGCGTTTTTCAATAGAATATATGAGAACATTTGTGTTCGTACTCATTATGGTGGCCTTGTGGAAAGTTCTTGTATCGTGCCGCAGAAGGTTTAAATTTCAGCTTTCTTATGTTCTTTCAAGTACAGCAATTCTCGGAACCGCGCTTATAGTTTCTTCAAATGGATTCAATCCGTTTGAAGCTCTCGTTTACGGAATTTTTGCAGGGCTTGGATATATGCTTTCTTCATTTATCTTTGCCGAGATTCGTGCGCGACTTAAGTATTCAAATGTACCGAAGTTTTTTGAAGGCGTTCCGATTCTCCTCATTACGGCGGGGCTCATCGCTCTTGCGTTTGTAGGATTTCACGGAATGAAGTTTATGTAGGAGGCAGAAAAATGGAAGCCTTGATAAATATTGCAATCGCTCTTGCGGTGAGCGTTGTACTCGGCGCTGTCACAGGGGTTATCTTCGTTGCTTCAGACTCACCGAAGATAAAGAAAACAGAAGTGATAGAAGAGAAAGAGGAAAGTGCATCGGAGGTGCTCTGATGAAGAAACAGAGAAGATACAGAGGTTCAAAGCAGAGGGTCGGATTTCTCATTCCGTCTCTTGTTGCGCTTTGTCTCATCGCCGCCGGCGCTCTTTATGTCATAAACAACAATATGACATTTACAAAAGAAGGTTCGTTCTTCATTCCTGAAAAAGAAGAAACTCCGCAGGATGTGGAGACGAATCTGATAATCGAAGAGCCTGAAGAAGAGGAGAAGATTGAAGCTGTTATCCCTCAGACGCCGGTTGATAACGAAGCTTCAGGCGTCCGGGCTCTTTTTATCCCTGTCGGAAGTGTAAAGAGCCGTGAGCTATTTGATGCAGAGCTTATAAACGCAAGGAACATAAATGCGAACATGCTCATCCTTGAGGTGAAAGCTGAGGACGGAACTCTCGCCTTTGCAACCAAGACGCGGATAGGTCAGAGTACGGGACTTGCCGGGGACAGCATAGCTCTTTCGGAGACTGTAAAGAGCGCGAAGGATGCAGGATATCGCGTGGCGCTTTATATGTCGTGCTTTAAAGATAATGAAGCGGCGCGAAAGAATCAGATTTACTCTGTCCGTACGGCGAACAAGATAATCTGGCTTGACGGCGAGAATATGCGCTGGCTCTCGCCTTATTCGGCAGATGCAGAAGAGTATCTTGCCGAAACCGTCCGTGAGCTTTCAGAGTTTGGACCTGATGAGATTATCCTTTCAAATGTATCTTTCCCGACATATGGAAAGACGGATATTATAGAATATGAAGACGGCGGAATTTCAAAAGAAAAGAAGCTTTCCGAATTTATTTCAAAAGTAGCGCAATCCGCAGGAAACATTCCCGTTTCTGCCGTGTATGAAAACTATAAAGGAAACGCGCTTTCAAGAAGCGGGCAGAGCACAAAGCTTTTCGCGGATAGCTTTACGACGGTTTATATAAACGAAAACGGCGGGAACAACACCGCAGCGTTTGAGGAGGTTAAAACTCAGTTTAAAAACGCGGTTCCGATTAAAGCATCTCCGTCAGGCGATGAATATGTAATTAAAAAATAAGAAAAATGCGAGGTAGAAGCTACCTCGCATTTTCTGCTTTATTGAGAATTTTTGTTATATCCCGACCGTGAGCGCGGTTGTAGCGTTTTATGTCAAAAAGCTCGTTTTTATCTCCGCTCAAAAGGTTAATTTCCTCATATGTGCCAAGCGATGCGGAGAAACCGTGCTCTATTATCATTTCGCGAAGTGTGTCATTTGTCCCGCCGTATGGGTAAGTAAAGCATATGGGAGAGAAACCTAAGTTTTCTTCAAAGACGCTTTGGGAGTGCACAATGTCATCGTGCATTACTGTTTTGTAGTGTTCCTCTGCCTCGCCGTTTATTTTGAGGCAACCGTGGCGGTCATCGAGCGAGTGCATATTGTAGGAATGGTTCTGAAATTCGCAAAGGCCGGATGATGCCATTTCCTTTATCTCATCCCACGAAAGATGCGCATAGTTTATATGCCTGTCTATCCCGGGAGTGGAATATCTGTCAGTGTATGCGCCGACAACAGAAAAAACAGCCTTCATATTGTATTTTTTGAGAAGCGGGAAGACATTACGGTAGTCCGTGAGATAACCGTCGTCGAAGGTGAGCATAACAGGCTTCTTCGGGAGTGCGCGCTTTCCGTCGCAGAAGTCTTTTAAGTCTTTGAGCGTAACGGTTTCATACCCGCGCTCTGAAAGAAGTCTGAGGTCAGCTTCAAGCTCGCGGGGAGATATGACATATTTGCCAAGCTTTTTCGGAAGATCAAGCACCTGATGGTACATAAGCACAGGAAGCGATACGCGCTCGTCGAGATATGAGAGTGCATCTTTTTCCGTCGGCGCGAAAAGCGAGGAGAGCGTTATTACCGCCGCGAATATTAGAAAAAAGGACTGTCGGATATATTTCATATTTTCACCTCTTATGAAGTATCATATAAAGTATATTACGAGGAATAATAGAGTATGACGGTGTGTAAATTAAAGTTGGCAAAATGTACAAAAAAACAGTATATTTTTGGTTAATGCTTACATTGAATACAAAGACACAAAATGTTATAATACCATACAGAAATAATGGCACATCTTGTGTTTTTTTGAAAGGAAGAAATTAAATATGGATTACAGAAAGCAGGCTCTCATTTCGCATGAGGAGTGGCAGGGTAAGATTGAAGTCGTCTCCCGTTGCCCGGTCGAAACAAAGGACGATTTATCAGTTGCATACACCCCGGGTGTCGCAGAACCGTGCCTCAAAATCAGCGAAGATGTTGATCTCAGCTATAAATATACCCGCCGCGGCAACCTTGTTGCAGTTGTAACAGACGGTACAGCTGTTCTCGGTCTTGGCGATATCGGACCAGAGGCAGGTATGCCGGTTATGGAGGGTAAGTGCGTTCTCTTTAAGTCATTCGGTAATGTTGACGCTTTCCCGCTCTGCGTCCGCTCAAAGGATGTTGACGAAATCGTAAAAACAATTTCTCTCCTCGCAGGTTCTTTCGGCGGAATCAACCTCGAGGATATCTCAGCTCCGCGTTGCTTTGAAATTGAGCGTCGCCTCAAGGAAGTTTGCGACATTCCGATTTTCCACGACGACCAGCACGGTACAGCTGTTGTTTCAGCTGCTGCAATGATCGGCGCTTGCCGTCTTACAAAAAGAAATATCTCTGATCTTAAGGCTGTTGTTTCGGGTGCGGGCGCTGCTGCTATCGCTGTTACACGCCTTCTTATGGCTCTTGGCCTCAAGGAAGTTATCCTCTGCGATCGTAAGGGCGCAATCTACGAAGGTCGCGACGGCCTCAATGCTGAAAAAGAGGCTATGGCTAAGATTACAAACAAGAACAAGGTTGCAGGAAGCCTTGCTGATGTTATGGTTGGCGCTGATGTTGTCTTTGGTCTTTCGGGCCCGGGCATCATCACTCAGGATATGGTCCGTTCAATGAACAAGGACCCGATGGTATTTGTTATGTCAAACCCGACTCCGGAAATCTTCCCGGACGAAGCTATCGCAGCTGGCGCTGCAGTTGTAGGTACGGGTCGTACAGACTTCCCGAACCAGATAAACAACCTTCTTGCGTTCCCGGGTATCTTCCGCGGTGCGCTTGATGTAAGAGCAAGCGACATCAACGATGAGATGAAGGTTGCAGCGGCTTACGCTATTGCAAACCTCATTGATGAAAAGGATCTCCGTCCTGACCGTATCATAATCGAGCCGACAGACCCGGCTGTTGCTCCGGCAGTTGCTGCTGCTGTTGCAGAGGCTGCAAGAAAGACAGGCGTCGCAAGAATCTAAAGAAAAACAAAAACAAGTCCGAAAACAAAGTTTTCGGACTTGTTTTTTATTTGTATTCAAGTTTGCAGGCAAACATAGTATCGCCGTCAGAGTTGAGCCCCTTTGCGAGAATAGAATTGCCGTCTTTTTCGTGGAAAACTGAAAGCTCAGTTCCCTCTAAGACTTCTTTGCGGTAATCAATCTGCAAGGATTCCAAGGTGTCATCCTTTCCGGGCGAGATTGCGTCGAGAATATAATTTGCATATTTAGTGTTGTTTACATGGTTGTTTGAATCAATTTCGCAAAAACCCGGGTTTACGACATGCGGAGCCGAGGTGGCTTCAAAATCGGGAACCTTTCCGAGCTTTTCTTCGAACATCATTTCTGAGCAGAATTCCTCATCAAGAGAGTATATGTCGGATGCGGAAACAGGACGCCTGCTTTCACTGTTGATTACTACCCATTCAGAGCTACCGATGATAAGGCGGTTTCCGTTTTCGTCCTCAATACAGCATTCTCTTCTGTGGCTGAGCCTGCCGGGCTTGAGTGGCCAGGTCCTGACGATTACCTTCTGATGGTTTTCGGGCGCGGATATGATTTGAAATCTTGTCCGTGTAAGAACCCATAAGTAAGAAAGCGCAGACATCTTATCAAAGCCGACTCCAAGCTCTTCGGCGTGAAGCCCTGCCGCATCCTGAAAAAGCTCAAGTATTGCAGAGGGTTTTATGCGGTTGAATTTATCAAAGTCATTTGCGCGGAGTATATACTCCCTTTTCCATATGGAACTCATATTTACATCTCCTGTGTTTTTGGATTATGTCGTTGAAGCAGATTACATTCCAAACCCGCCGCCGACGGAGAGCGTTTCACCCGTCACAAACTCTGCCTCGGCGAAGAAGAGCGCGGCATGAGCAACATCCTCAGGTGTTCCGATTCTCCCGAGCGGAGTTTCGCCGCAGAGAGCGCGCATATCGTCGTCCGACAGGTGAGCGTTCATCTCGGTCGCAATAACACCCGGAGCGATGCAGTTTACGCATATTCCAGATGGACCAAGCTCTTTTGCAAGGGCACGAGTAAAGCCGATTACACCTGCTTTTGAAGCAGAGTAGTGTGTTTCGCAGGATGCGCCAAGAAGCCCCCATACGGACGAAATGTTTATTATCTTACCGCTTTTTTTTCGAATCATAGCCTTCGAAGCTTCTTTGGAACACAGAAAAACTGATTTCAAATTAGTATCAATCATCCTGTCCCACGAAGATACGGAAATATCCGAAAGGAGAGAAAACTCTGCGATTCCCGCATTGTTTATGAGAATGTCGATATCACCGACTGTCTCAAAAAGCGCTTTGACGCTCACTTCGTCTGAAACATCGCAGAAAACGGGGGTAAGGGAGAAACCTTCCTCCGTAAGTTTTTCAGAAAGAGCGGGGAGAGACTCAGTGGTTTTGTTGTATGTCGCAAATACGGAATATCCTGCTCTCGCAAAAGTATCTGCGATGCAGTAGCCTATTCCGCGGGATGCGCCTGTGACAAGAACGGTTTTTTTCATATATATCTCCCTCCGGTTGATATTTTGAATTTGATGTGATAAAATTTACTCCAAAGGAGTAGTAAAAAATGGAAAAGACAAATGTAATGAGAATACTCGACCGCGCAAAGCTCCCTTACACTCCGCACTATTACGAAAGTGATGGTGCGATAGCGGGAGTTGAGGTTGCAAAGATTATTGAAAAACCGTGTGAATGTGTTTTTAAAACACTTGTAACGGCCGCAAAAAGCGGTACAAATTATGTGTTTATGATTCCCGTCGCCGAGGAGCTCGACCTCAAAAAAGCGGCAGCCTCGGTTGGGGAAAAGTCAATAGAGATGCTTCCGTCGAAGAAGCTTCTTCCGACAGTGGGGTATATCCACGGCGGATGCTCGCCTATCGGAATGAAAAAACAGCTTCGTACTACTGTTCATGAAAGTGCTCTCTCGTGTGAAAAAATTGTTTTCAGCGCAGGAAAGATTGGAACGCAGGTTGAAATGACGCTTTCCGATTTATCAAAGGTTGTAAAGATTGAAACAGCGGATGTTATTAAACCATAAGTGAGAAGATGACTTTCTCAAGCTCAGCTGCGACACCGTCTGATGTCCCGGGAAGAATGGTAAGTGTTGCGATATAGGTGTTGTCACTTGCATCGTAAATAACTTTTTTAATTCTGGTATCTTTCGAGAAGAACTCTGAGATAATGCACGGGATGCTGTTCAATGTTTTTGTTTCGAAAGAAGAAAGTTCGATGTCGTCATAGCCCTCGTCCTTCATCATGGAAACAAAATTGCGCTCGTCCATATCGGATACGCCGTCCTGCTTTTCTTCTCTGAGGATGGTTACATTAGATCCTGTTTCCTCGTCCATAATAACGAAATCAATTTCAGAGCCGAGATGCGACACGGTGTATTTTTCGGGGTACTCCACACAGTATCCGTTATCGGATGAGTAGGTTGTGAGCTTGCTTGGTTGAGACGTGCAAGCGCAAAGTATGCAAATAAGAGAGATTGCTAAAATAGCAGAAATAATTTTCTTCATAAATTTATCCTCCGTAAATGACATAAAACTATTTTAACAGAAAAAAGAGAATATAACAATAGAAACATAGGACAAAGTCCTATGTTTTTTCTTTTCAAAAAGTTGTCAAAAAGTTGTCAAGAACGAAATTAAATAAGGTATATAATATATGGGAAAGGAGGTGAAAGAATGAAAATAGCAGAGGACCTTATAAGAAAGGGGAGTATAAACCGTCCGGGAACAAAGAATTCGTGCCGCTATATAACCGTTCACGATACGGGAAATAAGACGGTAGGCGCAGGCGCGAGCGCACATGCAAGCTACATAAAAAGCCTAAAAAGCAGGACGAGCTGGCACTATACGGTTGATGACAGGGAGATTTACCGCCACATCCCCGACAGCGAAAAGAGTTATCACACTTCGGACAAGTTCGCAAACGAAAACTCGATTGCAATCGAGCTTTGTGTAAATTCAGACGGCGACTTTGAGAAAACTCTTGAAAATGGTGCATGGCTCGTGAGAGAGCTTATGGGAAAACACAAAATTGAAGAGAAAAACATCCGCCGTCACTTCGACTGGACAGGAAAGAAATGTCCTGCAAGTCTTATGGACGGCGGATGGGAAAAGTTTCTCGCGAAATGTCGTGGGCAGCCGAAAAGCATAAGCATTGATGAACTTCGCGAAATGGGCTACACAAGTATTTCGCTGTAACGCAAATAAAAAACAGCACCAACCTTCGGCTGGTACTGTTCTTTATTTGGCTAACTCCGGCTAAATTGTACATATATGCAGCTAAGCCCGAAGAAAAGTACACTATTTTGGTACTTGGTAAATTGGAAGTTGTCTTACTATTTCAAATCATATATCCACTTGTTATCTTTTTGATAATAGAAGAATTCACTCAAGTCATCTTCTGTAAAGACACGAAGCATATCATTCATATCAATGGATAAGTTTAAACTAGAAAGATTCTCAATATTTTCCCACCAGACTTCACCTTCGGAAGAAGAGAGCAGATCGCCCTCAAACTGTGTTGCTTTATAAAAAAACACAACATATCTGCATTCGTTCTCATACCAATCTTTTATACCGCATAATTGGGGAGAATAGATAGTTAGTCCTGTTTCCTCCTGTACCTCTCGTATAACCGCATCCGTAAAAGATTCTCCCAACTCTACATGACCGCCAGGAAAGGTAATTCCAGGCCAATCTTTCTTTTTCCTATCAATAACGACAACTTTGTTTTTGTCGCATATCATACACATGTTGGTAAATTCAACTTTTTCAAACATTACATTGTCCTCATCAAATTCTTATTTATAAAACTTATTATACCATAAAATCTATGTATTTCAATGATGCCTCGCCTGCGGCGATATGATGTTATGCTACGCATAATGATGTTGCTCGTTTCACTGGCAGTGATGCGATGTTTGCCATAAAATGTGGCGAAGCCACGCATAATTAGGCGAAGCCGTCATCATTGGCAAAGCCAACATCATTTGCCGCAGGCAAACATTATTCAAAAAAGCACCTTTGTCTTGGTAGACAAAGTTTCTTTTTTGTTGGCGGAGGGAGAGGGATTCGAACCCACGTGGGGTTTCCCCCAAACGGTTTTCAAGACCGCCTCGTTATGACCACTTCGATATCCCTCCGTGTATATATGGCCTGTCTCTCGAAAAGCCATATATGATTTTAACAAAAAACAAGCGCGTTGTCAAGAAGTTTTTTACTGAATATTTTCGACTTCCGGAGTATTTCCTTCAATGCTTACTTCGGCCTTCAACGGAACTATTGCAATATAGCTGT
>JAZOAS010000152.1:0-6012 GCA_045595605.1 Eubacteriales bacterium
AACGAAGAGGTTCTTGACATTTGTAGTCATACCGTCCGGAGTGATGTCAAGACCACCGTTCTGGTAGTGGAGAGTCGGGTAAACGAGGATCGGTTCCTTGCGGATATCGATGCCGTACTTACCGAACATACGCATCATAGCCGGGATACGAGCTTCGATTGTGCCCTCACCGCCGATAGCTTCGATCATCGGAGTATCAAGCCATACTGCAAGGCCGTTTCCTGTATTTACGCCGTTACCGCGAGTTGAGCACTCACGGATGATTGATGCAGCGGAAACGTCACGTGTTTCGAGCGGATGCATAAATGCTTCACCGTTTACGTTGATGAGCTTTGCGCCGAGAGAACGAACCTTCTCAGTAACGAGAGCACCGAAAATCTGCTCAGGGAAAGCAGCACCTGTCGGGTGGTACTGAAGAGTCTCAGCGTAAAGAAGCTTTGCGCCTACACGGTAACCGAGAACAAGACCGTCAGCAGTAGCACCGTAGTGGTTGGATGTCGGGAAGCCCTGGTAGTGCATACGACCTGCACCGCCTGTTGCGATGATAACAGCCTTTGCTTTTGCAACGAGGAGTTCCTTTGTCTCCATATTCATAAGAACAGCACCTGCAGCGTTGCCCTTATCATCGAGGATAATTTCAATAGCTGCTGTAAAGTCAACAACCGGGATATTACGGTTGAGAACCTCATCGCGGAGAGTTCTCATAATCTCAGCACCGGAGTAGTCCTTTGCAGCGTGCATACGCTTGCGGGATGTACCGCCGCCGTGAGTTGTAATCATTGTTCCCTCTTCGTCCTTATCAAACTCGACACCGAGGTTTGAGAGCCACTGGATAGCTTCAGGAGCATCGCATACGAGCTTTGAAAGAAGTTCCTTCTTAGCTGCAAAGTGACCGCCGCCGAAAGCATCGACAAAGTGGATAGCCGGAGAATCGTTAGGCTTATCAGCAGCCTGGATTCCACCTTCCGCCATCATTGTGTTGGCATCACCGATGCGGAGCTTTGTAACAATCATTACATTTGCGCCTGCTTCGTGTGCTTCTATTGCTGCAGAAGAACCTGCGCCGCCACCGCCGATAACGAGAACATCAACATCATAGTCAGGAGCAGTAAGGTCAACATCGTCTGCAGAAATACGGCTGTGAGCCTGAAGAATTTCTGCGAGCTGTGACGGAACCTTATCGCCCTTGTTCGGACCAATCTTGAGTTCAACGAACTCACTTGTCTTATAGTCCGGATGGTATTCTGCAAGAAGGTCTTCCTTCTGCTTTGCAGTCATACGAGCCGGCTCGAGAGCTATGTTTTTCTCTCTTGCAGCTTCTACTGCTGCAAGTGATTTCTGTAAACTTTCAGGATACATTGCAATTCCTCCCTCTTCTACTTCTCAATCTCGCGGTTGTTATAAAGCTCTTTGATTTCATCAATCGGCTTCTGCATAAGAGCTTCGATAAGCTCTGTGAAGGTACCGTCTTTGATTTCCTTGACGCGCTCGTCGAGATGAGCACAGCCCGGAGCTAAATACTTACCGTTGATTCTGCGAGCGAGCATTGCGACCTGCGGATGTGAAATACCTGCAGGGCAACGGGATGAGCAAACACCACACATTACGCAGTCAAAAGACTCTTCTGCGCAGTTCTCAAAGTCACCACGCTGAGCATATGCAATGTACTGCATAACATTGAGCTCCTGTGTGCAAGCCTTTGTGCAGGCATTACAGCCGATGCAGGAATAAATCTCAGGATAAAGCTGCATCATAATAGACTCGTTTGTCTGTATTTTTTCCATATCGTAAACCTGCTTTACAAGCGGGAAGAACGGCAGAGTTGCAATATACATATTGTCCTCTACCTTTGTCTGGCAAGCAAGGCAAGCCTTGAGCTCAGGGTCACCCTTGATACGATAGATTGTTGCGCAAGCACCGCAGAAACCGTTGCGGCAGCCACATCCTCTGACAAGCTGATATCCTGCATATTCCATCGCCTTCATGATTGTAAGATTGTCCGGAACCGCATACTTCTTGCCAAAGAGAAAAATATTTACCATATTCTCCATACTAACACTCCTTTAATATTCATCCGGAAGCTCGTTCAGCTCGTCAAAGCGGAACACCGGACCGTCTTTACAAACATACTTTGAACCAACATTACATCTTCCGCACTTACCTATACCGCACTTCATTTTAAGCTCAAGTGTTGTATAAATCTGCGTTTTCTCAAAACCGAGAGAGTAGAGACCTTCGAGAGTAAACTTAATCATTATCGGAGGTCCGCAAAGAACTGCTGTCTTGTTTGTGTCAAAGCCGAGTTCCTTTACATAGTTCGGAACGAATCCGACATGTCCGTCCCATCCTTCCTGAGGATTGTCTATTGTAAGGTGAACATCAACATTTGCATCCTTTGCCCACTCTTCGATGATTTCGTTATAATCGAGAAGGTCGTCCTTACTGCGGGAACCGTAAACGATGTCAATCTTACCGTAACGGTCGCGGTAATGACGGCAGTAGTTGATTACCGAACGAAGCGGAGCAAGACCAACACCACCTGCGATAAAGAGGAGGTTCTTGCCGGCAAACTCATCATCAACCGGGAACGGCTTTCCGTAAGGTCCGCGAACTGTAACCTGCTGGCCTACCTCTGCAGCATGAAGCCACTCGGTAACGCATCCGCACTTTTTAATTGAGAATTCCATAAACTCCGTATTTGTCGGAGAAGATGTGATTGAGAACATCGCCTCTCCTACACCCGGAATTGAAAGCATTGCACACTGACCGGGTCTGTGGTCAAACGGCTTCTTTCCGTCGGGAGTAACAACGCGGAAAGTCTTTATATCCGGAGTATCAATTCTTACATCGGTAATAACACCGATTACAGGAATCAATGCATCTGAAGTATTACTCATTTTCTTTTCCTCCAATCGCTTTCATTACCTTAACAATGTTCATTGAAATCGGACATTTTGCAAGGCATCTTCCGCAACCTACGCAACCGAAGATTCCGTCGTTGTTTTCAGGATAATATACAAGCTTGTGCATAAATCTCTGGCGGAAGCGCTCGGTCTGAGTGAGGCGCGGGTTGCCGTGAGCCATCTTTGTAAAATCTGAATACATACAAGAGTCCCAGCAGCGGAAACGCTGAATACCTTTTCCAGTGTTAAACTCCTTGATGTCGTAGCACTGGCATGTCGGGCAGACGAATGTGCAGGTACCGCAACCGAGACATGTCTCAGCGAGGTCCTTCCACTCGGGAGCATCGAAGAATTCCTTTGTCTTTCCGCCGCCGAAGTTTGACGGGTCAAGATCACGAAGCGGAAGCTTTGCGAGGATTTTCTTTGTTGTCTCCTTTTGAGCTTCAACTGACTTATCATCAGCATCTTCTGTGAAGGATGCGATTTTCTTCATGAAAGCTTTACCCTTTTCGGTGTTAGCGTTAAGGTAAAGCGCATCATCACATCTCCAAGCGCTGATATCGCCAGCAGGAGAAGTTGCATCAATTCCGAAAGCGGAACAGAAGCAGGTTTCAGAGGGCTTTGAGCAAGCTACTGAAATGATGAGACCGTGTTCACGGCGTTCCTTATAGAAGGTATCAACCGGCTCAACGAGGAATACACGGTCGAGAATCTCAAAGCTCTTTACATCACACGGACGAACACCGAAGATAACATAATCTTCCTTTTCGTCGCGGATATCAACGATTTCGATGTTTTTACCGTCTCTCTTAAACTCTACGATATTTTCCATCTGCGGGAAGAAAAAGTCTTTCGCACTGCGAACTGTGTTGAGAGCAGTACTCCACTCTTTCCCCTCTTCCCACTTAGCAAAGCGGGCGCAACCGTCGTCGCTGTCAACCGGGAGGTAAAGCGGCATTTCTGCAGAAACTGCAGCGAAGAAAGCGTTAAGCTTATCGTTTGAAATCTTAAGCATTACTTATCCCCCCTATCAAAAACATCACACGGTTCAACATCGTCAACTGTGTAATTTACGAGAGGAGCGCGAGAGCCTTCCTCAGCTCCTGCCTGATACTCACCGTAGAATTCGTTTATATCCTTTATAAACTTACGATTGAGAAGGTGAAGCGGAATGTTCTGCGGACATACTCTTGAGCACTCGCCACAGTCCGTACAACGGCCTGCAACATGGAATGCGCGGATGATGTGGAACATCTTTTCTTCAAAGCTGTTCGCTGCAGCCTTGTTTTCAACGCCTGAATTCGGGTTACCGAAAACGCACTTTTCGCAAGTACATGCCGGACATACATCGCGGCAAGCGTTACAACGGATGCAACGGGAAAGCTCGTTCTGCCAGAAAGCAAATCTCTCATCCGGTGTCATCTTCTCAAGCTTTTCGACTTCGTCGAAGCGGTTTGAATCAAGAACCTCACCGTCGTCACCCATAAGCTCGTCGTAAGCAACATGCTTCTTGCTCTTACAGTTTATGCAACGCTCTGCAAGAACATCTGCCGTAGCAACCGAAACCGGAGCATCGGCATAAAGAGTTTCGACTTTCAAAGTATCGCCGTCAAACGAAATCTTTGCGATACCGTCGCCTGTGATTTCCTTTACCTTTGCGATATCAACCATTCCCTCACAAGGGATACCTACTGCATAGACCTTTTCGCGGTCAAAGCGGTGTTCCGTAAGGAGCTGATTGAAGCTGTAAGTATCGCACGGCTTAAGGAAGACAAGAATCTTGCCTTCTGCTTTGATTGTCTTTGAAACAAGGTATTTTGAGAAGTTTGCACCACAAAAATCGTTCCATACAAAATTCTCTTTGATATCAGCCTCGTCCTTGAATACGGACGGGGTGATGTCGTAGTCAAACTCACCGCGTCTCCAGCCGATAACTGAAGTAACGGTTCCGTTTGCAAGGAGGGATACTGCCTTGTCAATCAACATATCGCGTGTTATCTTTTGCATCGCAGATCCTCCAATCTTTTATTCTCACCAAGAGAAATTACCTTTTCTACAAAGTCGTTCATTGTTGCCGAGAACTTTGCACCTTCAGCAGCTGAAACCCATTCAACACGGGTTCTTTCTCTCTCGATTCCGAGGAAGTCGAGCATTGAGAATAAAAGTGCCATTCTGCGGCGTGTATAGTAGTTACCTGAAGTATAGTGGCAGTCGCCGGGGTGACATCCGCAAAGGATAACACCGTCTGCACCGCGCTGGAATGCTCTGAGAATGAACATCGGGTTAACGCGGCAAGAGCACGGAACGCGGATAATCTTAACTTCTGCCGGGTAGTTCAAACGGTTGTTTCCCGCAAGGTCAGCACCCGCATATGAACACCAGTTACAGCAAAATGCCACAATCAAGGGCTTATGTTCATTTACTTGCATATTGCGTCAACCTCCGCCATAATTTGATTTGTTGAGAAGCCTCTGAGATCCATCGCACCTGACGGACATGCAACAGTACATGCGCCGCAACCCTGACATACTGCCGGGTTAACCTTTGCAACGCGACGAATTCTTGTTGTTCTGTCGGGCTGTCTGAATTCTTTATCTTCATATGAGATTGCACCGTACGGGCAGACACGCTCACAGGAAGAACATCCGTTACACATAAGCTCATCGGAGTTTGCAATACAGGGGTTACCTGTAAGCTTATCCTTTGCAAGGAGACCGATAACCTTTGCCGCCGCAGCTGAAGCCTGCGAAACGGTTTCCGGAATATCCTTCGGACCCTGGCAGCAACCGGAGAGGAATACACCCGCTGTCGGGCTCTCTACCGGACGGAGCTTCGGGTGAGCTTCTGTGAAGAAGTCGTCTGTATCCATACTTGCTGTAAGCATTGTTGCAAGCGGACGAGCTGATTTGTCCGGCTCGATTGCAGCAGCGAGAACAACGAGGTCAGCATCGATATGAAGCTGTTTGTTATTGAGAAGGTCAGATGCCTGAACCTTGAGCTTCTTGCCCTCGGGAGAAACCTTACCGACCATTCCCTTTACATACTTGACGCCGAACTCTTCAACAGCTCTGCGGTAGAACTCATCAAAGTTCTTACCCGGAGTACGGAC
>JAZOAS010000153.1:0-16356 GCA_045595605.1 Eubacteriales bacterium
TCTGCAACATCTTTAAGAAGGTCGAGGAATCGGTCGGTAGCGTCAATATAGATGAGGTTTGCATCAAGCTCCTTACCGAATACTTCGATAACCTGCTCGCTCTCACCCTTACGCATAAGGCCGTGGTTAACATGGACGCAGACGAGCTGCTTTCCGATAGCCTTTATAAGAAGGGCTGCAACAACGGAGGAGTCAACTCCGCCCGAAAGTGCGAGGAGAACCTTCTTATCTCCTACCTGAGCTCTGATTTCTTTTACCTGTTCTTCGATAAACGCATCTGCGAGTGCTCTGGTGGTGATGCGTTCCATTGATTCGGGGCGTACATTTGACTGCATAGTAATTCCTCCATTTTATACTAAATTTTTAAAATTGACTAATCAAAAAGCGGTGTTGAGAAATATCTCTCCGCCGTATCCGGGAGCACGGTCACAACCGTTTTACCCTCACCAAGAACTCTTGCAAGCTTTATTGCGGCGGCGACATTTGTTCCGCTGGATATACCGCACATAATTCCTTCTTTTGAAGCAAGAAGCTTTGAGGTATGTATAGCCTCTTCGTCCTTTACGATACATATGTCATCGTAGATATTACAATTCAAAATCTCGGGGATAAGGCCGTCGCCTATTCCCATCTGGACATGAGTTCCGATTGAGCCGCCCGATAAAATCGCCGCGTGCTCAGGCTCTACCGCCCAGATTGTCATATCGGGGTTTTTCTCACGGAGAGCTTCGCCTATACCCGTAATCGTTCCGCCCGTACCTATACCCGAGCAGAAGCCGTGAATCGGGCCGTTTACCTGCGAGAGAATCTCCTGCGCTGTCTGCGAGCGCTGGATTGCAGGGTTTGCAGGGTTTTCAAACTGCTGCGGAACAAACACATTTTTATCAGCATCGCGCATTGAAAGCGCAAGGTTTAAGCATTCCTCAATACACGCGCCGATGTTTCCCGCATCGTGGACGAGGATAACCTCCGCGCCGTAATGCTCAACGAGCTTCCGTCTCTCTTCGCTGACGGAGTCGGGCATAATTATTTTTGTTTTATATCCGCGGACCGCGCCTACAAGAGCAAGACCTATACCCTGATTTCCGCTCGTCGGCTCGACGATAACGGTATCACGGTTTATAAGTCCGCGCGCTTCCGCGTCGCAAATCATATTATACGCTGTTCGCGTTTTTATTGAACCGCCGACATTGAGACCTTCAAACTTGACGAGAATCTCAGCGCTACCCGGCTCTGCGAGGTGAGCAAGCCTTATAATCGGCGTATTTCCCATCGCTTCCAAGATATTATTATATACCATTGAATCATTCCTCAAAAAAACTTACTAAATATTATATTCCAATTCTCACACAAAATCAATATTTTCCGCAAAAAAAATGCAGTTGGTTTGACAAAATACGACACGGCTAATATAATAGTCTCATATTCCCTATTCGGAGTTGTTCATAATGACATTCAACTTAAAACTTCGCGCGACGCTTCTCGCGGCGCTTGGAGGAATGATTCTCGCCTTCGGGCTTTATAATATACATTCCTTTTCAGGCGTTACGGAAGGTGGCGTTCTCGGACTTTGCCTTTTATTTGAGCATCACTTCAACCTCTCGCCGGCAATATCGGGGCTTATCTTAAATGCTGTCTGCTATATTATCGGCTGGAGACTTCTCGGTCATAACTTTATCGGATATTCCATCATATCGGGCGGAGCGTTTTCGCTCTTTTACGCGATTTTTGAAAAGCTTCCGCCGATAATACCCGACATTGGCGCACATCCTCTTATCGCTGCAATTCTCGGTGCGGTTTTCGTCGGCGTTGGTGTCGGAATTTCCGTTCGCGCAGGCGGTGCTCCAAGCGGCGACGACGCGCTCGCAATGAGTCTTTCGAAACTTTTTAGGATGGATATAAAGTGGGCTTATCTCATAAGCGACATAACCGTTCTTGCTCTTTCACTTTCCTATATCCCCGTTCGCAAGCTTCTCTTTTCCCTTATAAGCGTTATCCTCTCAGGTCAGATTATTGACCTTATCCAGAAAATCAGACAAGATACACCCGAAGATACCGAGCTTTCGGAAATGCGCGATGTTCTCTGCGGAACGCTACGAAACTGTGAGCAGCTTGAAACCTGCCTCAAGCATAAATTCTATCACATCCCTGCAATTCGCTTGAACTCCGGTGACTTCCCGATTCATTATATCGCAATTTACCAGTCGCGCCACAAATTCGGTCCGCGCGCAGGCATTATATATTATGGTGAGATAGAGAAATATGCTCTTGTAAAAAGGTGCGATATACCCGAAATTCCGCGTTTTTCAGACGAGCTGTACTACCGGTTTGATATTAAAGAATGGAAAACCCTTTCCGCGCCCGTTACTTCCGACACGAGTGACTTTGTAAATATGACAACCTCGCTCTATCTTCTTACCCACGCAAAGAAAACAAGCGAGCTTTTCCTCTCCTCAAAGGAAGAATTTGAGCTTTACCAAAAGATAGAAAGGCTTCTTTCGGGAGAAGCAAAAAGTCTCTCATCAAAAGACAGGCAAAGAGTTATAAAAGCAACAGACGGCAGGCTCACCGTTTACCGTGGCAATGATATTGCCTTTTCCGTTGAGTTTAATGATTACAAGCGAAAACCGATTGAAGTTTTCCGATATCTCTTACGCGAATTTGAAAGGTAATAAAAAACAAGCTCTCCAAAGCGGAGAGCTTGTTTTTTACAGGTTTTCGTTTGTTTGCAGATATTTCTTTACATAATCAGGGAGGTCTTTTTCATTTATAACGAGCGAGTCGCTCGGTATCCAGATATCCTTGAAGTTTGCGTCCGAATAGATAAAGACATAGTAGTTTTTACCCTTTTCTTCTTCTCCGCGCGAGCTTTCAAACATCGCTTCAACTGCCTCTCTTCCGTCTGCGCTGTAAATATGGACACAGTCGCTGCCGGGAATTCTGAAGTCCTTTCTGGGAAGGGTTTCTCCGTCATAGTGGTAAAACTCGCCGTCAAACTCTATCGGCTTCTTACAGAGCCATACGGCGTTTGAAGCGCGAAGGACAAGCTCATTGTAATAGCCCTTTTCAACGAGGAAGGCAAAGGTGTTCTTAAAGTTTTTATTTATTGCAATATCAAAGCTCTTTACTATATTGTCGTCAGGGTAATTTCTGTTAAGTATCTCTTCCTCTTCCGTTTCTTTAAATACTTTGCGCTCGCGGTTTTCCTTTGCGGTAAGTGAGATGTCTATGCGAATATGGAGAATGGAACTCTCATATGCAAACTCCTTGTACGAAAGCTCTGAAACATCCTTTTCAAGTGCGCGCATAAGAGCTACGGCATCCTCGTCTCTCATAGTCTCACGGTAGCTTAAACCTGATGAATCAAAATAAACATTTGCCTCATCTATGTTTTCGATATTGAGCGCATAAAGCCCCGTCACCTTCTGCTTGTACTCTTTATTCTCAAACATCTTTGACATCGTTTCCGCGAACAATTCCTGTTCTTCGTAATACTGCCGTCTCAGAACCTTTCCGTTTCTGAGCTTATATGTAATGTAGAAGACTCTGCCCTCATAATCGTCTCTGTGACGGAGGCGGGTATCGATTATCTCCTTATGCGTCTCGCGGACATTCTCGATGAGCTCAGCATCTGACACGACGATATTGTCATATCGATAGCTCTCGTGCACAGCCGCGCTTTCAATCTCCTGCGGTTCGGGGATTCGTGTTTCATATCCGAAAACAGAGGTGTTTGCCGTAAACAGAAGCACTACCGCCGAGACTCCGAAGAAAACAAGCAGCCCTTTATACGAACCGAAGACCTTAAAGCTCTTGTTTATGAGCATTTCGCAGGCGAAATAGACTATCGCCGCGGCAACGGCTATCTCGACATATGCAAAATACGGGGAAATGTTTGTTTCGCAAAGAATTGCAAAGGCGAAAATTGAGACCGCCGCAGTTGCCATATACTTGAATATCGGACGGAAGAGCGAGAACGCACACACATCGCCCGAAAGCTCAATCTTTCTTGCGCGGTAGAGAATGTATCCGACAGCATAGAGCGCAAGGCTCACCGCGATATATACCCAGAACATAAGCTGAGTGAATACACTTGTCTGGAACGCGCGGTAGTTTATCGCTCCTGCAAAAAGCCATACTATCGGCGTGTTCGTCATTATTCTGTTTGCGACAAAGTTCGTATCAGCCATAAAGCCGAAGAGAAATTCCTCGCTCATAACTGCGATAAAGAGCGCAACTATAATCGGCAAAATGTGTGCAAAGGCGTTAAGTCCGATATGCACGGCGGCATTACCCGTGAGAAACGCTGTCGCGGAGGCGACCGAAAACATAATGAACAGAACCGAAAGATTTAAAAACATCCAGTATATTACGGATGACGGCGGCATTACCACGCGGTACTCCGTAAAACTCATTATAAGGAGAACAAGCGCATTCACAACAACGGGAATCGCCATAAGAAAAAGACCCGAAGCGACATCGGAAATATAATTCTCGCGCCTTGTAACGGGGAGAGAGTGGACAAACACGCTCTGCTTTACGGAATGGACATTGTTGAAAATAAGCACCGCCGCAACCGTCGGAACGGCGATTGCAAGGAGCATCGGAATTATTATATACGAATCTGAAAGGAGTGCAGGAACTGCATTCCTTGTCTCAGGAAGGAAGCGGTTTGTGAGATACTCCACATCCTCCATAAGCAGAACAAAAGGAACGGCAAAGAAGAGAGCTATCGCATATAAAAGGCTTCCCCACTTGAACCTTTTTAAGTTATTTAAAAATATTGCACTGCTAAAAAACGATCTGCTTGAAGTCATAACCCAAACCTCCCAACTCATAAATGAAAACTTCCTCAAGGGTGAGGCTTACCTTATCAAAAACAATGGGTGATAAGCTCTTTGCCTTTTTCTCAAATGCGTCTGCATCTCCCTTTATTATAAGCGTATATACCGAGCCGAGACGCGAGGTATGGAGAACATCCTCACCGAGAAGCGCCTCGGGGAATTCTCCGTCAAACGCAATCTGCACTTTGCAGATGTTACCCTTTAAATCCTCAAGCGGTTTTTCTGCAACGAGGCTTCCCTTATGGATTATTCCCACATAGTCGCAGATGTCCTCAAGCTCGCGGAGATTGTGTGAAGAAACAAGCACCGTCATCTCCCTCTCCGCTACATCGGAGATTATTACATTCATAATCTGGCGGCGCATAACAGGGTCAAGCCCGTCAAGCGGTTCGTCAAGAATCAACACCTCAGGAAGGCACGAGAGAACAAGTCGGAAGGCAACCTGCTTTTTCATTCCCTTTGAAAACCGTCTTATCTGGCGGTTTTCGTCTATCGGAAGAATCTCGGCAAGCTTTTCGTATCTTTCCCGGCTAAAGTTCTTATATAACCGTTCATAAAGTCTCGCCATTTCCTTCATCGAATAGCTCGGGTAGAAATACCACTCGTCGTTTATGCAAAGAGTCTTCTGCTTTAAGTCCGTATTCTCCCAGACATCCTCGCCGTCTATCGTGACACTTCCCGCATCCGGCTTATATACTCCCATAAGGTGATTTATTATAGTCGTCTTGCCTGCCCCATTCGGACCGACAAGGCCGTAAATGCTTCCGCGCGGAACATTCATACAAAGATTGTTTATTGCAAGAAGGTCGCCGAAGCTCTTCGAAATATTTTTGATTTCTATCATTTTTTACCCTCCGTTTCGGTGATAATACTTTCGAGGAAGGCGGAGATTTTCTCCTTATCCTCGCCGTAGAAAACAAGCTCGCGGATTGAGTCTGCAAGCGAGTCGTAAAGCTTTGAAAGAGTCTTTTTGTCAGCGCACGAAGACCCCGAAACAAAGTTTCCCTTTCCTTTTATGCTGTATATGATATTCTCGGCTTCAAGGTTCTTATACGCTCGCTGTACCGTATTTGGGTTTACCGTAAGGCTTACTGACAAGTCACGGACGGACGGAAGCTGCTCATCAGGCGCAAGCGCGCCGCACATAATAAGCTCCTTTATGCCGTGGGTTATCTGCTCATGAAGCGGGCGGGAGTCCTTATAGTCAAGCTTTATCACATCATCACCTCCAACTGTATTAAGTGTATTAGTACAGTTACAGTATAACAGTGTCATTTCCATTTGTCAACTGTTTACTTTTAAGTTTATTTTTGATATAATAATAAGTTGAAAATATTTCGTTTTTAATCTGTTTTATCAGGAGAAGTGACGTATGAATTACACTGATGTTAAAAATTATGAAACTCTTCGTACTTTACGAGAATGGCTCCCGTTTTCGAAAGGAAGCCCCAAGGAAACAAGAACAGCTGACAATCAGTACGACAGAGCAAACTTCGTTTTCTTTACAGACAGCCACATTGACCATATAAACACCGAGCCAAGTCTTGAAAACGTGTCTGACACCATTGATTTTATAAACTCCTCTCCCGTTCCGTTTGACGCAGTTATCCACACGGGAGATATCATAACACCATTTTACATAGTTGATAAAAAAGAAGCTTTAGCCACCGCTAAACAGTTTTTTGATATTGCAGAACAAAGCTCCTCGCCGTTTTTATTTTCAAAGGGAAACCACGACCTGAACGATTGGGAAAATCTCCCGGAAAACGTTTTTACCGACAAGGATTGGGGAAATCTTTTTCTTGACAACGCCGAAAAAAAGCACGGCATCGTCCGAGAAGCAAAAAAGAGCGGTGACAAATCTACCTGGCATTATTTTGATGTTGAGAAGCACAAAATCCGCATAGTAATGCTTGATATTCAGGATACAGACAAAGTTACCACCACAGAAGACGGAACCGTTAAATACCACGGAGGAAAGTCATTCTACTTCTCAAACGAGCAGATGACATGGATTGCAAACTGCGCTCTCAACTTCGACGATAAGGAAGAAAAGGACTGGGGCGTCATCTTTGCATCTCACCTCCTTATTGATACCGATACGGGATATGAAGCGATTTCGCCTAAATTTTTCGACCTCTGCAAGGCTTTTCAGGAGCAGGGCAGATATACGCACAAGTACGTATATCCCGAAAACGAATTTTTCAATCTTGATATTGATGCCGACTTCTCCCGCTATGCAAATTCAGATAAGAAACCACACATGATCTGTTGTCTTTTCGGACACGTACACGATGATAATTACAAGGTTATAAACGGCATAAACACAATCTGGACAACCAACGCATCCGCAACCAACGTTTCGGGTGACGCAAGGACTGTCCGCATTCCCGGAACTTCTACACAGAACGCATTTGACATTATAAATATAGATACGCAAAAGAGAAAAATCCGTCTTTTCCGCTTTGGCGCAGGTGTAAACTGCCACGGCGTCGGTGGAAGCCGTTTTCTCCCTGACGGAATATCGTATTAAAGGATTTTTATTATGATACAGATAGGAAATATCAAGCTTTCGCTTGAAAGTGACGAAAAAAAATTATATTCTCGTGCTGCACGTATTCTCGGCATCCTTCCGAAAGAGATAAAAAGCCTTAAGATTACTAAAAAGGCAGTTGATGCGCGCGACAAACGGGATGTCCATTTCGTTTTCTCGGTTGAGCTTGAGGTTATGGGCGATGAGGGAAAGCTCTTAAAAAGAGTTTCCCGCCGTGATGTTACCATTAAACCAAAAGAAGAGAAGGTAAAAGCTCCGGAAGCGCACCTTCCCGAGCGACGCCCTGTCGTTGTCGGTGCAGGTCCTGCAGGGCTTTTTGCCGCGCTTACTCTTGCAAGACACGGTGCAAACCCCATCCTCATCGAGCGAGGTGAGGCGGTTGAAGAAAGAGCAAAGACGATTTCCTCATTCCGCGATGGCGGACGGCTCAATACCGAATCGAATGTTCAGTTCGGTGAAGGCGGTGCAGGCACTTTCTCTGACGGAAAGCTCAATTCCGGAACTCACGACAAGCGTCGTTTTGATGTTTTCTCTACCTTTGTTCGTCACGGCGCACCCGAAGAGATAATGTATATAAGAAATCCTCACATCGGCTCGGACAATCTTCCGAAGGTTGTATCGGGTATCCGTGAAGAGATAAAGTCTCTCGGCGGCGAGGTTTACTTCAACACCCGACTTTCTGACATTCATACAAAAAACGGAAAGCTTTGCGGTATCACCTGCGAAACTCCAAGCGGTGACATTTCCTTTGAAACGGACAAGCTCGTTCTCGCAGTAGGTCACTCGGCGCGAGATGTTTTCAGTCTTCTTTGCGATATGGGAATAACGCTCTCACAAAAGCCGTTTTCCATGGGTGTCCGAATTGAGCATCTGCAAAGCGATATTGACAAGTGCCGTTACGGCGCGTTTGCAGGTCACCCTGCTCTCGGTGCGGCGGATTACAAGCTTTCAAACCGTCTTTTGAACGGAAGATGCGCTTATACCTTCTGCATGTGCCCCGGTGGCGAGGTTATAAACGCCGCAAGTGAAGAGGGCGGTATCGTCACAAACGGTATGAGCCTTTATGCGCGAAACAAGAAAAACGCAAACAGCGCGCTTTTAGTCAATGTCGCTCCCGAAGATTTCGGCGGAGACCACCCGCTTGCAGGCGTCTTTATGCAGAGAGAAATTGAAGTTGCGGCATTCCGTCTTGCAGGAGAGTGCAACCATGCCCCCGCTCAGACGGTTGAGGGTTTCCTCACAGGAAGAAAAACGGGTTTTGGAAAAGTAAAGCCCTCGTTCCTTCCGGGGGTAAAAGAATGTGACATTGCCGAGCTTTTCCCCGAATATATAACCGAAACACTTAAAGCGGGGCTCAAGAGCTTTTCGCGCTCAATTTCCGCGTTTTCTGACGGCAGTGCCGTTCTCACGGCTCCCGAAACGCGTTCATCCTCGCCCGTAAGAATAATGAGAGACGAAAACCTTGTTTCCTCTCTTCCCGGTCTATACCCCTGCGGTGAAGGTGCGGGGTATGCCGGCGGAATCCTCTCCTCAGCAGTTGACGGCATCCGCGTTGCAGAGGCTGTACTTGAGATATAAGGAAGTTTATTTATGACAAGCATCGCTTTAAAGAAAAAACAATTTCATATAATTCCGTTTTTAAAGAAAAACGCGGTTATGACGATTGCGCTCATCGCTGCCGTCATAACGAGCTTTATAGTCCCCGTTGACAAGCAGTATCTCGGGTACTTTGACTTTAAAACGCTCACCTGTCTTTTCTGCGTTCTCGCCGTCGTCTGCGCGCTTCGCAACATCTGCTTTTTCTATGTCCTCGCGCAGAGGATAGTTGTCCTTTTCAAAAACGCGCGGATGTCGATTCTCGCACTCGTCTATATAACCTTTATAGGCTCAATGCTCATTGCAAACGACATGGCGCTCCTGACATTTTTGCCCCTCGGATATTTTGTTCTTACCGAAACGGGCAAGGAAAAATACATGGCGTGTACATTTATTATGCAGAACATCTCGGCAAACCTTGGCGGTATGCTCACGCCGTTTGGCAACCCGCAGAATCTGTATCTTTACACGCGTTTTGAGATTCCGAATATGGAGTTTATGGGGATTATGCTTTTCCCCTTTATTCTTTCAATCGCGCTTATTACGCTTTGCTGTTTTATTTTCGTAAAGAAAGAGGAGCTTACTCTTTCTGAAAGCGATGTAGTTCTCGATAAAAAGAAAACCGCTGTATATCTCGTTCTTTTCGCTCTTTCAATTGCAATCGTCTTCCGCAGTATTCCCTACTGGATCGGACTTGTAATTATCCCGCTCGTTCTCTTTTTTGCAGACCGCGAGGCGTTAAAAGCGGTGGATTACCCGCTTCTTCTCACCTTCGTTTTCTTCTTCATCTTCGCGGGAAACATGGCAAGAATTGACGCAGTAAACAGGCTTTTGTCGTATCTTCTTGAAAAGAATACTCTTCTTTTCTCAATCTTCTCCTGTCAGTTCATAAGCAATGTCCCATCGGCAATTTTGCTCTCGCAATTTACCGAGGACTACGCAAGCCTTCTCCGCGGTGTGAATATAGGTGGCGTGGGTACGCTTATCTCATCCCTTGCAAGCCTTATAACCTTCAGGATGTATGTGCACCACAACCCGGGGAAAACTAAAAGCTATCTCCTAAAATTCTCACTTTTTAATTTCGCTTTTCTTGCTATTCTCACTTTCGCTATGATTATTTTTTAATTTCAAAAAGGAGGTCTGGTCGCAATGGCAGAATTTAAAATACACGCACCCTATTCACCGACGGGCGACCAGCCTGCCGCGATAGATGCACTTGTAAAGGGCATTGAAATGGGGCTTTCCGAGCAGACGCTTCTCGGCGTTACGGGCTCGGGCAAAACCTTTACCATGGCAAACATCATCGAGCGTGTTCAGAAGCCTACGCTCGTTCTCGCCCACAACAAAACTCTCGCCGCCCAGCTCTGCTCAGAGCTCAAGGCCTTCTTTCCCGATAACGCGGTTGAGTATTTTGTTTCCTACTTTGACTACTATCAGCCGGAAGCGTATATTCCGCATACCGACACATATATAGAGAAGGACTCCTCGACAAATGAGGAGATTGACCGTCTTCGCCACAGCGCTACGGCTTCTCTCGGAGAGAGGCGCGATGTCATAATCGTTGCGAGTGTGTCTTGCATCTACGGTCTCGGCGACCCGATTGACTATTCGAGCATGGTCATCTCACTCCGTCCGGGTATGGAAAAGCCGCGCGACGAGGTTATAAGAAAGCTCATCGAAATAAGATATGAACGAAACGATGTCGCATTTGAGCGAAACAAGTTCCGCGTTCGCGGCGATACGGTTGAAATCTTCCCCGTTTACTCAAACGACTCAGCGATAAGGGTTGAGTTTTTCGGAGATGAGGTTGACCGCATCTCCGAGATAAACATTGTGACGGGTGCCGTAAAGTGCGAGCTTTCGCATGTTGCAATATACCCCGCTTCGCACTATGTCTCAACACCTGAGAAAATGGCAAAGGCTTGCAACGAGATGATAGACGAGATGGAAGAGCGCGTAAAGTTCTTCGAGAGCGAGGACAAGTTCATCGAGGCGCAGCGCATCCGCCAGAGGACGGAATACGATGTCGAGATGATACAGGAGCTTGGATACTGCAACGGAATCGAAAACTACTCCCGAATCATAAGCGGCAGAGCTCCCGGAAGCGCGCCGTTTACACTTATGGACTACTTCCCCGACGATTTTCTCCTCATTGTTGACGAGTCTCATGTCACACTTCCGCAGGTGCGCGGAATGTATGCAGGCGACCGCGCGAGAAAGGAAACACTTGTAAAGTACGGTTTCCGTCTTCCGAGCGCGTTTGATAACCGCCCGCTCAACTTCGAGGAATTTGAAAAGCATATAAATCAGGTTGTCTATGTCTCGGCAACTCCCGGCGAGTATGAGCGCGAGCGTTCGGCGCAGATTGCGGAACAGCTCATCCGCCCGACGGGACTTTTAGACCCTGAGATTGAGCTTCGCCCGACTGAGGGTCAGATTGACGACCTCATCGGCGAGATAAACAAGCGCGTTGAAAACAAAGAGCGAGTTTTAGTTACAACGCTCACAAAGAAAATGGCAGAAGACCTTACCGCATACCTTGAGCGCGCAGGGATAAAGGTAAAATACCTGCACCACAATGTCGAAACAATTGAGCGAATAGAGATTATCCGCGACCTCAGACTCGGCACTTTCGATGTTCTCGTCGGAATCAACCTCCTCCGAGAGGGTCTTGATATTCCCGAGGTCTCGCTTGTTGCGATTTTAGACGCTGACCGAGAGGGCTTTCTCAGAAGCGAAACCTCGCTCATCCAGACTATGGGCCGAGCAGCAAGAAACGACCACGGCAAGGTTATTATGTACGGTGACACCGTTACGGGCTCAATGCAGCGCGCGATTGACGAAACTATGCGCCGTCGCACACTGCAGGCGAAATATAACGAGGAACACGGAATTGTTCCGAAGACGATTATCAAGGATGTTGCAGAGCTTCTTGAAATTTCAAAGGATGCAACAGATATTAAGAAAACGAAGCTCACGAAAAAGGAACGCGAGGATATGATAAAGAAGCTTGAAAAGGATATGAGAGAGGCTTCAAAGATGCTCGAGTTCGAATACGCGGCGATACTCCGCGACAGAATAATAGAGCTTCGGGGAGAAATTTAGGCTATGAACAAGAATATATTTGTAAAAGGTGCAAGAGAGCACAACTTAAAGAATATAGATGTCGAAATCCCGCGCGACAGTCTTGTTGTTATAACAGGGCTCTCAGGCTCGGGAAAGTCAAGCCTTGCGTTTGACACGATTTATGCGGAAGGTCAGAGGAGATATGTCGAGTCGCTCTCGTCATACGCGAGAATGTTCCTCGGCAGAATGGACAAGCCCGATGTTGACTACATTGAAGGTCTTTCCCCTGCTATCTCAATCGACCAGAAAACAACCTCCAAAAACCCGCGCTCGACTGTCGGAACTGTAACGGAGATTTACGACTACCTCCGCCTTCTCTGGGCACGCGTCGGAACTCCGCACTGCCCCATTTGCGGAAAGGTCATAGACAAGCAGACAGTTGACCAGATATGCGACAAGATTCTCTCGCTCCCTGCGGGAACGAAGTTCCAGATTCTCTCACCCGTCGTCCGCTCGCGCAAGGGTGAGCACGAAAAGGTTTTTGAAAACGCCAAAAAGTCAGGCTTTGTCAGAGCGAGAGTTGACGGAAATATCTACGACCTCGCAGAGGACATAAAGCTTGAAAAGAATAAAAAGCACAACATTGAAATTATAATCGACCGTCTTGTAATCAAAGACGGTATTGAGATGCGCCTTGCTGACTCAATTGAAACTGCAACAAAGCTCTCTGAAGGACTTGTGGTTGTCGATGTAATCGGCGGAGAAGAGCTCGTCTTTTCTCAGAACTACGCCTGCGACGACTGCGGTATAAACATTGAAGAGCTCACACCGCGTCTCTTCTCGTTCAACAACCCACACGGCGCGTGTCCCGAATGCTCGGGACTTGCAACGCTTCTGCGCGTTGACCCTGATGCCGTAATCCCCGATAAGTCAAAATCAATCCTTGACGGCGCAATCCACGCCTCAGGCTGGAGAAATGCAGAACCCGGAACTATTGCGAGAATGTACTATGACGGTCTTGCAAAGCACTATAACTTCGACCTGTCTCTCCCCATTTCGGAGATTCCGAAGGATGCGTATAACGCGCTTCTCTACGGAACGGGTGGCGTAAAAATCCCGCTTCACTACGAAAAGTCTTACGGAAAGGGCGACTACACACAGGCCTGGGAAGGCCTTGTCGCAAACCTTGAGCGCAGATACCACGAAACCGCGAGCGAATATTCAAAGGCTGAGATTGAGGAGTGTATGATAAACACCCCCTGCCCTGCCTGCGGCGGAAAGAGACTGCGCCGAGAAGCGCTTGCCGTTACTGTCGGCGGAATAAATATCTCCGATATGTGTGAGATGCCCGTTGACAAGGCTCTTGAATTCATAAACCGCGTCGAAAGCTCGCTTTCTGAGCGCGAGCGCAAAATTGCAGAGCTCATTCTCCGCGAGATACGCGAGCGACTCGGCTTTCTACAGAGCGTCGGTCTTTCATACCTCACACTTTCCCGCTCAGCCGGAACTCTCTCCGGTGGCGAGAGTCAGCGCATCCGCCTCGCTACACAGATCGGCTCATCGCTCATGGGCGTTCTCTACATCCTCGACGAGCCGTCAATCGGTCTTCATCAGCGCGATAACGAAAAGCTCCTCGCAACACTCAAGCGCCTCCGCGACCTCGGCAACACGCTTATCGTTGTCGAGCACGATGAAGACACCATGAGAAACGCCGACTTTGTAATTGATGTCGGTCCGGGTGCGGGCGTTCACGGCGGTGAGATTGTTGCCGCGGGAAGCATCGACGATATCATCGCAGAGAAGCGTTCCGTAACGGGTCAGTATCTCTCAGGTAAAAAGAAAATTCCCGTACCGTCAGAGAGACGGCGCGGAAACGGAAAATTTATTGAAGTACGCGGTGCTTGTGAAAACAACCTCAAAAACATAGATGTAAAAATCCCGCTTGGAAAGCTCACCTGCATAACCGGTGTCTCGGGCTCGGGTAAGTCGTCTCTCACAAACGAGATTTTGTATAAGCACCTCGCATCTGAACTCAACGGCGCAAAAACTCATCCGGGAAAGTTTTCATCTTTCCGCGGAATTGAACATCTCGACAAGATAATCGACATCGACCAGTCGCCTATCGGGCGCACTCCGCGATCAAACCCCGCAACCTACACAGGCGTTTTCAACGACATAAGAAACCTCTTTGCACAGACTCCCGACGCGAAAATGCGCGGATACACCGCGAGCCGTTTTTCGTTCAATGTCCGCGGCGGCAGATGCGAGGCGTGCTCGGGTGACGGTGTGAACAAAATCGAGATGCACTTTCTCCCCGACATTTATGTCACCTGCGATGTGTGCCACGGAAACCGCTACAACCGCGAAACGCTCGAGGTAAAATACAAGGGCAAGAACATCGCAGAAGTCCTTGATATGACCTGCGAGGAGGCATATGAATTTTTCCGACACATCCCGAAAATCGCAGACAGAATCAAAACTCTCAACGATGTTGGTCTCGGATATATAAAGCTCGGTCAGGCTTCAACCACCCTCTCGGGCGGTGAAGCACAGCGAGTAAAGCTTGCGACTGAGCTCTCAAAGAGAAGCACCGGAAAAACAATCTACATCCTCGACGAGCCGACAACAGGCCTTCATGTCGCCGATGTTCACCGACTTGTAGATATGCTCGCACGGCTGACGGATGCCGGAAACACGGTCATCGTAATTGAGCATAACCTCGATGTCATAAAGTGTGCCGACCACATAATCGACCTCGGTCCTGAGGGCGGTAGCGGCGGCGGTGAAATCGTCTGCGAAGGAAGTCCGGAAGAGGTCGCAAAGTGCGCTTCCTCTTATACGGGAAAATATCTTAAAACCGTCTTATAAGTCGCGCTCCACTTTTATTTCTTCGTTTTCGGAGAACACCCTGCAGACAGCAGGGCTTTCGCACTCAAGCACAACCTGCGAAAGCTTGTCGCGAAGCTCGCGCCGCAAAACATTCTTAATCTCTCGCGCCCCGCTTTGCTTGCCCCGACACTTTTTCACGAGAAGCATCTTAACATCATCACTTATCAAAAGCTCTATCCCTTTCGCTTTTGCGCGGGATATGAGCTTTTTTGTTTCTATGTCAAGAATTTTCAAAAGCTCTTTGTCAGAAAGCTCGGAGAAAACAATTATCTCGTCTATTCTTCCGATAAGCTCGGGCCTCATAACGCTCTTAAGCTCGTTTGTAACTGTCTGCCTGAGTCTTTCGCCGTCCCGCTTTTCATCGTTTTCCGCAAACCCCACCGACGGAGAAGATAGCTTCTTCGCGCCTATGTTCGAGGTCATTATTATGACGCAGTTTTTAAAGTCTGCGCTTTTGCCATGAGAATCGGTAAGCCTTCCTTCATCAAGAATCTGAAGCAGAATGTTGAGAATATCGGGGTGAGCTTTTTCAATCTCATCAAAAAGAACAACCGAATACGGCTTTTTCCGCACCTTATCTACAAGAGTTTCCTTATCCTCATACCCGACATACCCTGGAGGCGCGCCTATAAGCTTTGACACCGCGCTTTTTTCCATATATTCCGACATATCAAGCCGTATAAATTTTTCCTTACCGTCAAAAAGGCTCTCTGCAAGAGCTCGGGAAAGCTTTGTTTTTCCGACGCCCGTCGGCCCTGCAAAAAGAAATGAGCCTATCGGGCGGGTTTCGTCGGAAAGCCCGCAACGGGAGGCGCGTATTGCACAGGCAACAGACGAAATCGCAAAATCCTGACCGATTACCTCTTTTGAAAGCTCCTCTTCGAGATGCTTCAGCCTCACACCCTCACCCGCAGTTATCCTCTTTATCGGAATTTCCGTCTGCTCACTGACTACCTCGGCAATATCGTCAGGTACGATTTCACAGCTTCCCGAGACGGTCTTTTTCCACCGCTCCGAGACGCTGTAAAGCTCAAGCTTAAGTCTTTCCTCTTCGTCGCGGAAACTTGCCGCCTCTTCAAAATTCTCCGCCGCAATGCTTCTTTGCTTGTTATTGAATGCACAGGTAATTTTTTCCTCGAGTCTTTGTATATCCTGCGGTGGGAGAGATGCCTCCATTCGCCTTTTGCTGAGTGCCTCGTCAATTAAGTCAATCGCCTTGTCGGGAAGCTTTTTCTCAGGTAAATATCTTTTCGAAAGCGTGATTGCCGTGCTTATCGCGTCCTTCCCGACCGCAAAGCCGTGGTGTCTTTCGTATTCCGGAATGATCCCCTCAATAATTTTAAAACACTCCTCTTCAGAGGGTTCCTCGACCTCTATCGGCTGAAATCTCCGCACAAGAGCCGAATC
>JAZOAS010000154.1:0-2472 GCA_045595605.1 Eubacteriales bacterium
TGGAGCGAGGCGGTCGCCACCCAGGCGAAGAAGCTTCAGCATACATCAAACCTTTATTTTACCGAGCCTTGTGCTCTTGTTGCAGAGCTTCTTTGCAAGAAGACGGGGATGAAGAAGGTATTCTTCGGAAACTCGGGCGCAGAGGCAAACGAGTGTGCGATAAAGGTTGCAAGAAAATATGCGGCAGAGAAGAAGGGTAAAGATTACTATACGATAGTAACTCTTGAAAACAGCTTCCACGGCAGAACGCTTACAACTCTTGCCGCAACAGGTCAGGAGCATTATCACGAGCTTTTCTGCCCACTTACCCCGGGCTTTGTTCACACACCTGCGAACGACTTTGACGCACTTTGTAAGGTGGTTTCGGAAAACAAATGCGCAGGAATAATGATGGAGTGTGTCCAGGGCGAGGGCGGTGTCATCGCTCTTGAAGAAGACTTCGTAAAGAGGGTAGCCGAGCTTGCAAAGGAAAAAGATATCGTTCTTATAATAGACGAGGTTCAGACCGGCAACGGCAGAAGCGGTGCGCTTTATTCATATATGAATTTCGGAATAGAGCCCGATGTCGTCACAACTGCAAAGGGGCTTGGCGGCGGTCTTCCGATAGGCGCGGCACTTCTTTCCGAAAAGGTTGAAGGCGTCCTCGGCTTTGGTGACCACGGCTCGACCTTCGGCGGAAACCCCGTCGCGGCGGCAGGCGCATATTCCATCCTTTCGAGAATTGACGACGCGCTTCTTGCTGATGTAAAGAAAAAGAGCGAGTATATTTTCAAAACCCTTTCAAACTGCAGCGGCGTCGAGTCCGTCAGCGGAATGGGTCTTATGATAGGTATAAAGACAAAAAAAGCGGCAGGCGATGTCGTAAAGGCTTGTATGGAAAGGGGAGTTCTGTGCCTTACTGCAAAGGACAAGGTAAGACTTCTTCCGTCACTCAATATTGACTTCGAAATTCTGCGCGAGGCGGTAGAGATTATCGCTTCCGAATGTGAAAGGTAAGTGTTGGTTATGAATTTAAAGGGAAAAAGCTTTTTAAAGCTTCTCGACTTTACACCCGAAGAAATCAAAGGTCTTATCGATCTTGCAAAAAAGCTCAAGGCTGAAAAGAAAAGTGGCAAGGCGCACGAGCTTTGCAAAGGAAAGAACATAGCTCTCATATTTGAAAAGACAAGTACTAGAACACGCTGTGCATTCGAAGTTGCGGCGGCGGATCTCGGTATGCACCCTGTCTATCTTGACCCGCAGGGCTCTCAGATAGGAAAAAAGGAGAGTATCGCCGATACGGCAAGAGTTCTTGGCAGAATGTTTGACGGTATTGAATACCGCGGTTTCGGTCAGGAGATTGTTGAGGAGCTTGCAGAATTTGCAGGTGTTCCTGTATGGAACGGTCTCACAAACGAGTTTCACCCGACTCAGATTCTCGCCGACTTTATGACAATTGAAGAGCATTTCGGAACACTCGAGGGCAAAAAGCTTGTCTATATGGGTGATGCGAGATATAATATGGGAAATTCGCTTATGGTAGGCTGTGCAAAAATGGGAATGCACTTTGTCGCTTGCGCTCCGAAGAAATATTTCCCGGAAAGTGCCCTTGTTTCCGAGTGCCGGGCGATTGCAAAGGAAACGGGTGCGGTTATTGAGTTCATTGAAGACCCGATGGAAGCAACAAAGGGTGCCGATGTAATCTATACAGATGTATGGGTTTCAATGGGTGAGCCTGAGGATGTCTGGAAGGAGAGAATAGACGATCTCCTCCCGTATCAGGTAAATATGAAGCTTATGGAAAACGCCGGTGAGGAATGTGTGTTTATGCACTGCCTGCCCGCGTTCCACGACCTTAATACAACTATCGGTCGCGATATTTACGAAAAGTTCGGTATTTCTGCAATGGAGGTTACTGATGAAGTAATCGAGTCCTACCGTTCAATCGTATTTGACGAGGCAGAAAACCGTATGCATACGATTAAAGCTGTTATGGCAGCAACACTTTAAAATAAAAAAGAGCGATGATTCATCTGAATCATCGCTTCTTTTTTATTGGTTTTACTTTTTGAGCTTTTCGACCATGTCAAGCTTTTCCCACGGAAGGTCGAGATCAGTCCTTCCGAAGTGACCGTAAGCCGCAGTCTGCTTGTAAATCGGGCGGCGAAGGTCGAAGTTTTCGATAATCTTGAGCGGACGCATATCGAAGTTGTCAAAAACAATCTGTGAGAGCTTATCGTCGGAAACCTTACCTGTTCCGAAGGTATCAACGAAAACAGAAACAGGGTTTGCAACGCCAATCGCGTAAGCAAGCTGAATTTCACAGCGGTCAGCAAGACCGGCCGCAACGATGTTCTTTGCGATGTAACGAGCCATATAAGCTGCGGATCTGTCAACCTTTGTCGGGTCCTTTCCTGAGAAAGCACCGCCGCCGTGACGGGCAAAACCACCGTAGGTATCAACGATAATCTTTCTTCCGGTAAGTCCGGAGTC
>JAZOAS010000155.1:0-4164 GCA_045595605.1 Eubacteriales bacterium
CCTGCTGCAAGAGAAGCATAGCCCTCAGCAGAAAGCGGAATCTTTATCATACCGACGATGACACCTACGATTGCTGCAAAAGCAAATGCTGCAAAACCAAAGCCGTCGATTTCGATAAGCTTGCCTTTGTATTCCTTTACATTGCCGTCATCAATCGCGGCAATCTTAGCTCTTTCTTCTTCCATATTTGCCTTCATGAACTTCGGAACAAGCTGGACAAAGAGAACAACGCCGAGAACGCCGAAGATATAAGCTATACCGTGGCCGACCGAAACGAGGCTTTCAAGCTCAGGCAAAACTGTGTCCTTTGCTGCTGAGAAAGCAGGAGTTGATGTAAGAGAACCGGAAAGGAGACCTACAATCATAGCAGTAAAGCCTTCAGAAGTTCCTGCTGCGCCGTAGCCGAATACTTTTCCGAGATAAATACATCCGATTGCTGAAAGACCGCCTGCAAGGATAATTACAATACCAAGAAGAATGTATGACTTGAAGTTCTTTTTCATATTTGAGAAGAACTTCGGACCTGCAATGAAGCCTACTGCGGTTACAAACAGGATGAGACCCATACTTTCAATAACCTTGAGCGCCTTATCTGCATAGTTCACATCTCCGATAGAGAGCTGTGCTTCAAGCGGGCTGTAGAAGAAACAGCCAAAAAGAAGCGCGACAATAAAAACGCCTGCTGTACCAAGGTTTACGCCCTTGATTGTGATTCTACCAAGCGCATATCCGACAGCGGAAATCGCAAACACGCAGAAAAGAAGGAATGTGATTCCCGTTACCGGAATAACTCCACCAAATAAAGTCATTTTCATAATCCCCTTTATTTAAAAAATCTTTTGTCAGTATATCATATTTGTCAGATACTGTCAATTTAATTTGTTTTATTTTTAACAATATTTAATAAGTTTTTCCGCCGCGTTGCGACTTGTCTTTTTTTGTGATATACTTTATCTATCAAACTTTCGGGAGGGTATATGATGCGCGGACTTCTTGTCGTCAACTCGTTTCTGAATACAGAAAAATTCAATGATATTTATTCGCGCCTGAATTGCGCCTTTTCAAAGCTCGGCATTGATCTCACAATGCGAGGAAACTCGGACTTTATGCACAGCGCAACAGAGCCACTTTCTCTTTCGGAAAAGCCCGACTTCGTTCTTTTCTGGGATAAGGACATTCTCCTTGCAAGAGAATTTGAAGCGCTCGGCATCCCTGTTTTCAACTCTTCCCGAAGCATCTCTCTTTGTGACGACAAAAGGAAAATGCACATCGCCCTTCGCCCGCTTCCCATGCCTGAGACATACATCGCGCCGTTCACTTTCCCGAACATCGGTTTTTCAGACCTTTCTTTTCTTGATGATATTGAGAAAAAACTCTCTTATCCAATCGTCATAAAAGAAGCCTTCGGCTCTTTCGGAGCGCAGGTTTACCTTGCAAAAAACCGCGACGAGCTTTTTGATATTGTAAAAAACCACGAAACAACTCCGCTTATCTTCCAGAAGCTTATAAAGGAAAGCGCGGGGCGCGATATACGGATAAATGTCGTCGGTCACAAGGTCGTTTCTGCTATGGAAAGAAAAAGCGAAAACGGAGATTTTCGCTCAAATGTGACTCTCGGCGGTAAAACACTCCCCTACACGCCAACCGAGGCCGAAATCGCGCTCGCGGAAGAAGCCTCACGCCTGCTCGGGCTTGATTTTGGCGGAATCGACATTCTCTTCGGGGAGCGTGGTCCGATTCTTTGCGAGGTCAACTCAAACGCCCACTTCAAAAGCACCTATGACTGCACAGGAATAAACCTTGCAGACCTCATAGCTTGCCATATCGCAGAGAAATGCAGGTGATTCTATGAAGGCATGGCTTATATACGAAAGAGCGGGCGCCGAGCGAAACCGCGGATACATAGAGCTTCACGAAAAGCACGGTCGAGAGCTTGGAATCGAGTTTCGCACGGTCATCTGCGACGAAGAACCGCTCCCTGAAGCTTCACCCGATTTTGCGATTGTCCGCGCGATGCGCCCTGACATAACAAAAGAGATTGAAGCGCGGGGCATCCCGACCTTTAACAACTCACATGTTTCCGCGATATGCAACAACAAGGCGCGGACTTACGAATATCTTAACGAAAACGGTGTTCCCGTCATACCGTGGGTTTCGGCAAGACAAAATGATACTCCGCCCGAAATTGCGTCTTTCCCGCGCGTTATAAAACCCTGTTGCGGTCACGGCGGCAAAGATGTAATGATTATAAACAACGACGAGGAATATAAGCTCGCGCGCGGGAAAATCTCTCCCGACGAGTATGTTATCCAGCCACTTGCGACAACGCTTGGCCACGATATGCGCGTTTATGTAGTCGGAAATCGCCCCGTCTCCGCGGTTCTCCGGACTTCTGAAAAGGATTTCAGAAGCAACTTTTCCCTCGGCGGTAATGTAGAGGCTGTGGCTCTTTCGGACGAAGAAAGAGAGCTTGTTGAAAAAGTCTGCTCGCTTTTTGACTTTTCTCTCTGCGGTATAGATATAATGTACCACGAAGGAAAGCCCGTCATAAACGAAATCGAGGATGTCGTCGGCTCGCGTATGCTTTATGCAACTCACGACATTGATATAGTAAAACTTCATCTTGAATACATCCTTAAGAAGCTGTCCTGACGGACAGCTTCTTTGAATATTTAAGCGAAAAACGCATATATTTCAAACAGGAGGTTGACAGAATATGAACAAAAAACTCAAAGCGTATCTTACCTTTATTCTCGTTTCTCTCGCCGTCGGCGGTCTCTCGGCATTCTTCACGCGGAACAACATGAACATTTTCGACACCGTCCAGAAGCCGCCGCTCGCACCGCCTGCAATAGCCTTCCCTATCGTCTGGACCGTTCTCTATATTCTTATGGGAATCGGCGCGGCGCGCGTTTATATCAAAGAGCCTGACTCTTCCGCAATCCCCGTTTTCGGGATAAATCTCTTCTTCAATTTCTTCTGGAGCATCATTTTCTTCAATATGCGCGCGTTTTCCTTTGCATTTGTCTGGCTTGTTCTTCTCTTCGCCATTGTTCTCATCATGACGGTAAAATTCTACCGCGTTGATAAGGCAGCGGGGCTTTTGCAGATTCCCTATTGCATCTGGCTTGTAATTGCGGGGTACTTAAATCTTTTTATCAGCCTCACAAATTGACTTTTACCGCAAATCGTGTATAATAATCTCATACCTATTTTATACGGAGGATTATTATAATGATAGTTTTTGAAATGGAAAACGGCAAAAAAATTAAAGTTGAGCTTGACCCCACGGCAGCTCCCATAACCTGTGAAAATTTTGAGAAGCTCGTACGCGACGGTTTTTATGACGGTCTTACCTTCCACCGCGTAATCTACGGCTTTATGATTCAGGGCGGTTGCCCCCTCGGCACAGGCACAGGCGGCCCTGGTCACACAATCAAGGGTGAGTTTAAGTCAAACGGTATTGATAACCCAATAAAGCACACACGCGGCGTTATCTCCATGGCTCGTTCAATGATGCCGAACTCCGCAGGAAGCCAGTTCTTCATTATGCATAAGGACTCTCCCCACCTTGACGGTCAGTATGCCGCTTTCGGTCATGTTGTTGAGGGAATTGAGGTTGTTGACGAAATCGCAGGGGTTGATACCGACTTCTCCGACAAGCCCCTCGACCCCGTTGTAATCAAGAAAGTTACTATTGAATAATATAAACCCCGCAGAGGATTTCCTCTGCGGGGTTTGTTTTACTTACTATAAAGCTCTTTTATAATTTCGCCGGAGCATGCGATAATCTTCTCTGCCGTGCCCTTTGCATACTGAGCTGTTGCCGCTTCGTATCCACCCTCGTTGAAGACCTTTTCTGTCGGGTAGTAGCCCTCGTAGCCGTTTGCACAGCAAGCGGTAATTGTGAGCTCGAAGGGAGAGTTCTTCTTTACGCTTCTGCCGACCTCGGTAAACGGCTCACCCGGGAAGCCTGCGAATACGACATCGCCGACGGAGAGTGCCGTAACGGGAATCTCGGAAGTATCGGGGAAGCTTTCAAGCCTTACAAGTCTTGTAGCCTCGCCAACGGGAACGACAAGTGCGAAGTGGTCAATCTTCTTGCCTTCTCGCGCAAGCTTTTCTGCCATGTAGTCTTTAGCAGCCTCGATGCCCTTTTCTGCA
>JAZOAS010000156.1:0-14199 GCA_045595605.1 Eubacteriales bacterium
AGAGAACGCATTCGTTTCAAAACGATCACTTTCACAAACTCTGAGCCTTATTCCCGGAAGTATTTCTTTATATGTCATATTCATAAGCTTACTGTCTCCTGAAAAAGCGAAATTTCTTCCTATATATTATACACAAAATCTCTCTTGATTACAATACGAACTTTCAAAATATACCATATATTGTAAAATATTATATTGTTTTCACCTTGACAAACAATACATTTTGTGGTAGAATACTTGATTGTAAAGCGAACTTACTTTACAAAGGAGGTTTTCACTATGAGAAATGTTTCTCTTGAACTTACTTTGCTGTATGATTTTTACGGCGAAATACTGACCGAAAAGCAGAGAGAGCTTTTTGACCTTTATTACAACGAAGACCTTTCCCTTGCAGAAATTGCGGAGCATCTCGGCATCACCCGTCAGGGCGTCCGTGACGGTATTGTCCGCTCTGAGGAGATCCTCAGAAAATTCGAAGACAAGCTTGGTCTCGCAGAGAAGTTCGGCAGACTTTCCGAGGATGTCAGAAAGATTACTGATTCTGCAAAGCGCATCAAGCTCATAAACGATACAAACTACCGCAACTTCGAAATTGATAACTGCACAGACGAAATTATCGAGCGTGCAAATGCTCTTGATATTTAACCCGGAGGATTTAAATGGCTTTTGAAAGTCTTACAGATAAACTCTCGGCAGCGTTCAAGAAATTGCGCTCAAAAGGAAGACTTACCGAGCGCGATGTCAAAGACGCCATGCGCGAAATCAAGCTCGCTTTGCTTGAGGCGGATGTCAACTTCAAGGTCGTCCGCGATTTTGTAAGCAAGGTTTCCGAGCGAGCTGTCGGCACAGAAGTTTTGGAGGGGCTCAACCCCGCACAGCAGATTGTTAAAATTGTTAACGAAGAAATCATCTCCCTTATGGGCGGTGAGGGCGAAAAGCTCAACATCTCCCCGAAACCTCCGACAGTTGTTATGTTCGTTGGTCTTCAGGGTGCAGGTAAAACCACCAATATCGCAAAGCTTGCAGCCCACCTTCGCAAAACAGCATCAAAGAGACCTCTTCTTGTTGCATGTGACACGTACCGACCCGCAGCGATTAAGCAGCTTGAAGTTCTCGGCTCACAGCTTGATATTCCCGTTTTTAAAGCAGAGGGCAAAAATCCCGTCGAAATCGCGCGACTTGCAAAGGCTCACGCCGAAAGTCACGGAAACGACATTCTCTTTATAGATACTGCAGGCCGTCTTCATATTGACGAAGAGCTTATGAACGAGCTCAAGTCGATAAAAAGCGAGCTTTCTCCTAACGAGATTATGCTTGTTATTGATGCTATGAGCGGTCAGGATGCCGTGACCACAGCCTCCGCATTTGACGATGCGCTCGGAATTGACAGTATTTTCCTCACAAAGCTCGACGGCGACGCAAGAGGCGGTGCGGCGCTTTCCGTAAGAGCAGTTACGGGAAAGCCGATAAAATTTGTCGGTGTTGGCGAAAAACTCGACGGCATCGAACAGTTCCACCCCGACAGAATCGCATCGCGTATTCTCGGTATGGGCGATGTTCTCTCCCTCATTGAAAAGGCTGAACAGGCTTTCGATGAGAAAAAGGCTCAGGAGCTTGAAAAAAAGATTCGCGAAAACTCTTTCACACTTACTGACTTCCGCGAACAGATGAAGCAGATTCAAGGGATGGGTTCAATGTCCGACCTTCTCAAGATGATTCCCGGAGTTGACAGCAAAGCTCTTGCAGGCGCAAAGATTGACGAGCGTGCCCTTGTCAGACTTGATGCGATTATCTCATCCATGACAGAATACGAACGGGAGAACCCGTCGCAGATAAACTTCAGCCGTAAAAAACGAATTGCCGCAGGCAGTGGCGTTTCAGTTGAAGAAGTAAACAAGCTTTTAAAGCAGTTTGAAGCATCACGAAAGATGATGAAGCAAATGACAAACCCGTCATTTGCAAAACAGATGTCGAGAAAGGCGCGCCGCCACGGAAAAGGCGGAGGCTTCCCTTTCGGCTTTTAAATTTCTTGTAAGCAAACAACTTAACATACATTTGCTTTTATAATTGTTTTTTGGAGGTGAAAAGAAAATGGTAAAAATCAGACTTCGCAGAATCGGTGCTAAGAAGGCTCCTTTCTATCGCGTTGTTGTTGCTGATTCCCGCTTCCCGCGTGACGGTAGATTCATCGAGGAGCTCGGAACATACAACCCGCTTACAGAGCCCGCTGAAATCAAAATCGATACCGATCGCGCTCTTGAGTGGATCAAGAAGGGTGCTCAGCCGACTGACACCGTAAAATCCCTCTTGAAGCGTACAGGCGCTATTCAGTAATTCGTTGCCGGTGGAACCGGAGAAAAGGGACATTAAATGAAAGACCTTTTAACTTACATCGCAAAAAGCCTTGTTGAAAACCCTGAGGCTGTCAGCGTCAACGAAGTTACTAAAGAGGACGGTCTCGTTCTCGAGCTTCGCGTAGCGCCTGAAGATATGGGTAAGGTTATCGGTAAGCACGGTCGAATTGCGAAGGAAATTCGCACAATCATCAAAGCCGCTGCACTTCGCGATAACATCAAGGTATCAGTTGACATTCTTGACTGATTTAAATCTCGGGGCTGTCCTTATCTGACAGCCCCGAATTTATAAAATGAAAACATTTGAGGTGTTTTTATGGAACTTATTGAAGCCGGAAAAATCGTCAACACTCACAGTCTTTACGGCGAGCTCAAGGTTCAGCCCTGGAGCGATACCGACGACTTTTTATGTGATTTTGATGTTGTATATATAGATAAAAAACCCTTTGAGGTGGAAAAAGCGCGCGTTCACAAAAACTGCGTTCTTTTAAAGCTCAAAGGGATAAACAACATAAACTCTGCAGAACAGTACCGCAATAAAACTGTCTCGGTTGACCGCGACGAGGTTGAACTTGACGAGGATACTTACTTTATTGCCGACCTCGAGGGGCTTACTGTTATTGATGCTGACGGAACAAACCTAGGAAAACTAAAAGAGGTCATCTCTCTCCCTTCAAACGATGTCTATGTCGTAAAGGGAAAAGACGAATACATGATTCCCGCGGTAGAGGAATTTATCGTTTCAGTCGACCTTGACGAAGGGATTATGAATGTCAAAACCATCCCCGGAATGAAAACCGAGAAAGGGGCTTCTCAGAAAGATGCGGATTAGTATTATGACGCTCTTCCCCGAGGCTTGCGATGCTATGATGAGCGAAAGTATAATCGGCAGAGCAAGACGCGACGGAAAGCTTACCATTGATTATTACCAGATACGCGACTATACAAAAAACAAGCAAAAGCAGGTTGACGACTACCCCTACGGTGGCGGTATGGGCATGGTTATGTATGCTGATGCGCTCTACAACTGCTGGGCAGAGATAAAGAAATCAAGCCCCGACGCGTACACAATCTACATGTCGCCTCAGGGCTCAGTATTTAACCAGGAGATGGCAAAAAAGCTCTCCTCCGACTATTCACACCTTATCCTCGTCTGTGGTCATTACGAGGGCATCGACGAGCGTTTTATAGAAGAATGTGTTGATGCAGAGCTCTCAATCGGCGACTTTGTTCTTACCGGCGGTGAGATTCCCGCAATGGCAGTTACAGACGCTATCGCAAGAATGCTTCCGGGAGTTCTTTCCGACGAGGAATGCTTCTCAGAAGAAAGCCACTTTGACGGACTTCTCGAATATCCTCAGTACACCCGCCCTGCCGTATGGCACGACAAGGAGGTTCCCGAGATTCTCCTTTCAGGGCACCACGCAAACATAAAGAAATGGCGCCGCGAACAGTCTATAATCAGAACTTTCAGAAAACGCCCCGATATGCTTGAGCATGCGCCCTTGACCGCAAAGGAGAAGGTCCTTGTGGAAAAACTCAAAGTCGAGGAGCTTTAATCCCGCACAGCGCTACATATCCCGAAAAAATGACGAGTGAAGGGTTTAGCTTCCCATAATATGCAAACACCGTGCAAAGTCCGACCAACACTCCCACAGCAAGAACAGCAAGGATATACGAGATTATATAGGCACTTCTCACCGTAAAAAACTTAAGGAGAAGCGATAGAACTATTCTTCCTCCGTCAAGCGGATATACCGGGATTAAATTTATCGCTGTTATAACAATATTTATCCCTATAAAAAAGCCAAGTGAATGTAACTTTAAAACATTAGCTGTCGCATATGTAAGCCCTGCGGTCAGGATTCCCGCAAGAGGCCCTGCGGCAGCTATTATTATTTCTTTTACATACGGCATATACTCCATATTCGGAACATTTACCGATATCCCGCGCGCTCTTATAGATATCCTGTCAATTTTCCCGCCAACAAGATATATCGCAAGGATGTGCGCTGTTTCGTGCAAGCTAACCGCGATAAATGTCGGGAGGAAAACCTTTCCGAAATCAAGGGCATACATTACGGATATAAGAATACAGAACGGAAAACTTATTCTTACTTTCGGAAAGCGCTTCATATCACACGCTCTCCGGCGAAATATAAAGTGCCGGGTCAAGGCGGGTAGTTCCCTTTCTCACCTCGAAGTGAAGATGAGGTCCTGTTGACATTCCGGTACTTCCTACCTTTGCGATTTTCTGCCCCAGCGATACCTTCTGCCCCTTCTTCACAAGAAGCTTTGAATTGTGCCCGTAAAAGCTTCTGATTCCGTTCCGGTGCTCTATCAGAAGATAGTTTCCGTAGGTTGAGTTTTTCCCCGCATCAATAACCTTTCCCGCTGCAAAAGAAACGATATCCCGACCGCTGTTTGCCGCGATATCAAGTCCCGTATGGAAGCTTGCATCCTCTATTATCGGGTGGTCACGATAGCCAAAGCGCGATGTTATAACGCCCCTCAGCGGAGTTGTAAACTTAAAGCTTATCTGCTCTTTATTATAACTGCAATATGAAGGCGGCGGAATCTTAAACGGTTCCGCCGCTGTATCATCCAAAAGCTCCTCTTCGCTCATCTGAAAGCTCAAGGTTTCGACCGCGAGCTTTTTCTCTTTTTCTTCAGCCATTTCAAGCTCTTTTTCAATTTCTTCTCTGCTGTCGCCTATGTAAAAATCTTCAAAACTGCCCTCTTCCTGAAGCTCTACCTCTTCCTCTTTTTCTTTGAAAACCTCAAAAACTCCGTTTTCCGCGCCACCTATTCCATCGCTTATAGCTTCTACCGCGCTCTCGATTTCAAGCTCCTCGCTTACCTTCTCCGACACCTTTGTGAGAATAGGCGCGTTGCTTGCCTTTAAAAATATCGCACCAAACACAATCGCACTGCATGCAAAAAGCCTCACATACATAAAGAAATTACTGCGTTTTTCTTTCGTTTTCTTATTTGAATGCTGCATGATTTAAAACCACCTCACACAAAGAGTATATGAAAAAAGATGCCCGACAATAACACACTGTCAGACATCTCTAAATTTTTATACAAGTTCTGATAAGGCTTTTTCAAATTCCTCTTTAGTAAAAATCATATTTATTGCAGAAAGCAGCGCGTTTGCACTTAATATACTTGGCAAGTTCAGCTTCTTTGCAAGCTTTTTTCTTAAATCTGCACTTCCCTCTCCACCGGACAAACCGTAAAAGTACATATCCTGCTTCGTGAGCATCGCAGAAGGTGCCGTTTCCTCGTCATCGAAGGTCGCACCTGCCGCTTTAAGCGCATTTATTATGACCTCATCCGCCATACCCTCAACGCCGAGAAAGCCGGCTTTTGAACGGTCTGTTTTGCGCCTTTCCTTGCCCTCAATCTCAGGGATGTAGGCGTGTTTTACGCTACCCTCGGACACTATGCCCTTCAAGAAATTTCTTATAACCTGACCTGCGCCGTCGCAATCGGTCAGAATGATTATTCCGTTCTTTTTGGCAAGTGTCGCAATAAGCTCGCGCTTTTCTTTATCGTTAAAAATTCCAAAGCCCGCAGTTTCGACGATATGGGCGTCAACGCACTGTTTGAGCTTATTTATATCATACCGTCCCTCGACGATAATCGTTTCACGAATGCGCTTCACCTTGACTCACCTGCCGAAATTTCCGCCACAAGCTTTGATATTTCATCCCAGCCTGCACCGAGTTTTAACTTGATGTCTGCTTCCTTGCAAAGCTCTATCGCATTTGCGATAGCTTCTTTTTTCATCGCCTTTGACGCAGACATCAGAATCCTTGCGGGATAGTCGCTTTTCATTTCAAAATAATCAGCCACTTCGCGCTTTCCTCCACCCGCTTCAACGATAAGCTTTGCCCCGTACATACGGCGGAACTGGCGGGCAATCAGCGCAAGAGTCGGTATCGGCTCTTCGTTTTGGGCGCGAAGCTCAGCTATTACCGAAAGGGCTTTTGCATAATCGCTCTCTGCAATCGCGTTTGTAACATCAAAAACGACAGAGCTTAAGTTTCTTGTCGCAACAGCTTCAATATCACTCTTTGTTATATTCTTTTTCTTTGAATATGCGCTTACCTTCTCAATTTCAGGAATTAAGAGCTCCATTCTCTCGCCCGAATAGTAAAGAAGATAATCTGCGCAGTCCGCATCTATTTCTTTTCCTGCCGCCATAAAACGGCGCGCTATCCACGAGAGGAGGTCAGTTTTAGAAGCACACTCAAAGTTTATAATAGCACCGAATTTTTCGATTGTTTTATACAGTTTTTTGCGCTTATCAGGCTTGCTTTCCGGATTTGAATACACAAAGACGAGAACCGCGTGCTCCGGCATATCGGAAAACAACTTCTCCGCCTTTTCAGAAAAATCTGCATTTGCCGAAACAACATCAAAATCGCGCACAATTACAAGGCGGCGATCATTCATCGCAGGATAACTCTCAACAACATCCGAAAGCTCCGAAAACTCGGGAGCACGGTTTATGACAGTTACATTGAACTCAGGCATCATATCTCCTACGACCTTTTTCTCAAGCTCTTTGAGATAATACTCGCGAAGATACCCCTCTTCTCCGTAAAACAAATAGAGGTTTCCTATATTTCCGTTTTTCAAATCTGCCTTAAAATCTTTGAGTGTCATCATTTTCACCTACCTTGAATAAAAAGTAAGATCCCCTTCGAGGTCTGTTCTATGTATTTCTGAACCGAGCTTTTCTATTCTCGCTATCGTGTCACTGCTCGGGTGTCCGTATGAGTTACCCTCGCCTACCGAAACGAGGCAAAGCTCCGGAAGCGCTTTATTTATAAGAGCTTGTGAGGAGGAAGTTTTTGAGCCATGATGACCGAGAACAAAGCTCTCGCAGTCGGGTATTCTATCGACAATAAGCTCCTCAAGCCTTGACGGAATATCGCCTGTTATGAGCAGGTCGTACTCGCCGTCAGACACTACAATAACAAGACCGTTTTCGTTTTCGTCCTTTCCTTCAGGCAGCGTGAGAATCGATATCTCCATACCTGAAAATGAAAGCTTCGTATCCTCTTCGACAAACACCGCATCTTCCTCTTCGGAAAGCTTTATAAATGTCGCGTTGTCCTTATCGGTCGCGGGCATATAGACCGTCTTTGTATCAATTGTTTCTGCGAGATACTTCGCGCCGTTTGCATGGTCAGAATGTGCATGAGTGAGAATAAGCGCATCGATATCCGTGATTCTGCGCCGCAGGAGATGCGAGATCGCAATATTATCGGCATCCTTGTCGCCGCCACAATCAATAATAACACAATCTTCACCGCTCGTTGCGACTATACACTGTCCCTGACCGACATCGAGGACATCAAAACGGATACCTTCGTATTCCTCCTTCGGCAAAATTGAACGGGAGATAAAAAGCGAAGCAAGAACTACACAAACGGCGCACACAGCGAATAGCGCCCTTACCTTCTTCCCTGCAAGAATAGAATAGATTATCACAAAACAGATAAAGCATACCGCGAGAAGCACAAACAAGTCTCCCGCAAACACTTCTGCAAATGAAATTTTTGATAATAACCTTATTACTTTAATTATAAGTTCAATTAAAGAGCCCAATATAAATGCCGCTCCTTTCCCGAGAGGAAACCATATAAACGAGAGTATCAGAGTTGCAAAACCTCCGATAAACGCGCACATAATAACGAAGTTTAAAAGAACATTGGAAAGCGGTGCAATAAGAGAAAATGAACCAAAAGAATACGCGGTTATCGGCGCTGTAAAAAGAATTGCCGAAACCGTTACGGCAAAGGCTGATGCAAAAGAGTTTACAACCTTCCTCTTCCATTTTGGAACATCGTCCCCCTGCACGGATATTTTTGAAAAGATTGGCTTAAACAGAAGTATGATTCCGAGTGTTGCTGAAAACGAGAGCAGGAAACCAACATCCGTTATGCAATACGGGTTTGCAAAAACAAGCACAAACGCCGCAAAGGAAACCGAAGTGAGAGAGTCGTACTCGCGCTTCTGAACATGAGACAAGAGTACAAGCGTCTGCATTATCACGGCGCGAAGTGCCGACTGTGACGCGCCAACCATTATCGCAAAGCAGAACATAAGCGGAATCGCAAGAAGCTTTATGTATCTGTTTTTGGTAAACAAAACAAGAAAACCTACTAAAAACGCGATATGCATACCCGATACAGAGACGATATGCGAAAGTCCCGTCCGCCTTAAATCCTCTTTGAAGTCACGGTCAAGGTCTCCCGTGTCTCCGAGAATAAGCGACTTTATAAAAGCCGAGTGAGAATCACAAAACAGCAGATCAGCCCGCTCTTTCAGGCTGTTTGCAACATACTGTGGCATATACAAAAGTTTTGAGTTTTCGTGTTTTCCGAGAAAATCAACCTCATCAGTAAATGCTTCCGCATCTATATGGCGGGATTTATAGTAGGTTCGCTCGGCGAAGAACTCCGTATCCTCAAATTCGTGAATTCTCACATTCATTTGAACTATATCCCCGGGAGAAAGTGAAGCTCCATTCTCTGAAGCATACACAAGCAGTCTGACATCGGTTTCATCGTCTTCTATTTTCGCATTAAAGGATATGCCACCGTTTGTGGTCTCCTCAGAAAACGAAACAACTGTCGCTCTTACGGAAATCTCTTTCGACAAAAGCTCAGGCGAGATTTTATCGCTTTCAAAGTACACGCTCTGCCAAATAAGCGAAAGAGCTATCCCTAGTACCGCAAGCGCTGCAGAAGCCCTCGCGCCACACTTACAAAGGAAAAAGCCCGTTATCGCAACAAAGGCAGCACACGCGAGAACTACCGCAAGAAAGCTTGTGAAAACGGCAGTAAAAACCGACGCCGCTATATAAGATGCACAAAACCAAAATAAATATCTGTTTCTCAAAACATACCCTTACCTTAAAAACATAGGTGACAAACCGCAAAAGCAGTCTGTCACCCAAGTTTAGCTATTTTTTGTTAGATTTTGTCGTTGCTGCCGAGAACATTAACGATCTTGTGCTTTACAAGCTCCTTAATGTTTGCTCTTGCCGGTGACAAATACTGACGCGGGTCGAAATGCTCCGGATGCTCTGCGAAGTACTTACGGATAGTACCTGTCATTGCAAGGCGGAGGTCAGAGTCGATGTTGATCTTGCAGACAGCCATAGAAGCAGCCTGACGAAGCATAGCCTCAGGAACACCCTGAGCGCCCGGCATATTACCGCCGTTTGAGTTGATCATCTCAACATATTCCGGAATAACGGAAGAAGCACCGTGAAGAACGATCGGGAAGTTCGGGAGGCGCTCTGAAACCTTCTCGAGGATGTCAAAGCGGAGTCTCGGCTCGCCCTTGAACTTGAAAGCACCGTGGCTTGTACCAATCGCGATAGCGAGAGAGTCAACGCCTGTACGGGTAACAAACTCTTCAACCTCAGCCGGGTTTGTGAACTGAGCGTCTTCATCGGAAACATTGACATCGTCTTCGATGCCAGCGAGCTTACCAAGCTCGCCTTCAACTACAACACCGCGAGCGTGAGCGTAGTCAACAACTTTCTTTGTGAGCTCGATGTTCTCTTCGAAAGAGTACTTTGAGCCGTCGATCATAACGGAAGTAAAGCCGCCGTCGATGCATGACTTACAGATATCAAAGCTGTCGCCGTGGTCGAGGTGAACACAGATCGGAAGGTCTGTATCCTCGATAGCAGCTTCGATGAGCTTCATAAGATATACATGCTTAGCGTACTTTCTAGCACCAGCGGAAACCTGGAGAATAAGCGGAGAGTTAACCTCTTTCGCAGCCTCGGTGATTCCCTGGACGATTTCCATGTTGTTTACATTGAAAGCGCCAATAGCGTAGCCGCCTTCATATGCTTTTTTGAACATTTCTGTTGAAGTAACAAGTGGCATATTTACATCTCCTTAAATAAAACTTTTTCCTTATGATAGTTTACCACATTTTGCGAGAAAATCAAGAGCAAATCATCATTTTTTTAAGATTTTTTCTAGTTTATTTTTTTCTCAACAACTACGAATTTCTCTGTTTTCTGAAAATTAAGACTTGTAAAATACTTTTCTACCTTTTCGCCAACTTCACCCATATACATCATACGCTCAATATGGCGCGCAGAAAGCTGTTCCTCAAGGTGGTCGAGCGTTTTGCGGGCATACATATGGCCGGCGTCACTGTTCTGGTAGCATATCTCGCATATAATAAAATCAAGCCCGCCGTCATCGCGGTTCTGCGTGTTTCCCATAAGGAAACCGCACGGAAGCCCGTTATTGTCCATAGTTATAAAACCCATGAAACCGACGGACTTTGCAATGGTAAAAAGACGCGCGTACGCCGAGGAATAAGTCCAGTTACCGTTCCACGGTTCTTTGTTTGCAATCCCCGCAAACATCATCGCCGCATTTTTTACATTGTCGAGATTTATCGGGATAAAACGCACATCTTTCACCTCTTTCGCATATACTCTTTATAAGATAACATATTTCTGCCATTTTTGCAACATATTTTGCATTTTTTGGCAAAAATAGTCATTCAAACCTAACTGACAGAAAGAACTATTCCAAGAATTATAATCGCCGCGCACACGAGCTTCTTCGCGATATTTCTCTCATGGTACATAAATTTACCGAGCAGGATTGTTACTATTGCGGAGCTCTGTTTCAAAAGCGTCATTATGGTTACACGGCTATTGGCATCTGCATTTGCAACAAAAACAAGCCTGTCGCCAAGTATAAGAAGGAAGCTTAAGAGATACACATACGGGTTTGTAAATGTCTTTTTGAGCTCAAGCGGTTCGCGCTTTATAAGCATGTAGATGAGATAGAACATTGAGAGCATAAGCATAAACCAGAACTGGAATGCCGCCGAAGTTATCTCCCCCGTTGCCATAACATATTTATCTATTGTTCCCGAAAGTCCGTTTAAAAAACAACTTAAGAGAACATAAAAAATATACTTGAATTTATACCCCTCTTTTACGGCATCCTTTCGGCTGTTTGCAAAATAAAGACCTGCAGCGACAAGGATAAGACTTATTACACCCTTGACGGTAAGACCTTCCTTCAGAAATATTACGCCGAGAAGGCTTGAAAAGATAATTCTCGATGTGTCACATATTCCGTAAACGCTGACAGGAATTTTCTTTATCCCCTTGAAACTGAAAAGCCATGCCGCAACAAGCAGAATCGACTTCATCGCTATAAACGGGAAAAGCCTTGGCGGAAAGTCAAATATGCCTTCCGCAAACGGTATCGACATAAGGAAACCAACAAAAGTATATCCGAAAAGTGCCGGCAATACTCCGATATCGCGAAGTATCGTCTTTTTAATCGGCTCGCGCACACCTTTCAGTATTCCGTATATTAAAGTAAAAATCACCCAGAGTTCCATTCTTTCACCTTCAAAATGCCCGCCTTATGGCGGGCATAGTTTTTCTCATCAGTATTTTTTCCATGTCTGCGGAAGAAGTAATATCATAAGCGGGAAAAGTTCAAGACGACCGCAAATCATATCGAAAATAAAAACAATCTTCGATAAAACCGAAAAGCTCGCAAAGTTTCCCGAAGGACCTACGGCAGAAAGACCCGGTCCAATATTATTTAGTGTCGCGGCCACTGCGGTAAAGTTTGTTTCAAAATTAAACTTGTCAAGCGAAACCAGAACAAACGAAACCACATAAATCAACAGATAACAAACAATATACGCCCCGACTCTCGCTGTCGTTACCTCATCTATTCGCTTTCCGTTTACACTGATTGTCTTCACACTTCTCGGATGGATAAGCACCGAGAACTCGCGTTTTAAGTTTTTGAGCATTATGAGAATTCTCGTGATTTTGATTCCGCCACCGGTAGAACCTGCACACGCACCTACAAACATAAGCACAACAAGAAGCGTCTTTGAAAATTCAGGCCATAGGTTAAAATCAACCGTAGCAAAACCCGAGGTTGAAATTACCGACAGAACCGCGAAAGACGAATGGTGCAAAGCCTCTCCGAAACTTATAAAAAGGCTTGAATTATTGAGCGTTATTAACAGAATTGCCGTGACAACGATTCCTGCAAACACTCTCAATTCTTCATTCCTGAAAACAGACTTGAATTTTCTCGCAATCAGTAAGAAATACATATTGAAATTTACAGAGAATAAAAACATAAAGGTGCTTATAATTATCTGCACATATGTACTATACTCCGCTGCGCTTGAATTTCTTATTCCAAAGCCACCGGTTCCCGCTGTACCGAAAGCTGTCGTAATTGCATCAAAAAACGGCATATCTCCAAGCAACATAAGCACTGTCTGGAGAATCGTAAGACCAATATAGATTCCGTAAAGCGTCATTGCGGTAACATTTGCTTTAGGCGCAATTTTCTCAATCTTCGGCCCTGCCGATTCTGCGCGGATGAGCTGCATATTGTTCCCGCCCGCAAGCGGTGCTATCATCATAACAAACATGAGAACGCCCATACCGCCTATCCAATGCGTAAAGCTGCGCCAGAAGAGCATACAACGACTCAAAGCTTCGACATCGGTAAGAATCGTCGCGCCCGTTGTTGTAAAGCCGGATGCCGTTTCAAAAACGCAGTCAACAAAGCTTGGAATCTCACGCGAGAAGAAGAACGGCAAGCCTCCAATTATGCTTATAAACACCCACGCGAGTGAAACCGTGACAAGCCCCTCACGCGAGAAAACCGACTTGTTCGCGGTCTTTATCCGTATAAGCGGAAGTGCAATTACAAGGCACAGCGCAATCGTAGGTAAAAACGCAAAGCCTGAGCTTTCTTTATAACAGAGAGCAACAACAAGCGGCAAGAGCATTGCCGCCGCAACGAACAACAGAATGTAACCGTTAAGCTTCAAAACCACTTTTATATTCATTTACTTCTCCGTTTCGTCATCAATAATTTCTTCAATATGTGTTATTCCCTTGTATGTTGTAACCACTATGACAGTGTCGCCGACCTTTATCATATCATTACCGCGAGGAGTAAAGGTCTTCCCGTCACGGGTTATGCACGCTACAAGAGTTCCTTTTCTTATTTTCATTTCAGCAAAGGTAACACCGACGGCTTCAGACACCTGTCTTACCCTGAACTCAAGAGCCTCTACCCTGTTGTCAACAATTCTGTGGAGAGATTCCATTTTCGAATCCCACGAATTGTGCATACCGCGGACATATCTGAGTATGTAGTCAGCCGTGATATGTTTCGGATAGACAAGACTTCCTATCGTGAGGTCTTTAAGTACATTATCAAAGTCGAAATGCTTAATCTTTGTTACAATCTTTGCCTCTGGTGCACATCTGTGAGCATACATGGATATAAGAACATTCTGCTCATCAACACCCGTAAGGCTTAAAATTGCGTCGGCATTTTCAATATTCTCCTCGTGGAGAAGAGTGTTGTTCGTTCCGTCTCCGTTTATAATCATCGCCTCAGGCAGAAGCTCAGAAAGCTCCTCGCAACGACTTTTGTCAAGTTCTACTATTTTCACTCTGAAGCCGGAATCTATAAGTATCTTTGAAAGGTAGTATGTCAGCCTTCCTCCACCGATTATAAGCACATCGCGGATTTTCGCAGAAACCGCACCAATCTGCTTAAAAAACTCGTTTGCCGTACGGAGAGGCGCAACAAACGAAATAATATCACCTGCCCGAAGAATAAAGTCACCGGTCGGGACAAAGACATCGTCTTCCCTTTCAACCGCACATACGAAAACATCCGTCTTGAGCTTTGTACGAAGATTACAGATGCGAAGGTCATCAAGAACAGACCCCTCCGGAATCTCGTACTTCATAATTTCAACTCTTCCCTTTGCA
>JAZOAS010000157.1:0-2334 GCA_045595605.1 Eubacteriales bacterium
GGATATGTATTTTACTTCCGTCGCGTCGCACTTCTACCCCGAAGGCAGAAACTGCGGAAATTGTCATATCAATATATTTCGAAGACTCGAGTCTTCCTTCTATCTCAATTATGCTGTCGTCACGAAGAATCGGCAAGGCAAAGATAAGCCCTGAAATAAACTGCGAGCTTATATCCCCCGCTATCTTGAAAGTCCCGCCGTGAAGCCCGCCACGGGTTATGAGCGGAAGAGTTCCGTTGTAATCAAACTCTGCCCCGTTTTCCGCGAGACACTCAAGAAGCGGTGAAATCGGGCGGGACGGAAGCCTTCCTCGACCGCAAAATTCAACCTCTCTTGAAAATGCCGCCGCAACAGGGATAAGAAAGCGAAGCGTTGACCCGCTTTCGTTGCAGTCGAGAACCGCCTTTTCTTTATTACTTTTAGGCGTTATGAAAAACGACCCAGCTCTCTTTTCCACATCGGCGCCAAGTGAGGATATACAGGAAAGCGTTGCCTCAATATCGCGGGATTCGGCATCGCACACAACCTCTGTCGGACTTTCCGAAAGAGCTGCCGATATTATAACTCTGTGTGCAACAGACTTTGACGGAATAACCTTTACTTTACCGCACGGGTCTTTGCACAAAACCGATACTTTCATTTACTATCTCTCCAGTCCCGCTTTGAAAAAGCTTTGCATATCATTCTCCGGCATTTTCATAAGAATACTCTCACCGCGCATTTTCGGAACAACCAGAGTTATCATTCCGTTTGCGCGCTTTTTATCCGACATTGCAACAGAAAACAGCTCTTCTGCCGAGTAGTCGCACTCTGTCGGAAGAGAAAACATCCTGCACAGCTCCGAAAGCTCTTTTGAAACACCGTTTTCACAAAGTCCAAGCTTTTCTGCAGCGCTCGCCATAAGCACCATACCGATTGCGACAGCCTTACCGTGAGAAACGGCGAAGCTACTGTTTTTCTCTATCGCATGAGCAGGGGTATGACCCAAGTTAAGAAGCTGTCTCTCACCGTGGTCGAACTCGTCATTCGCCACTATATCGCGCTTTATTTTAACACATTCGCTGATTATTTCTTCAATATTCTCTTTTGCGCCACACTTTACAAGGTCTAAAATCTTCGCGTTTCTTATCGCGCCGTACTTTATTACCTCTGCCATTCCGTCTGCAAAAATCGCATCGGGAAGGCTCTTTATTATCGCTGTATCGCAGATGACAAGCGACGGCTGAAAGAAAGCACCTGCAAGGTTTTTTCCCGCGTTTAAGTTTATCGCGGTCTTTCCGCCCACTGAGGAATCAACCGCAGAAAGAAGCGTTGTCGGAATCTGCACAAAAGAAATACCGCGAAGGTAGGTAGCGGCAACAAACCCCGTAAGGTCGCCGACAACTCCGCCGCCAAGCGCTACGATAAAGTCGGAACGGCTGAGATTTGCCTCTGCGAGGCTATTTAAAAGCCATATATAATTCTCAGCACTCTTTGACTCTTCCCCCGCGGGGACAGTAAATTCTGATACCGCAAAGCCTTCATTTTCAAGTGATTTTTTTACTGTCTCACCAAAAAGAGCGCTTGTAGTTTCATCGGCAATAACCGCAACCTTTCCGCCCGCTTTGATTTCTTTTATAAGCGCGCCTGTACTTTTGATTATGCCGTCCTCTATCACAATATCATAGGTTTTTGAAGCAGATACCGTTATTCTCTCCACTCTTCATCTATCCTTTCCTTGCGCTCGCGACCCTCTCGCAAAAGAGCCATGAGGGTTTCGGCATCGTTTCTTGCAAGCGCATCGCGATACTCCGTAAGCGAATCTATAAGAAAATCTATCTCGGAAACGAGGTTTCCGCGGTTATCCAAAAACAGCTCCGTCCACATCTTCTCCGAAAGCTTTGCAACTCGGGTTAAGTCGCGGTAGCTTCCCGCAGAAAAGCCCTTATGCCCCTCGGCACGCGGACTCTTTACATACGCGTTTGAAACGACATGGGCAAGCTGGGAGGTGTAGGCAATAATCTCGTCGTGTCGCTCGGCAGTTGTTATGCTGACATGAGAAAAACCCGCACCCTTCAAAACATTCTTCACCTTTTCAAGAAAGGCTATCTCCTCGCCCTTTTTCGGAACGAGAATCATGCAGGCGTCACGGAAAAGATTTTCCGTCGCATAGCGGAAACCCGAAAACTGACGCCCTGCCATCGGGTGACCGCCGATGTAGGAAAAACCGTACTTCTCCGAAAGCTTAAAAAGCTTCGGGCACACGCTCTCCTTTACGCCACAGCAGTCGATTACGCAACAATTCTTCCCGATGAGGTGCGCGTTTTCTTCCATATATTTAATTGATGCCTCGGG
>JAZOAS010000158.1:0-8911 GCA_045595605.1 Eubacteriales bacterium
GAAACAATGGTGGCGACGGTTTTGTTGTTGCAAGGCTGCTCAAAGCCGACGGGCGTGAGGTCAAGGTTTATCTTACTCACGAGGAATCAGAGCTTGGCGCGACGGCAAAAATTGCCTTTGACAGAATGAAGGAAGAAAACATTGAAGTTTTAAAAATAACAGATGCGGTGGATGAAGACGCAGTTATCATCGACGCGCTTCTGGGAATCTCCGTCTCGGGTGCACCGAGAGGGAATATCAAAACGGCAATAGATAGAATAACGGCAATGAACAACACCGTCATTTCCGTTGATATTCCGAGCGGTCTTTCTGCCGATACGGGAGAAGCTTTGGGAAGTGTTGTAAAAGCAAATTACACATACACACTCGCGCTTGATAAGGTCGGACTTAATGTAAATCAGGGTAAGTCGCTTTGCGGCGTGAAAAAAGTTCTCGATATAGGCATACCCGAAGCAGCGCTTGCGGAGCTCGGGTTTTAAAGGGGAGATTAAAATGAAGTTCAATACATATTTATTCGATTTTGACGGAACATTAGTTGATTCAATGCCGACATTTGCATCAACTATGATTCGCATACTCGATGAAAATAATATCGCCTATGGTGAAGATATAGTAAAAATTATTACGCCTCTTGGATATAAGGGGACAGCGGAGTATTTTATTAGTCTTGGTCTCGATAAGCCGATTGATGAGATTATGACTCTTATGAATTCGTATTCTTTGTATGAATATGAAAATACAATTATGGCAAAGAGGAATGTTGCAGAGACTTTGAAAAGTCTTCGTGAAAACGGCGCAAGTCTTAATGTTCTTACAGCAAGTCCTCACATTATGTTGGATCCGTGTCTCAAGAGACTTGGACTCTATGATGTTTTTGACAATGTGTGGTCGTGTGACGATTTCGGAACTTCCAAGGCAGACCCTGAAATCTACAAAATGGCGGCAGAAAAACTCGGAAAGTCCGTTTGTGAGGTTTTGTTTTTAGATGATAATTACAATGCGAATAAGGTTGCAAAAAGCGCAGGCGTTGCGACTTGCGGAGTTTATGATGCTTCATCTGAGGAGTATGTGGATGAAATCAAAGGTGTAGCAGACTATTATATATATGATTTTTCGGAGCTTCTCAAATGAAGAAAGTAATCATAATCGGATGCCCAGGTAGCGGCAAGACAACTTTTGCGGAAAAACTTAATAAGTGCACGGGGATACAGTTGTTTTATCTTGATGCAATATGGCATAAGCCTGACAGGACGCACATTTCGAGAGACGAATATGATGAAATTCTGGAAGAAATATTTAAACTGGACAAGTGGATTATAGACGGAAATTACAGTCGTACAATAGAAAAAAGAATCGAAAAATGCGACACAGTGTTTCTGTTTGATTTACCGACTGATGTATGCTTACAAGGCGCGACGGAGAGGCTTGGTAAAGCGCGCTACGATGTTCCGTGGATAGATACTGAATTGGATCCGAATTTCAAAAAAGAAATAGAAGACTTTCCGAATAGTGTACTGCCAGCCATATACGAGCTCTTGGAAAAGTACCATGAGAAGAATATTATAATATTTAAATCACGGGAAGAGGCAGATGAATATCTTGAGGTGATAAAATGATAGAACACCCATTTCCACCTTTATATAATAAAGATTCGAAGATTTTAATTCTGGGGAGTTTCCCGTCAGTAAAATCTCGTGAGCAAAAGTTTTTCTACGGGCATCCGCAGAATCGGTTCTGGAAAGTGGTTGCCGCCGTGTTCGGGTGTGATGTACCTGAGACTATTGAGGAGAAAAAACGATTTCTGCTTGAAAACGGCATTGCGCTTTGGGATGTTATCGCGTCCTGCGAGATAGTGGGAAGCTCTGACAGCTCAATTCGGGATGTAAAAGTAAATGACCTTTCTGAAATTTTCGTCAAAGCGGATATCAGGCAGATTTTCGTTAACGGAAAGACTGCAGAAAAATACTTTAAAAAGTACACAAAGGCTCAAGTGGGACGAGAGGCGATAACCTTACCGTCCACATCTCCTGCAAATGCTGCATGGTCTGTGGCGCGTCTCATTGAAGCGTGGAAAGTAATTAAGAGCATATAAAGGATGGTTTTATGAAAAAGTGGTATTATTGGTTTATTCTCTCAGCGGTCTTTGCCGCAGGCGGAATCATAAACTACATCGATAAAAAACAAATAATCGGTCAGATTATACAAGTAATTTTAACTGTTCTTCTTGCCTTTCTCCAGCTTATTTGTGATAAGAATGGTGAAAAAGGAAAGCGGATATTCCGCTATATCGGAATAGGGCTTATCGCTTTACTTATAATCTGGATAATAATTATGTTGATAAAATAAAAAGAAGTGGCGCAAGCCACTTCTTTTATTTCTTTTTTCTTCTGATTAAAACAACCGCGAAGGTGAGCGCGATAATCGCAAGAAGCACACCGTATCTAAATATCTTTCCTGCAAGAGGACCTTCAAGAGGCGGTAATTTGTAATCATCATCTGCAAAAAGAGACATAATTTTTGCTCTGTCAATGAATTTCATTGTGTATGCGCCGATTGGGAGACGGCTGAAATGATACCCGTATTTATCAACCTTACAGTCGTCCGTTATGAACGCATAGCCGTCGAGACCGTTAACCGTAATATACATTCCGTTTGGGAATACAAACTGATCCCCGCGTTTTTCTTCAAGAGGAACATCCTTGATGTCGGTGAGAACTATGCTGTCAATTGCCTTGTAAAACTCGTCAGGGGCAATCTCATAAACTTCGCCTTCATAAAAGACGGTTACCTCATTTGCATCCTCTTTCTTAACTCCGAGAAGATCCTCAAACGGGATGTCCTCACCCTCGCCAAAGAAAATCTCCGCATCGTCGGAATTAAGCAAATCCTCGGGGATGCTTCCTGCAAGGGCTGATATTGAGAGAGAAAAAACTAAAATCAGGATTAAAAGCAAGCGGATAAAACGCTTCATAAATTCACCTCCGATTAAATTTCGATTTTAAAAGAATAACAATTTCCGAAATCAATGAACCGGCAGAAAAAGAGAAAAGCATCGCTACGCGGAGAATCGGCTCTTCACTGCCGTGTGTATTTATATTTGAAACAATTATGTACAGCAAAGAAGAAAGAAAAAGGAGTATCGGGGTCATAAGCCGTGCAATTTTCACTTTGCAAAGGGCAAAGCGGAGAATGAGGCCAAGTAAAAGCGGAAGAACAAAGATTATTATTACATTACCATAATCTATAAAAAACTGTCGCATAAAAGATGCACCTCCCTACACCTTCATTATATCCGATAGTTTTTTACAAATCAATATAAAAAAAGAAGTGGCCAATGCCACTTCTTTTTCATTTTACTTTAAGCTTTCCAGAGACCGTGGAGGTTACAGAACTCGTAAACTGCAACAACTTCCTCGGGCTTTTCGGGGTTACACTTGCAGAGATTGAAGCAAGCCTTCGGCTCGTCTGCGGGTGTGAGCTTTCTTACATGGAAGCCGAGGTTTGTCTCGAGGACGATCCACTCGATGTAATGCTCATCTGTCATCGGGTGAGAAACCTCTCCGACTGCAACATGAACAGTGTTGTCCTTTACTTCAACAACCGGAACATGCTTCTCAACAGCAGCATCTGTTGTTCCGGGGATGAGCTCGCTCATCTTCTCACCACAGCACATGAGCGGAACTTTTGTCTCGTGCATCTCGGTAACGATTTTTTTGCAATGTGCGCAAACAAAGAACTTCATAATAATCTCTCCTTTATATTTTTTCTATTTTGTCCATAATCTCGTTGAGCCATTCCGGGTCAACGCTTTCGATTTCGCCATTGTCACACTTCTTTGCAAGCTCGGGAAGAATCGGGATACGCGCAACTGTGTCAATTCCGAGATTCTCTACACCACTCTCGCCGAAGATATAATGACGCTCGCCACACTTGTCACATTCAAAGTACGACATATTCTCAACGATTCCGATAATCGGAATGTTGAGCATACCTGCCATTTTGACAGCCTTTCCGACAATCATCGAAACGAGCTCCTGCGGGCTTGTTACGATTACGATGCCGTCAACGGGGAGTGACTGGAAGACGGTAAGCGGAACATCGCCCGTTCCGGGAGGCATATCGACGAACATATAGTCAACCTCACCCCAGCAGACATCCGTCCAGAACTGCTTTACAGCGTTTGCGATAACGGGACCGCGCCATACAACGGGGTCTGTAACATTCTCAAGGAGAAGATTTATCGACATAAGCTTTGTACCGTTTGCGGTTTCTGCAGGGTACATACCGTTATCATCGCTTGTGATTCTGCCGTTTATGCCAAATACCTTGGGGATAGACGGACCTGTAATATCAGCATCAAGAACAGCGGAAACACCGCGTTTTCCCGCAGCAACCGCGAGAAGGGAAGTAACGAGGCTCTTTCCGACGCCACCCTTACCGCTGACGACTCCGATTACCTTTTTTACATTTGAAAAGGGGTTTGATGGCGCGAGAAATGAACTGGGCTCAGTTCTGTCGCCACACTTTTTAGAACACGATGAACAATCGTGAGAACAAGCTTCGCTCATAGTAAAACTGCATCCTTTCTATTGAATCTATCTTATTTTACAACAAAATTATATACCCGTCAAGAAGTGCTTTGTATTAAAAGTCTGAAATGAGGGGAGAATAGAGATGAAAAAATACGGTAGGTGAAAAATATGAGAAAACGAGGAATAATTGCTGTTGTAATAGTATCTGCACTCATCGTCGCAGTATGCGCGGCGGGTATTTACCGACGAGGCTCGCGCGGCGAAACGGTTTCGGAGATTCAAAGCGTTTTAAAAAACGAGGGTTTGTATTTTGGCGCGATAGACGGAATCTTCGGTGCCCAGACCGAGAGCGCGGTTATACAGTACCAAAAGAATTACGGACTGAAGGTTGACGGAATCGTAGGGAGTAAAACGCTTGAAACAATGGGACTTACGGAGACGGCGGCACAGGACTCATATGATAACGACCTCTACCTGTTGTCGCGCATAATTTCTGCCGAAGCGCGCGGTGAGCCGTATATTGGACAGCTTGCGGTAGGAGCTGTCATAATGAACCGTGTTTCTCATCCGTCTTTTCCGAATACGATAGCGGGTGTAATATATCAGAACGGCGCGTTTTCAGCACTTTCTGACGGTCAGTTTTACGAGCCGATTTCCGAGGAATCGCGCCGCGCTGCGCGCGAGGTGCTCTCAGGTGCAAACCCGATAGGTAATGCGATTTATTATTATAACCCGAGAACCGCAACGAATGCGTGGATACGCTCACGCCCCGTTATCCGAACAATCGGTGCGCATGTCTTCTGCACATAAAACAGAATAAAAAACTTTATTTTGGTCTTGCAATACGGAAAAGAACAGTGTATAATGTCCGTGAGATAAGTTCGGAGAGTGAATAAAGTGAAAGAATCACGCCGACGAAAGGAAGAGAGAAAATGAAGTTTTTTCATGTTTACAACGATTGGCACATCAAAGGCCTTGAGAAAAACAACCTCATAAACGAGGATACGGGCTTTAAAATTCAGCATGTTTTTTCAATGCCTGGCGAGCTTAAGTTTAATAAGCTTGCGGCAAAGGGTGGAAAGCTCCACTCAATTATCAAGGAAAACAAAATTCCGTTCTATGTTGACAGACTCCAGGGCGGAATTACATATCATGAGTACGCTTTCGATAAGGACCTCATCCGCGAGTATGACAACATCCTCGGCGACTGGTTCCTCGGCTTCCAGCTTCACGAGAGCGCATCAAATATGTTCGACTCTGACTGGCAGAGCATTTTGACGGTCATGGACGGCGCAAAAGGACCGTACGACCTTGAAACTCTCAAGGCTAAGAAGGTTGCTAAAAAGTGTAACATTGAAGACGGCGCAACGCTCTACAATTTCTCACAGGGCACACCTGAGGAGTATGCAGTTCTCCGTTATCCGGAGACTCCCGAGGCGTTCCGCGAGCAGCTTATCGAGCGCTATAAGACAAGAATGAAAGAGACAGATAACCACCTTCTTCCGGTTGATAGCTACTACCTTATGACAAAGATTCATAACGAGCTCGGAGCTAAGACCTTCCTTCCGGAAGTCGGCTGGCAGATCGGTCAGATGAGAATCGCTGTTGCTTCAGTTCGCGGTATGGCTGAAAATGTCGGTAAGACATGGGGTACATACTACGAAACATGGATTGCGGCACCTACCGAGTTTGACGCTTCAATGCCGTGCTTTAACTCTGACCCGTCAAACGAGTGGTATCTTACTCAGGAACAGCACGCAGATAACTTCACAACCCATGGCCCGGGCGGCGGAAGTTCAAGACGCCTTCAGAAGAGAATTTACTACTATTCTCTCATGGCAGGTGCTGACTACATGGGCGAAGAGTGGGGTCTTAACTGCTCATATACAGACATGCAGACATTCGAACTCTCAGAGTACGGTCTTGCAAAGAAAGAGTTTATCGACTTTATCCGTGACTATAAGAATGTAAAGGCACGCGTTCCGTTTGCTCTTGTTCTCCCGAATGAGTACTACTGCGTACAGGTTGAAAACCCGTTCCGTCCGCATCACCTCGGTGTTCACCGTGACTTGTATATGCAGTGCAAAATCGAAGGTGCGCTTAAGGACTTCAACGGACATATTGAAGATGTTATTAACCTTATTTACGAGGTTGACGGCGGTCATATCGGTAACGAAGGACATACTCTCACAAACTCACGCTTCGGTGACCTCTTCGACATCATCTATGAGGATGCAGGTGAAGAAGTATTTGCAAAATACGATGCACTCATCGATGTATCTCCCGACAGCCGTGTCGCTAAGAAGTTTGGTGACAAGTTCCGCGTATTCGAAAGCACAGATCTTACGAAACTCGAGTCTGACATCAAGGCATACTCAAAGGAGATTTTACCTGTTACAGTTGATAAGCTTCTCTGGGTTCTCTCTGAGGATGAGAAGGGCAGATACCTCTCAATCTTCAATAACGAGGGTAACCACCGCGAGCGCCCTGAGGGCGACCATATTCTCCACGAAGCAGACGCAAGAGTAACTGTAAGCTTCAAGGCAGAGGGTGAGCTCACTCCCATAAAACTCTCAAGTCCTGACATCAAAATTACAAAGGTTGACGATAAGACATACTTTGTCGATATGCCGGCATGCGAATTTGCAATATTTAAATATTAAGATAAAAAACCTCTCCGGTCGGAGAGGTTTTTTTATCGGAAAATACCATTGTTTTAAGAAGTGCAAAGGGTATAATTAGATTTGAAGAGAGGGTGAAGGTGCATGAGATTTTTTCATGTCTATAACGATTGGCACATCAAGGGTCTTGAGAAGAATAATTTCATAAATGAAGATACAGGCTTTAAGATTCAACACAAGTTTGCGATCCCCGAAGCTCTTAAATTCAATAAGATTGCCGCAAAGGGCGGAGAGCTTCATTCGCTTATAAAGGAGAATAAATATCCGTTCTATGTTGACAGAATTTCGGGCGGAAACAACTTCCACTACTACGAACCCGATCACGACCTTATACAAGAGTACGAGAACATTCTTGGTGATTGGTTTTTGGGTTTCCAGCTTCACGAGAGCGCATCGAACATCTTTGATGCGCAGTGGCAAAATGTAATTAACCGAATGGGTCACAAGGGTCCTTATGACCTTTCCGAGCTTAAGGAAAAGCTTTTGAGCAGTTTTGCAGTTATGCCGGACGGAACCCGTATCCATGACTTTTCACATCAGTCGGCAGAGGAAATTGCACCGCTTGTTTATCCTGAAACAACCGACGAGTTTTTCGCACAGATTACAGATTTCTACAAGAGCCGCCTTAAGAGAACTGACGGACATATTCTTCCTGCGGACAGTTATTATCTTATGACAAGGCTTTATGACGAGCTTGGCGTAAAGAACTTTATGCCCGAAGTCGGTTGGCAGATCGGTCAGATGAGAATAGCGGTTGCTTCCGTTCGCGGAGCGGCAGAAAACAACGAAAAGCGCTGGGGTACATACTACGAAACCTGGATTGCTGCACCGACGGAGTTTGATGCATCGATGCCCGTGTTCAACGATCACCCCTCGAATGAGTGGTACAATACCCAGGCAATCCACCCCGACGACTTTACGACAAAGGGAAAAACCGGAGGAAGCTCAAGACTTTTGCAGAAGAGAATATACTACTTCTCACTTATGGCAGGCGCTGACTTCATGGCAGAAGAGTGGGGTCTTAATTGCTCATATTCCGATATGGAGACATTTGAGCTTTCTGAATACGGTCTTGCGAAGAAAGAATTTATTGAGTTTATGCGCGATAAAAAGAATGTAAAAGCTCGCGTACCGTTTGCAATCGTTCTGCCGAAGGAGTATTTGTGCGTACAGGTTGAAAACCCGTTCCGTCCGCACCACTTCGGAATACATCGCGATAAGTATATGCAGTGCATCCTCGGAGAAGAGCAGAAAGCGTTCAACGGATATGTTGAAGATGTTCTGAACTTTATCTATGAGGCTCACGAAGGTCATATCGGAAACGAAGGACATACGCTCACAAACTCTCGTTTCGGTGATATATTTGACATCATCTACGAGGATGCAGAGGATGCGACCTTTGAAAAATACGCGGCAGTTATTGATGCAACTCCCGACAGTCGTGTATATGCAAAGCGTGGCGAAAAGATAAAGGTTCTTCGTTGTGATGACTTTGAAAAGCTTGAGCGCGACATACGAGAAATCTCGAAGGAAGTGCTCCCTGTCACGGTTGATAAGCTTCTCTGGGTTGTTTCTGATGAGAAAGAAGGTCGCCGTTTTCTTTCAATCTTCAATAACGAAGGAAACTACCGTGCCCATCCCGTCGGTGATACGATTGACCACGCGGCAGATGAGAGGGTGAAAGTTTCGTTCAAAGAA
>JAZOAS010000159.1:0-18066 GCA_045595605.1 Eubacteriales bacterium
TAATGATATTGTATCACATTTTATATGTAATGGCAAAAAAATTTTTAAGGAATAAAATATAAAAAAGTATTTACTTTTTCTGAAAGATGTGTTAGAATAATTGAACATGCTAAAGTGCCGTAATTTCGGCATGCACCCGTTTCGCAGTTTTCGGATACAACGCCCGTATTTCGGGGAGTTCACCCGCCGAATACTTCGAAACAGGGAAAATAAGAAAGAAAGGTGAAGAAAATGATTCTCAAGGAAAAGAAGACAGAGGTTATCGCAAATAACCGTCTCCACGAGACCGACACAGGTTCTCCGGAGGTACAGATTGCAGTTCTTACAGAGCGTATCGCAGAGCTCACAGAGCACCTCAAGGTACACCATAAGGACAACCACAGCCGCCGCGGCCTTCTTAAGATGGTTGGTCGTCGTCGCAGCCTTCTCAATTACCTTCAGAAGAAGGACATTGAGCGCTACCGTGCAATCGTAGCAAAACTCGGACTCCGTAAGTAGTCAGAAAAAGGTCCCCCGGACGGAGCTCCGTCCGGGGGATAAAAATTCTAAAGCTTTTTCGCTGATGGTTTTGTTTAGCAATTGGAGCTTTCGCCAAAAAAAAGTTTGACGGCGGCTGCAAATGCTAAACCCAAAGCGAAAAAGCTCCAATCTATAAAAAAGGAGCGAAGAAAAATGAAAAAAATGGTTTTCTCAAAAAACAGACAGTTTGAGACAGAGCTCGCAGGCAGAAAACTTACAGTAGAAACAGGTAAGATGGCCGGCCTTGCAAACGGTTCATGTCTCGTCCGCTACGGCGAAACCGTAGTCCTCGTTACTGCAACTGCTTCGGACAAGCCGCGCGCAGGTATCGACTTCTTCCCGCTTGCAGTTGACTTTGAAGAGCGCCTTTACTCAGTAGGTCGTATCCCGGGTAGCTTTATGCGCCGTGAGGGTCGTCCGAGCGAGCGCGCTATCCTCACATCACGCCTCATCGACAGACCTATCCGTCCGCTCTTCCCGAAGGACCTTCGCAACGATGTTGCAGTTTCTATCACAGTCCTTTCTGTTGATAACGACAATGCACCTGAAATTGCAGGTATGATCGGTACTTCAATCGCGCTTTCAATCTCTGATATTCCGTGGAACGGTCCGATTGCCGGCGTTTCTATCGGTTATGTTGACGGTCAGTATGTCGTTAACCCGACATCTTCTGAGCGTGAGAAGAGCACTCTCAACCTTACCGTTGCAGGTACAAAGGCTAAGGTTGTTATGATCGAAGCAGGTGCTCAGCAGATTCCGGAAGATGTTATGTACGACGGAATCATGCTTGCTCACGAAGAGATTAAGAAGATTGTTGATTTCATCTCAGGTATTCAGGCTGAAATCGGTCTTGAGAAGTTTGAGTATGAGCATGTAGAATTCAACGACGAGCTGTTCGAAGAGCTCAAGGCTAACATCCTTGACCGCGTCCGCGAGTGCATGGATACAGACGATAAGACAATCCGCGACAAGCGCCTCAAGGTTCTCTCTGATGAGCTTGTTGAAGAATACATCGAAAAGTACCCTGATATGGAGCAGTTCCTTGGCGAGTGCCTCTACAAGCTCCAGAAGATAGTTGTAAGACAGTGGCTTCTTGAGGGCAAGCGCGTTGACGGCCGTGCTCTTGATGAAATCCGCCCGCTTGCTGCTGAAGTCGGAGTTCTTCCGAGAACTCACGGTAGCGGTATGTTCACCCGCGGTCAGACTCAGGTTCTCACAGTTGCAACTCTCGGTACTATCGCTGACCAGCAGAAGCTTGACACAATCTACGAAGAAGAGTTCAAGAGATATATCCACCACTACAACTTCCCGTCATACTCTGTCGGTGAAGCTCGTCCGAGCCGTGGCCCCGGTCGCCGCGAAATCGGTCACGGTGCTCTTGCAGAGCGTGCTCTCGAGCCGGTTATCCCGAGCGAAGAAGAGTTCCCGTACAGCATCCGCCTTGTTTCTGAGGTTCTCAGCTCAAACGGCTCAACCTCACAGGGCTCAATCTGCGGTTCTACTCTTGCTCTTATGGATGCGGGTGTTCCGATCAAGGCTCCGGTTGCAGGTATCTCCTGCGGTCTTGTTACAGACGAGGACAAGTGGCTTACATTCATCGATATCCAGGGCGTAGAAGACTTCTACGGCGATATGGACTTTAAGGTTGCTGGTACAAAAGCAGGTATCACAGCTATCCAGATGGACCTCAAGACAGACGGTCTCACACCGGAAATCATCCGCTCAGCTCTTACAATCACACGCGATGCAAGATATCAGATTCTCGACGAGATTATGCTCCCCTGCATCGCTGAGCCGCGCGAAGAGCTTTCAAAGTACGCTCCGAAGATGCTCCATATGACAATCGATCCTGAAAAGATTCGCGATGTTATCGGTAAGGGTGGCAGCGTTATCCAGAAGATTGTTGCAGACACGGGCGCAAAGATTGACATTGATGATGACGGTAATGTTTACATCTCAGCTATCGATTCTGAAGCTTGCAAGAATGCAAAGAAGGTTATCGAGACTATCGTTTCCGACCCGGTTGTCGGCGAGCTTTATTACGGTAAGGTTGTCCGCATCATCCCGATTGGTGCTTTCGTTGAAATCGCTCCGGGAAAAGACGGTATGGTTCATATCTCAAAGCTTGAAAACCGCAGAGTTGAAAAGGTTGAGGATGTCCTCAATGTCGGCGATATGACATGGGTAAAGTTCATGGGCATCGACGATAAGGGCAGAACAAACTTCTCCCGTAAGGATGCTTACAACGACCTCGCAAAGAAAGCTGAGGCAGAAGCACCTGCTGAATAATAAAGAATTAAGAAGCCTTTCGGAATTTTCCGAAAGGCTTTTTTGTTGTATTATTAAATAATCGTATTCAAAAACGCTTCGCAGCCCTCATATATATCGCGGTAGGTGACATCAAAGTTTCCGCAGTACCACGGGTCTGCAACATCGCGCGCGTTTCCGGTGAAGCTCATAAGCTTTTTAACTTTTTTCTCGGGGTCGGAGGGGAAAATGCGGGTGATGTTTCGTATATTGCGCTCGTCCATGCAGAGAAAATAGTCGTATTTATCGTAATCGTCGCGGCGGAGAAGCGTTGCGCGCTTATTATCGTCATACAGTCCGTGTTTCGCAAGCTCGGCACGGGCGGGAGGGTAAATCGGGTTGCCGATGCCGTTCCATATTTCCTCTGTGCTTGTTGCGCTTGAGGAGATAATAAAATCATCTTCTATTCCGCGCTTTTTAACCATATCCTTTAAAATAAGCTCTGCCATGGGAGAACGGCAAATGTTGCCGTGGCAGACGAACATAACTCTTGTCATAGAAAAGCTCCTTTAAAAAATGCCTTTGATAAAAATTTCAAGTCCAATAAATATGAGAATGGCTCCGCCAAGGATGCCTGCTTTTCCGGAAAGCTTGTCCCCTGCGGTTTTGCCGATAACAACGCCAAAAGAGCAGATGACAAATGTGACGGAGGCTATGATGAGCGCAGAGATAAGTGCCTCAATAAAGCCATACTCGGCGGTGGTGAATCCGACGGAAAGCGCGTCAATTGAAGTGGCAACACCCTGAATCAAAAGTGTTGAAAAACCGAGTTTTTTGGAGGAAAATTCGGACTTTTCATCACTTTTTGCCTCGCGAATCATATTTATACCGATAAAGCAAAGAAGAATAAGAGCTATCCACGGTATGAACCTCTCAAAAACCGAGAAGACGGTCACGATAGTATGTACGCAACCCCAGCCGATAAGGGGCATAAGTGCCTGAAAAAAGGCGAAGACTGCGGCGATTGAAAAAACCTTCCTGCGAGTCATTCCCGGCTCATTGAGCCCGTTTGCAACAGAGACTGAAAACGCGTCCATCGCAAGCCCTGCGCCAAGCAGGAAGCTGTTGAAAAAGAATAGAGGAGAAAGGTGCATAAAAACCTCCGAAATAACGCTATATTGTTTAAATAAGTATAGCACCGGTTAAATTTCTTGTCAAACGAAAAATTTGTCAAAAAAACACTTTACAAATGTGAATGGGTGAGCTATAATCTATAAGGTTTGTTAATTCTATAAAAGGAGCGAGAACAATGAATGTTTTATTATCGGTTTCAGTAGCCTTGCTTGCAGGGCTTTTGATGACGAGAGCGTTTAAGAAATTGAAACTTCCGTCAGTTACGGCATACCTCATTGCAGGTGTTCTTATCGGTCCGTACTGCATCGGTCGCCTTGGAATCCCGAGTCTTGGTTTTGCAGATTTTCATCAGGTCGAAGCCCTTGCCATTATTTCTGAGGTCGCCCTCGGCTTTATCGCGTTTTCAATAGGAAGCGAGTTCCGCGTTTCTGAGCTTAAGAAGACAGGAAAGCAGGCGCTTGTTATCGGTATTGTTCAGGCGCTTGTTGCAACGCTCTTTGTTGATATTGCACTTTGGGTAGTTCATGTTATGATGCCGGATAAGCTTTCAATGGCTCAGGCGATTACACTTGGTGCGATTGCGACAGCGACTGCTCCTGCGGCGACACTTATGGTTGTCCGTCAGTATAAGGCGAAGGGCCCGCTTACAAGCCTTCTTCTCCCGATTGTTGCGCTTGACGATGCTGTTGGTCTTATCGTTTTTGCAGTTTCCTTCGGTATTGCAAAGACACTTGCTGCGGCTGAGGCAATTAATGTAATTTCGGTTTTCGTTACACCGATTGTAGAAATCGTCGCTTCTCTCGGTCTCGGTGCGATTATGGGCTGGCTTCTTACTCAGCTTGAAAAAATGTTCAACTCGAACACGAACCGTCTTAATATGACAATCGCGTTTGTTCTTCTTACAGCAGCGCTTTCAACGCTCAAGTTTGATATTCCGGTTGGTGATGTCAGCATTCATGTTGGCTTCTCATCTCTTCTCGTTTGCATGATGCTCGGAACCGTGTTCTGCAACATCTGCCCGCTTTCAGAGGACCTTATGGCGGCTACCGACAAGTGGACATCCCCGGTTTTCGCTCTCTTCTTTGTAATAAGCGGTGCAGAGCTTGAGCTCGGAGTTTTCGCCGATATCGCTATCGTCGGAATAGGTATTGTTTATATCATCTTCCGTTCACTCGGAAAGTATTTCGGAACATTAATGAGTGCGAAGGCAACAAAGTGCGAGCCGAACACATGCAAGTACCTCGGTATCACGCTTCTTCCGCAGGCTGGCGTTGCGCTCGGTATGTGTGCAATCGCTGCGGCAGAGTTCCCGGGACAGGGCGCTCTTATAAGAAACATAACTCTCTTTGCAGTTCTGATTTACGAGCTCTTCGGACCGGTATTCACCCGCTGGGCACTTACCAAGGCAGGAGACATCAAGCCGATGTCGGATGAGGTTAAAAACCGCCGTGCAACAAAGCTTGCTCTTGCAAAGGAAAATAGAGAAAAGTAATTATGTGAAACCGGATGCGTCGCATCCGGTTTCTAATTGGAGATAAAGAGAATGGAAAGTCTTAAAAAAAACTGTATAAAGCTATGGATTTTTTTAAAGTGGTTTCTTATAGCACTTCTTGTCGGAGGAATATGCGGTGCGGTTGGGTCAGTTTTTCATATATGTATCGACCTTGTAACCGAGCTTCGCTTTGAGCATAAGTGGGTAATTCTTCTTCTTCCGCTTGGCGGTTTTGTGATTTTCGCGCTGTATAAGCTTGCAAAGACAAAGCTTGATACAAACCGCGTAATTGAGTCGATAAGAAGCGAAAACGATATCCCGTTTATTATGGCACCGCTTATCTTTGTAAGCACGATAATAACCCACCTCCTCGGCGGTTCTGCAGGCCGTGAGGGCGCGGCGCTTCAGCTTGGCGGAAGTATAGGGTACAACATTGGCCGCATTTTTAAGTTCGGCAAGGACGAGCTTCATGTGATTGTCATGACGGGAATGAGCGCGTTTTTCTCCGCTCTTTTCGGGACCCCGCTTACGGCTGCGTTTTTCGCACTTGAGGTTACGAGCGTCGGAATTATGCACTATTCAGGTCTTGTTCCGTGTATAGTTGCGGCGTATGCTGCGAGTGCTATTGCAAAACTAATGGGGCTTGCTCCGGTCGGATTTACTCTTCCGGTAAATGTTGACTTTACAGCGCTCAGTGTAGCTCAGACTGTGGGAATAGCTGTTCTTTGTGCAGTTCTCAGTGTTGCGTTCTGCGTTTCGCTTGAAAAGAGCGAGCACTATATGAAAAGACTCATAAAAAAAGACTATCTGCGCCCGATTATCGGCGGATTAGTAATAATTATACTTTCTCTCCTTGTCGGAAATCAGGACTATAACGGTGCGGGAATGCAGGTTATCGAGTCTGCAATGCAGGGAAAGACCGTAGCGTTTGCATTTGTGCTCAAGATTATTTTTACGGCGGTTACAATAGCCTCGGGCTTCAAGGGTGGCGAGATTGTCCCGACCTTCTTTATCGGCTCAACATTTGGCTGTCTTGTAGCTCCGCTTTTCGGAATGGATGCGGCATTTGGTGCGGCGATAGGCTTTGTTGCGACCTTCTGCGGTGTTGTAAACTGCCCTGTTGCATCGATTATCCTTGCGCTTGAAGTGTTCGGAGCGTCAAACCTTCCGCTTCTCGCGATTGCCTGTGGCGTAAGCTATATGCTTTCGGGAAATTATGGGCTTTACAAGAGCCAGAAGATTATGTACTCAAAGTTTGAGACGAAGTTTATAAACAGCAGTACAAAATAATAAGGACGAGAGCGTCGGTTTCAATTTAAACCGACGCTCTCTTTGTGATATGAAAAAATTAGGAAAGTTGTCTTAAAACTATTGTGTCCGTATCCTTGACAATGCAACCTGCAGGGAAGACCCCGCGCAGAGCATTAAGCGGATAAACCGATGTGTTTTTGCCGACGACAGTGCCCGGATTGAGAACACAGCCACAACCGATATCTGCGCCATCTGCAAGAATTGCGCCGATTTTGCGGATACCTGTTTCGTACTCCCCGTCACCGTGGATGACGACGGGCTTTTTGTCAGATTTGAGATTTGAACAGATTGAACCTGCGCCCATATGAGCTCTGTTGCCGAGGATAGAGTCTCCCACATAGTTGTAATGTGGAACCTGAACACCGTCGAGAAGAACGGCGTTCTTAAGCTCTGATGAATTTCCTATGACACAATTTTCACCGCAGATTACATTTCCACGAAGGAAAGCACCCGGGCGGATTTCAGTTCCGCTGCCGATTATTGCAGGCGGCTCGATAGTCGCTGTCGGGTAAATTTTTACATTCTCGCCGACAAAAACGCCATCAGAAATTTCTGTAAAGGATGAAAGTGCGCCGCTTGAAATTAAGTTTTTGATGTGCGACGAAATGTTGGGGAGCATCTCCCACGGGAATTCGTGGGATGCGAAAAAGTCCGAAAGATAGGGGACGCGACAATCAAAAAGTTCACTTGTCAGAACGCATTTTTTCATTCCAGATGTCCTCCGGCGGTTATTGCATCAGCAAGAATTTCGGTGTATTCAAGGCATTTTTCCTTGCTTTCGCTTTCTATCATGATTCGAACACACGGTTCTGTACCGCTCGGACGGAGAAGGGCTCTGCCGTTCCCTGCGATGAGTGCATTGACTTTGTCAAGCGCTGCGGAGACATTCGGGTCAGAAAGAACTGCCTCCTTATCGCGAACGCGCATGTTCTTCATATGCTGGGGGTAAAGGAAGAGGGGCTCTGAGAGCTCTGCGAGGCTCATTTTTGAGTCACAGACCTCTTCCGTAAGCATAATCGCGGTGAGAATTCCGTCACCGGTTGTGGCGTATTTCTTGAGGATTATGTGCCCTGACTGCTCTCCACCGAGAGTATAGCCGTTCTTCTGCATACATTCATAGACAAAACGGTCGCCGACCGCAGTCTGTTCACAGCTTATTCCCATATTCGCAAGGCTCTTTATGAGGCCGCTGTTTGACATAACCGTTGCGACAACGGTGTCGCCACTCAGCATACCGCGCTTCTTGAGACGGTTACCGAGAATAAAGAGCATAGCATCTCCGTCAATAACATTTCCGTTTTCGTCAACTGCTATACATCTGTCGGCATCACCGTCAAAGGCAAAGCCGAGGTCGAGATGCTGTTCACGGACAAGATTCTGAAGCCTCTTGATGTGAGTTGAGCCGTAGCCCTCGTTGACATTGAGACCGTCGGGGCTTGCACCTATAACTGAAACCTGAGCGCCGAGCGCACCAAAAACAGATTTCGCAATCATCCAAGACGCGCCGTTTGCGCAGTCGAGTCCGATTTTGAGGTCTTTATAAGAATTTGAAGCGAGAGAGATGAGGTATCCGACATATCTGTTTCTGCCGGAGGAGTAGTCAACGATACAACCTATCTTTTCGCGCTTTGCAAGCGGGAGATCCTCACCGAGAAGACCGAGCGCATCAAGGTCTCCGTCGATATAGCTTTCAATATATGAGGTTGTCTTATCGTCAAGCTTCTCTCCGAAGCGGTTGATAACCTTTATTCCGTTATCAAAGAACGGGTTGTGGGATGCAGTTATCATAATTCCGCAGTCAAACTCATCCTGCCGTGTGACATATGAAACGCTCGGGGTCGTCGTGACATGAAGCATATAAGCATCAGCGCCCGAAGCGGTAATACCGGCAACTATCGAGTATTCGAGCATATAGCTTGAGCGACGGGTATCCTTACCGATAACAATTTTCGGGCGGTATCCCGGCTTCTGGCATCCAGAAAGCTCGGAGGAATAGTACCAGCCGAGAAACCTGCCGACGCGATACGCCTGCATGGAAGTAAGGTTTGCATTAGCCTCACCGCGGAAGCCGTCGGTACCGAAGTACTTGTTTTTGCGCTTTTCTCCGGGTGAAATTGAAATTTTCTCTGAAAGGAGAGCGTCTGCGGAGATGCCGAACAGCTCACAGAGAAGAAGAACCTTGTCTATCTGTGGCAGAGCCTGGTCCATTTCCCACTTTGAAACAGACTGTCTTGAAACGGAAATCTTTTCTGCAAGCTGCTCCTGTGAGATGTTGAGGTTCTGCCTGAGTTTTGATATTTTTTCGCCGATAGTCATCTAAAGGCCACCTTTCGGATTTTATTAAACATTATATAACTTATAGTATCAAATATTGCTATTCGAATCAAGCAACTTATGTATTTATTTTTGTCAACCTACGGTTGCGAAAAATGGTTTAAAAGGTAGATTGCGACAGTTTTGTACGGAAAAAGACCCGCGATATGTAAAGTTGTAATTGCAAAAAAATATTTTTTTTAAATTTGAAAAAAAGGGTTGTTTTTTAAAATAAAAGGTGTTAATATAACAGCGAAAAAGGAAATGAGGTGTTTGTTATGAACGCTTTAAAATGGCTTTGGGGATATGCAAAAAAATATCGTGCAAAGCTTACCTTAGCAGGAATCTTTACTCCTTTGTATGTTCTCGGAATTTTTGCAGTTCCTGTTATTTTGGGGCTTGTTGTGGATGAAATCACGCGTGGCGGGGATATGAAGATACTCGCGATTTATCTTGGCGCTCTCATCCTGGCAGAGCTTGCCAAAAACCTCGTTTTTTATGGAAGAAATATGCTTTGCGAAAATATTTCTCAAAGTGTTATAAAGGCGGTCAGAATAAATATTTACAAAAAGCTCCAGACGCTTGACTGCTCGTATTACGACCGTACGCGCAAGGGAGATATTATGAGCCGTCTGACTATGGATGCTGACGCCATTCGCCTTGTAATCTCCCAGACGCTCCCGACGCTTATTGATTATCTGATTTCGGTTGTGGTCGGGTTTATAATTCTCTCCCGCTCGGGGCTTCTTTTGACGGTTGCGCTCTTCTCCGTCGGACCGTTTATCGGCTTTCTTGCATATAAGCTTGCAAAAACCGTTAAGTCAGACTTCGTGGCAATGCGTGAGAGCAACGCGGAGCTCAACACCGTTGTTGCAGAGAACATCTCGGGAAACCGTGTTGTAAAGGCGTACGCAAGGGAAGATTTTGAAACAGAAAAGTTTGATAAGAAAAATGAAGAATATAAAGACTCGTTCATGCGCCATGTATATACCTGGGTAAAGTATTATCCGCTTATGCACCTTTTCGTCATTGCGGTGTATGTCATATTTATCGTCTTTGGCGGAATTCTTCTTATAAAAGGAAATATTTCCGTCGGCGATTTTACAGTAATAAACGGCTCACTTTGGTGCATCACAGCACCTATGGCAAATATCGGCGGACTTATAAACCAGTTCCAGCAGTTTGCGGCATCTACGGCAAAGATTCAGGCGCTTGAGGACGAAGTTCCTCTTATAGCCAACCGTGATGTTAAAAAGAGAGATACGGGAATTGTCGGGAAAATCCAGTTTAAGAATGTAAGCTTTGCCTATGGAAGTGACCGCGTACTGCGCGATCTGAACTTTACGGTAGAACCGGGGCAGACGCTTGCGATTGTCGGTCCGACAGGCTCGGGGAAATCTACTATAATAAATCTTATTTCAAGGTTTTACGACGCGACACAAGGCTCAGTTTATATTGACGATGTAAACATCAGAAACATCGACCTCAAAACGGTCAGAAGCAATATTGCAAGCGCCTTGCAGGATGTATTTCTTTTCTCGGACACGATAAAGAACAATATCGCCTACGGTGCGCCGAATGCTACATATGAAGATGTCGAGCGCGTTGCAAGGCTTGCGGATGCGCACGAGTTTATATCAAAGCTTCCTGACGGCTATGACACAATGGTCGGTGAGCGCGGAGTCGGGCTTTCGGGAGGTCAGCGCCAGAGAATTTCGCTGGCACGAGCTCTTCTCAAAAATCCGTCGATATTGATTCTTGATGACACGACAAGCGCTCTTGATATGGAAACTGAGTTTGGTATTCAGGAAAACTTGAAATCTACGCTCAGGACAAAGATTATAATTGCTCACCGTATATCTTCTGTAAGAAATGCAGACCTTATTCTCGTTCTCAACCACGGAAGCGTTGTTGAGTGGGGAAATCACGATAAGCTCATATCCTTAAACGGATACTATAAGGGAATTTTTGACCACCAGTTCGGCGACTTCAACCGTATGCCGAGCCAGCATATCGAACATCCGGCACAGCTCTCGTTGTTCGGAAACGGAGGTGAGCGTCATGGCAGTTAACAGATACGATAAGGATGAAGAGATAAGAAGCGGTATAAACTTTTCATATCTTTCGATGCTAAAAAAGTATGTTGCGCCGTACTCCGGAAAGCTCGTCCTGGTAGTTCTAAGCATGCTTCTTGTTTCGGTGCTGGGGCTTCTGCCACCGTATTTTATCGGGATAGTGCTTGATGTATGCTTGCCGGAGAAAAACTACAAGCTTCTTTTCATACTTGGAATTCTGCTTGTGTTTGCAAATATTATAACAGCGCTTTACCTGCGTTATCGCTCGATTTTTGCGAACAGAATGGGAATGGATATAATAAAAAACATCCGCCACGACCTTTTCGTACATATTCAAAAACTCCCGTTTTCGTTTTTTGACTCGCGTCCTCACGGAAAGATTCTCGTCCGCGTCGTAAACTATGTAAATACGATAGCAGGGCTTCTGTCAAGCGGACTTCTTGATATGGTCGCAAATGTATTTACTCTGTTTGCTATTATCGGATTCATGTTTGCGCTCGATGTGAAGTTTACGCTTATCTGCCTTGCGGGAGTACCGTTCTTCCTTGTTGTTCTTATTATAATAAAGAAATACCACCGACGCGCATGGCAGAACTACTCCGCAAAGCAGAGCAATATGAATGCCTACATACAGGAAAGTATTTCGGGAATGAAGATTACGCAGTCCTTTGCGAGAGAAGAGGAAAACGCAAAAATCTTTGACGGACTTTGCGAAGAGACGAAAAAATACTGGATGCGCTCGTCTTTGTTTGGTCAAGCAACACCTCGCTTTGCGACAATTCTTTCAACTGTGATACTTGCGATTGTGTACTTTGTCGGTGCGCGCGCTATCGGTGCGGAGGCTATGACGGTAGGCGTGGTAATCGCGTTTGCTTCGTATATAAGTCGCTTCTGGGACCCTATTGTTGCGCTTACAAGTTTTTATAATGAGATAATAAACTGCGCGGCATATGTCGAGCGAATTTTCGAAATGATGGATGAGCCGGTTGTGATTGAGGATTTTCCGGATGCGTATGAGATGAAGGATATATCAGGCGATATCAGCTTTTCAAATGTTACCTTTGCATATGAAAAGGGCGCACCGAACATTCTCGAAAATGTAAGCTTTGATGTAAAGCGGGGAGAGTCAATTGCGCTTGTCGGTCCGACGGGTGCTGGAAAATCAACTATAATAAACCTGCTTGCGAGATTCTACGATATACAGGAAGGCGTAATCTCAATTGACGGTCGCGACATAAAGCACGCGACTAAAAAGAGCCTTCGCTCCCAGATGGGAATAATGCTTCAGGACAGCCTCCTGTTTTCGGGAACGATCGCCGATAACATCCGCTACGGTCGCCTTGACGCTACCGATGAAGAGATTGTTGAAGCGGCAAAGGCTGTATGCGCTCACGACTTTATAATGGAATTTCCGGAAGGATATGATACCGTTGTGACAGAGGGCGGCTCGTCACTGTCGGCAGGGCAGAAACAGCTTATTTCATTTGCAAGAGCGCTTCTTGCAGACAGGCAGATTTTAATTCTCGACGAGGCGACATCCAGCATCGATACGGAAACGGAGATTCTTCTTCAGAAGGGACTTGAGCGACTTCTTGAAGGAAGGACATCGTTCATAATCGCCCATCGCCTTTCCACAATAAAAAACAGCTCGCGAATTATGTACATTGCGGACAAGGGAATTGCGGAAACGGGAACTCACGACGAGCTTCTTGCCCGCGGCGGGAAATATGCCGAGCTCTACCGCGCGCAGTACAAATTTCTTGAAAAAATGTAAGGGAGAATTAAAAATGCATAGGAAAGTTTCGATTATTATACCTGTATATAATCGAGAGGGATTTTTAGGAGAATGCATTGATTCGGTTTTCAACCAAACTCATCAGGAGTTTGAGATTATTATGATAGATGACGGGTCAACTGATAATACATTAAAATGTGTGCCGGAAGTTAGTTTGGCAAAGCGAAGAAGCGTTTGGGCGCACAGAGTATGCAAATGTTCAAAAAAAGGATGCTTTTGGTTGTTTTGTCGTTTGTTTCAAAAAGAACAAGCCGTATAGTGAAAACAGCAAAAAAATGCAAAGAGTTCTGAGACAACATAGAAAAGAAATGTTGCCTGCATTGAATATAAAAACGAGATTGATCTATATTTTGTGCCTTTATTGCTCTGTAATTCCGTATTTGTTGATGAGGGTACAAGACAAAAAAATGCAAAATAAAAGAAAACGAGAAAAACAGAAATGAATAATTGTAGAGAAACGCTTTTGAAGTTTTTAAATGCACCGCTTGATTGCGGAGATGAAATATTCAGTCGTTTCGCGGCACTGCCTGGTGCAATCGTCGGAAATGGCGATAATTCTTTGGAGAGATTTGTTTATATTCGTGGAAACCGTCCTGACAGGGTTGTGCTTGTCGCGCATATGGATACAGTTTGGGATAAGGAATATGGAAGATGTTTTTCAGAAGACCGCGGTGTAGTTTTAGAAGACGGAATATTTAAAAGTACAAACCCGAAATGCGGAATAGGCGCTGATGACCGCGCGGGATGCGCAATGCTTTGGGAACTCCGCGATAGTGGTCATAGTATTCTGGTCGTTGACGGTGAAGAAAAAGGGAAACACGGCGCTAGATATTTGAGAAAGAATTATCGAAAACTGTTTCGTGAACTGAATCGTCATTGTTATATGATCGAGTTCGACTGGGCGGGGATTGACTCATGTCTCTTCAATCAGGTTGATAATACTAAAGCATTTAAACGGTATATAAAGGAGACTCTCGACGTTACGGAGGGGAATTCAAAAGGTGGCACTGATTTGCAGGTGCTTTGCAGAAAAATTTGCGGAGTGAATCTTTCGGTCGGATATCACGCTCATCACTCTGTGAAAGAGTATCTCGTACTGTCCGAATGGGAAAGTATGCTTGCGAAAGTGAGTGAGTTTTTGGAACAACCTCAGAGACGCTTTCATTCAAAGTTCTTTGCGCCATATTTGCTATTTGCAAAACGTTGTGCAGGAAAGGTGCTGCGCATTATAAAAAGGGCATTAAAAAAAGAAACGGAAAATTAATTTCCGTTTCTTTTTTTATTCGCTATTGTTATTCCTGCTGAGATCAGGATAAATGCGAGGAGATATTGAATCTTAAGTATATTCTCTCCGAGAATCAGCGCACCGAAGATGCAGGCAAATGCAGGCTCTGCAAACTTGATGATAAAGAGGTGCGAGAGTGCGCCGTCGCGCACTACGGTGAACCATATGCAATAGCTGATGATTGAAGCAAGGCAGATATAGATCATCGTGGGAGAGGTTGCAAGCGAGATCGTCATACTTCCGCCCATGAGTTTTCCTGCGATGAGAAGGACAATTCCGCCAAAGAGCTGTGAAACGCCGGTCATAGTGACGGGCTTTACGGATGAAAGCGCCTTTTTGCTTACAACATTTGAGGCAACGGTGCAGAAAGAAGCAAGGATGATGAAAACCTCTCCTATTCCGAAGGTTATCCCTTCACCGCCTGCGTTGATTGCAATTACTCCGGCAAAGCCGAGAACCGCGCCGAGAATTTTTGCAACAGTCGGGCGGTCACTCTTAAAGAAGAGGAAAGAGAAGCAAACATAGAAGAGAGCGCCTATCTGCTTGAGTATTGCCGTCTTTCCGCTGTCTGTAAGACTTAAGCCGATATAGGTGAACGCGTAGTGCAGGATGATTGCAAAAAGCCCTGAAAGGAGAACATATCCAAAAGATGCCGGTACGCTTTTATAGGAAGCCTTATCGGTGAGCAGAGAATACAGACATATGACCGCGCCGCATACGGTGAAGCGGACGCCTGCGAAAAAGAGGATGTCTCCTGTTGTGGAGATGCCGTATGCCGAATAGCCGAGCTTGACCATGGGGAAAAGGGAGCCCCACAGAAGCATAACGACAAAGGCGAGGAGAATAGTTTTTTTCTTATTCATGGCAAACCTTAAGAACAAGTTTTCCGATGTGCTCGTTTCTCTGGAGAACGGCAATAGCTTCCTCTGCATCTTCTATCGGGAAGACTTTGTAAATAGAGGGCTTCATCTCGCCACTTTCAATCTTCGGCCAAACCTTTTCGACAAGCTCAGAAAGAATGCGCGCTTTTTCTTCGGATGAGCGCTTTCTGAGCATGCTTCCGACGAGGTGCAGGCTCTTTGTGAGAAGCGGGCGGAGAAGAACTTTTGTTTCGGTTCCGGCAAGCGTTGAGATGACAATCCAGTATCCGCCGTCTGCCATAAACGGAAGGCTTTTTCCGAGTGTTTCGCCCGAGAGACAGTCCATCGCGACATTGACGGGAGTTCCGTTCTTTTCTTCTTCTGCAAGGACATCCTCAACACACTGGGTAGTTGAATTTATTATAACATCTGCGCCGAGCCACTTGATTTTTTCTGCGATTTCATCGGAGAGGACAGAGGTGATAACTCTTGCGCCAAAGGCCTTTGCCATCGGAATCGCAACGGAAGCAAGTCCGCTTGCGCCTGCAGGGATGAAAGCGGTCTGGCCTTCCTTGAGGTGACCTTCCCAGAAAAGGTTTAAGTAAGATGTAGCATAAGCTTCGGGAAGAGCTGCCGCCTCTTCAAAGCTCAATTTTTCAGGCTTTGGCATAACCATGCCGTAAGGCGCGCAGACATATTCCGAATATCCGCCACCGCCGAGAAGAGCGCAAACCTTATCTCCGATTTTAAACTTTCCCGACTTCTCAGCCTCAGCTCCCATAGCCTCAACTGTGCCGGAAACCTCAAGACCCGGCCACTGCGGCCAACCCTTCGGGGAGGGGTATGTTCCGTTTTTCTGCAAAAGGTCTGCACGGTTGATTGCCGCGGCGTGAATTTTTATAAGAACTTCGCCATCCTTCGGAGTGGGCTTTTCAACCTCGCTCCATACAAAATTTTTGTTGCCGTCAATAAGCATTGCTTTCATAATTAATCAGTTCCTTTCATTGATAATGCGCGACCGCCGTCGCAGGCATAAACCTGACCTGTAATAAATCTTGCTTTATCCGATACGAGAAATTCAACAAGGTTTGCGATGTCGCTGGCAAAGCACTTTTCGCCGAGAAGATTTGTTTTAAGAGCACGCTCGTCACCACCCATGTCGTCGGGGCGCATAACGATTCCGGGTGCTACGGAGTTTACATTGATTTTATGAGGACCGAGCTCCTTTGCAAGAGCTTTTGTAAGAGCGATTACGCCGCCTTTTGCTGCAGCATAATCACACATATTGGCAAGCCCGTTAAAGCCGATGACTGAGGAGAAGTTGATTATCTTTCCCCCCTCACCCTGTTTGACCATAGCTTTTGCCGCTGCACGGCTTGCGTAAAATGCACCGTAGAGGTTAACCTTCAAGACCGTATCTATAACATAGTCCTCCTGCTCAATGAGCGGTTTGTATGTGTTCGGACCTGCGAGGCGAGAGCTTCCGCCTGCCACATGAACGAGAATATCAAGACGGCCAAAATCCTTGACTATTTCATCTACAACGCTGTTAACGCTTGCGGAATCTGTCACATCAATGACATAACCCTTTGCAGTACCGCCCGCTTCTTCAATTCTCCTGAGAGTATTTTTTGTTGCCTCTTCCGAGATATCGCAAACGGCAACCTTAACCCCCGCCTTTGCGAGCGTGAGAGCGGTTTCGCCGCCGATATAGCCACCGGCGCCCGTAATGAATGCTACTTTGTTCATACATTACATCCTTTCTTTATCTTCTGTATGCAACTTCTCCGAAGGCAACGGTCAAGGCACACCTGTATCCGTCTTCCGAAGAAATGTGATTGCCTGCCTTGTCTGTAAGGTCAAAGCCTTCGTCGGAATAATCAAAAACTGCGATGTCAGCGCATCTTCCGACCTTGAGATATCCCCATTCAGTCTCTTTTGAAACGGCCTTTGCGGGGTTTGAAGTTACGGCGCGGAAAATATCCTCCTCGCTCATTCCGAGGTGGCGTGCGATACTCATACACATCGTCATGCCGTATCTTCCGCCACGCTTATAGGAGCTCCACTCGGTGAGGTCGGTGCTTATTATGTCGGGGATTGCACCGCGAGAGATTCCTCGTTTAAAGACATCAAAGTCGGTATGTATGTGTCCTGCAAGACCCGCGTCGATAACAACGCCGCGCTCCTTTGCTTTGAAGATACATTCAAACTCGTCCTCCGAGGAATTGTGCTTTCCGCCGTGATATGCGTGGGTGAAAATATCGCCCGGGCGGAGGAGAGAAAGAAGCTCAGGTATAGGAATCGGCGAGTTTGACGAATGGACCATAACGCGGAGACCTCTCTTCTCTGCAAAGGAAACAACATCGCAAAGTGCCGTCGCGTCACGGACATCAGCGCCTTCGGTGTCAAAAAAGAGCTTTACGCCGATTGCCTTGTCGCCGTACTCATCAAGCATCTTTTCGGTATTATCGAAATACGCCCTGTTGTTCTCAATTCTGCAGGCCACAAAAACGAGATTTTTGAGAAAAAGCGAATCGAGATAAGCGCGGTCTCCGTAGGTCGCGGCGGCATCAATTGCTGCGGTTACGCCAAACGGCATACAGCTGACCTCGGGAAACGCTCCGAAGCCGGGGGAGACACCGCGAAGATGAAGATGGGCATCAACAAGCCCCGGAGAAACAAATTTCCCCGCCGCGTCATATACAAACTCTGCATCTGATGTGATGCTTTCGGAAATCTCTGAAATTTTGCCGTCACAGGTGAGGACATCTGAGAAGAAGAACTTTTCGCCGTCCCACACGCGCCCGCCTTTAATCAATATTTTTGCCATAGAACTTAACGCCTCCGACTATCTCTGAGAGGACTTCCTGAACGAGGTATTCGTGTTCGTAGGAAAACGGGTTTTCTTTTTCACCCATGACATAATAGTAAAAGTCACGCATCATATCGTCATATCTGCCATTCGCTGTGTTGTCTTCAAATTCGTAGAAGATTTTTCTGTCTTCGTATGTAGAATCTGCGATTGAGGTGTCAGA
>JAZOAS010000160.1:0-5354 GCA_045595605.1 Eubacteriales bacterium
AAGGACAAGAAGAAAAAGGACATCGGTATAATTTTCCTCGGCTTTGCAACGCTTATGTTCGGTATGGAAACGATGTCGGGGGCTGTCAAAGGGCTTCGCGATGTTCCCGCGTTTGCAGAGATGTTTATTATGTTCAAAAACCCGATTCTCGGTGTGCTTGCAGGTGCGGTTCTTACGGCTATTATCCAGTCAAGCTCGGCATCCGTCGGTATCCTTCAGGCGCTTGCCGTTACGGGGCAGGTAAGCTACGGTGCGGCAATCCCGATTATCATGGGACAGAACATAGGTACATGTATAACGGCGATTTTATCGTCCTTTGGCACGAACAGAAATGCAAAGCGCGCAGCGCTTGTCCATCTTTCGTTTAATGTACTTGGAACGGTGATTTGCCTTGCGGTATTTTCTGTTGCAAAAGCGTTTTTTGATGTTCCGCTGTTTGACCAAAGCGCATCAATGGCGGGCATTGCAATTGCGCACTCAGTGTTTAATGTTGTATGCACGGCAATTCTCTTCCCGATGTCGGGACTTTTGGAAAAAATCGCAATCAAGCTCATTCCTGATGCAAAAAGCGAGGAGGCGTGTGTCAGGATTGACGAGCGTCTTCTCAAAACTCCGCCGGTTGCGCTTGAGCAGTGCCACGCTCTTGCAATAGAGATGTTTGACTGCGCGGCAGAGGCTTTGCGCGGCGGTATCTCGGCGTTTACCGCATATTCCAAGGAGCTTGCGGAGGAAATTTGCGAAAAAGAAGAAAAAACCGACCGTTATGAAGATGTTATTGGAACCTTCCTCGTAAAACTCAGCTCCTATGACCTTTCGAAAAATGACAGCGCAGAGGCGGCAAAGCTTCTCAAACTCATTGGAGATTTTGAGAGAATTTCAGACCACGGTGTAAATCTCTTAAAGTCTGCTGAGGAGCTTCGCGAGAAGCAAATTGAGCTTACAGATGCGGCGGTTTCTGAGCTTATGGTCATTTTCAATGCAACGGATGAAATTCTCGACACTACCCGCCGTGCATTTGTCGAAAATGATATGAATGCGGCACACAGCGTTGAGCCGATTGAGCAGGTAATTGACAACCTCAAAGAGATACTCCGAGCAAGACACATTCTCAGACTTCAGCAGGGCGAATGCTCAATTGAAGCGGGCTTTGTATGGTCTGACATTCTTACGAATATCGGAAGATGCTCCGACCATTGCTCGAATATCGCAGGCTGTGTAACGGATATGGCAACGGCGTCGTTCAATTTGCACGAGTCAATAAGGGCGTTCCGTGACAATGACAGTATGTTTAAAGAAAAGTACAACGAATACAGCAAAAAATATCAGATTGGCTAAGTGACAGACCGGAAATGAAAATCATTTCCGGTCTTTTGCATATTCCTTAGAAACAAACACAAAATAAGGTAAAATGTGCAAAGGAGATTTTGTATGAAAGGCTATGCGATGCTTAAAATCGGAAAGACCGGCTGGATAGAAAAGGAAAGACCAAAGTGCGGTGAGCTTGATGCGATCTGCCGCCCTATTGCGCTTGCGCCTTGTACCTCGGACATACACACCGTATGGGAAGGCGCACTCGGTGAACGAGAGAATATGATTCTCGGCCATGAGGCGGTCGGTGAGGTTGTTGAGGTCGGAAGCCTTGTCCGTGATTTTGAACCGGGAGACCGCGTTCTCATTTCCGCAATCACTCCTGACTGGGGAAAGACAGAGGCACAGGGCGGATTCTCCATGCACTCGGGCGGAATGCTCTCAGGCTGGAAGTTCTCAAACTTCAAAGACGGTGTATTCGGCGAATACTTCCATATAAACGAGGCTGATGCGAACCTCGCACACCTCCCCGACGGTATGGACATTCGTGCGGCGTGTATGATAAGCGATATGGTTCCGACTGGCGTTCACGGTGCAGAGCTTTGCGATATTCAGTTCGGTGATAATGTTGCCGTTATCGGTATAGGTCCTGTCGGGCTTATGTCGGTCGCGGCAGCGGCTATTGGCGGAGCAGCAAAGATTTACGCTGTGGGCTCGCGTCCGAACTGTGTGGCTCTTGCAAAGGAATACGGCGCAACGGAGATTGTAAATTACCGCGAGGGAAATATTGCAGACCAGATTTTAAAGCTTACAGACGGCAAAGGCGTTGACAAGGTAATTGTCGCGGGCGGTGACAACGACACATTTACAGATGCTGTGAGAATGTTAAAACCCGGCGGAATAATCGGAAATGTAAACTATCTCGGCGAGGGTGATTCAGTAAAGATTCCGCGCGTTGAATGGGGTTGCGGAATGGGACATAAGGATATCCGTGGCGGGCTGATGCCGGGCGGACGGCTTCGCTCAGAGCGACTTGCAAGACTCGTAATGGCAGGCAGGCTTCATCCTGAAAAACTCGTAACTCACACCTTCCACGGCTTTGACGGAATAGAAGAGGCGCTCATGCTCATGAAAGATAAACCGCGCGACCTTATAAAACCGCTTGTCCTTATTGACTAAAATGATTAGAAACTGCCTTTATCTATAGGTAAAGGCAGTTTCTACTTTAAGTAGGTTGATAAACCTGGGGAACGAATATATAATCTTTATTACGGAGGTGGCAGAATGAATCAGTACATAACAGGCGCGACCATAAAGACTTTGCGCGAAAAGAATAATCTGACACAAGGCGAGCTTGCCGAAAAGCTTGGTATTTCGGACAAAGCCGTGTCCAAATGGGAAACGGGAAGGGGATATCCTGATATTACGCTTCTTGAGCCTATTGCAAATGTTTTCGGTGTTTCCGTCGCAGAACTCATTTCGGGAAACACCATAAGTAATGTGAATATATCGGCGAATATGCTTCGCTCGAAATTCTATATCTGCCCCGTTTGCGGAAACATAATTCATACTATGGGCGAGGCAGTTATCTACTGTCACGGCGTTGCGCTCGTGCCACAGCAGGCGGAAGAGAGTGATGAAGAGCATAAAGTATTTATCGGAAAAGTTGAGGATGACTATTTCGTCCGCATTGAGCATGATATGACGAAGGTGCATTACATCTCGTTTATTGCGGCGCTGTATGCAGACAGAATACAGCTTGCGAAGCTTTATCCCGAGGGTGAGGCTGAGGCGAGGTTTGAAATTCGCGGTGCGAAAAAGATTTTGTATTACTGCAATAAGCATGGACTTTTTTCAGTTAATGTCGTAAGGGGAATTGATGACAGAGAGCTGTCATACGACGATTCGAAAGAGCGACGCGAGCTTGAAAAAATGGCGGGGAAGCTGTTTGGGTAAAAAGTCAAAAATATATTTGACTTTTGGCTCAAAATGAAGTAAAATAAGCTTTAGGCTATGAAAATGTGTAAGTAGCGGTTATTTATTCATAAAAGAGAACGGAAATCAAAGGCTGTGAGTTTCCGGTATGAAGGTAACGCGTGAATTTCAGCATCGGAGCCTTCTGCGAAAACCGCTTCGGATTAAGCAGAGTGTCGGCGTCCACGACATGACGCTACCATGAGTGCAGAAAGCGATTTCTGAATTTGGGTGGTACCGCGGGCAATTTCAGCTCGTCCCGATTATCGGGGCGAGCTTTTTTTATTCTATAAACGAAAGGAAGAGAAAAATGTCAGAGAAGACAAACGAACTCAAGGCGCAGGTTTTGTCAGAGCTTGAAGCTTGTGAAACCATGGAAGCGCTCGAAGAAATAAGAGTTAAATATCTCGGCAAGAAGGGTCTTGTAACAGAGCTTTTGAAGGATATGAAGAACCTTTCTCCCGAGGAGAAAAAAACATTCGGTCAGGCAGTAAATGTCCTCAAGGAAGAGGTGTCCTGCCAGATTTCCGAAAAGCGCGAGGCGATAAGACTTAAAGAGATTGAAAGGGAAAATAACCTTATGCCGGAGTTTGATGTTTCTATTCCTGCAGACCTTTCTCGCGGTTCATATCATCCGATAACGCTTGTTCAGCGCCAGTGCGAAGAGATTTTCCGCTCAATGGGCTTCGCTGTTGAAGATTACAGCGAAATCGTAACTGACTACGAGTGCTTCGAGGCGCTCAATATCCCGAAGAATCATCCGGCACGCGATATGCAGGATACATACTATCTCGAAAACGGTCAGCTCCTCAAGTCACATACTTCCGCTGCGCAGAACGCGATTTATAAGAAGTATAAGGACGCGCTCATAAACGAGGGTAAGCCGATTAAGGCAATTTTCCCGGGCCGTTGCTTCAGAAACGAAGCGACAGATGCTTGCCACGAGAATACCTTCTTCCAGATGGAAGGCGTTATGGTAGATAAGAACATCTCCATCTCAAACCTCATCTTCTTTATGAATACGATGCTTTCAGAGGTGTTCCAGAAGGATATCAAGGTTCGCCTCCGTCCCGGGTTCTTCCCGTTTGTTGAGCCGGGCTTTGAGCTTGATATAAGCTGTCTCATCTGCGGCGGCGAGGGTTGCGCTTCCTGTAAGCACAGCGGCTGGCTTGAGCTTTGCCCCTGCGGTATGATTCACCCTGAAGTTTTAAAAGCAGGCGGAATTGACCCCGAGGAATATACAGGCTTTGCTTTCGGCCTCGGTCTTACCCGACTTGCGATGATGAAATACGGCGTAAAAGATATTCGTGACTTAAACTCAGGAAGCCTCAAGGTTCTTTCTCAGTTTACTGACGACAAATAAGAAAGGAGAGGAAATAAATGTTTTTATCAATGAACTGGATTTCGGACTTTGTTGATTTGTCCGGTCTTGACAAGCTTTCGCTTATCAATAAATTTTCCCTCTCCACAGCAGAGGTTGAAAACGAAATTTTCTTCAAGGGAAGCGATATTTCGGGTATTGTTGTTGCGGAGATTATGTCCGTTGAGAATCACCCCGAATCAAAAAAGCTTCACCTCTTGAAGGTTGATGCAGGTGAAGACGAGCTTATCGATGTTGTCTGCGGTGCTCCGAATGTACGCGTCGGTATGAAGACCGCCTTTGCAAAGCTCGGTGCGAAAATCGGAGAGATTGAAATTGCGCCGAGAAAGCTTGCGGGATATACCTCCTGCGGTATGTGCTGTTCAGAGCGCGAGCTCGGTCTTTCCGACAGTAACGACGGCATTATGGACCTTGATGTAAGCCTTAAAAACGGTACTGACCTTAAAGATATCTTTGAAATTGACGATATTATCTTCGAGGTTGATAACAAGTCGCTCACAAACCGTCCTGACCTCTGGGGTCACTACGGTATTGCCCGTGAGTTTGCGGCGATTGCAGGTCGCGAGCTCCGCCCGATTCCGACGGTTGACCTTGAGCAGTATAAAAGCCTTCCGAAGCTTGATGTAAAAATCGAAGACCCGCTTTGCTACCGCTACTCAGCACTCCGCTTTGAGAATATTTCAAAGCATGT
>JAZOAS010000161.1:0-8397 GCA_045595605.1 Eubacteriales bacterium
ATCATGATCTTCTGGTCAGATTCCTTATCAAGACCGTAAGCAAGAGCTGCCGCAGTCGGCTCGTTTACGATACGGAGAACTTCAAGACCTGCAATCTTACCTGCGTCCTTTGTAGCCTGACGCTGGCTGTCTGTGAAGTAAGCCGGAACTGTGATAACAGCCTGTGTGACCTTCTGACCGAGGAAAGCTTCAGCATCTGTCTTGAGCTTTGTGAGAACCATAGCTGAAATCTCCTGCGGAGAGAAAGCCTTACCGTCGATGTTTACCTTGTAATCAGAGCCCATTTCGCGCTTGATTGAAGAGATTGTGCGGTCGGGGTTTGTAACAGCCTGACGCTTTGCAACCTGACCGACAAGTCTCTCGCCGTCCTTTGCAAAAGCAACAACAGACGGTGTAGTTCTTGCGCCTTCAGCGTTAACGAGAACTGTCGGCTCGCCGCCTTCCATAACAGCGACGCAAGAGTTAGTAGTTCCAAGGTCGATACCAATAATCTTTGACATAATAATTTCCTCCATTTATATATGATGTTTGTTTTTTACTTATTAAAGCCTCGCTTAGTTTGCGACTTTTACGATTGCGGGTCTGATAACGCGATCTCCGAGCTTCATGCCCTTCTGGAAAACCTCGGAAACCGTGTTTTCGCCAAATTCTTCGTTTTCTTCGTGCATCACTGCGCTGTGGAAATTCGGGTCAAACGGCTCACCCTGAGGGGCGATTGTTTCAACCTTCAAATTTTCAAGAGTCTTACAGAGCTCTGCAAAAATAAGCTCAACGCCCTTTTTGTAGTTTTCGTCCGTTGACGGGTTCTGACACGCGCGCTCCATATTATCGTAAACTGCAAGGAACGCAGAAACCGTAGCGGCCGTAGCATCTCCGTAGAGCGCCTCTTTTTCCTTTGCTGTTCTTTTTCTGAAGTTGTCATACTCTGCAGCAAGGCGAAGGTATTTATCTTTCTCTGCCGAAAGCTCAGCTTCCATTTTTTCAAGCTCCGTCATTTCGGGCTCTTGGGAAACCGTCTCTTCAACAGGAGTTTCTACCTCCGGAGTCTCGGTAGCAACTTCTTTTTCCTTTTCTGCCATCTATTCTATACCTCCTTAAATGTCGTTAAAGAACGAATCTCGAAGCAGCTTATTGAAACCGTTTATAAAATAGTTTAAGTTCGCTGCGACTTTAGCATAATCCATTCGCCTCGGACCAACGATACCGATAACGCCCTGCTTCTTTCCGCCGAGGTCGTATGTTCCGTAAACGATGCCCGCGTCCTTAAGCTGTTCGTCGTCGTTTTCCGTTCCTATTGAGAAACGGATCTGCGCGGAGTTTTCATCTTCTGCAAAATGCGTTTTCGCGTGACGGAGTATCCCCTGCTTGTCGGTAAGATACGATAAAAGCTCCTGAGCCTTTTCAGGGTCGCGGTATTCGGGATGGTTCAAAATCTGCGGAATGCCGTCGAGATAGACATCACCGCCGCGGTTTTCGTCAAGCACCTCACCCGCAAAGTCTGCAACCGAGGTGACAAGCTCTGAAAGCCTTCCCGCCTCACTTGCACATCTCTTTATAAGAGAGAGCGGAATTTCGTCGAGCGTTTTTTCCGTAAGGTTTGCGTTGAGCAGTCTGCATACCTCGGAAAGCTCTGCCTCTTCAGGCGCAAAAGCAAGCTTGATTCGCTTGTTTCTTATGATTCCCGAGCTTGTTACGACAACTGCTATCGCTGCAGTCGGCTCAACAAGGAAGATGTCAAACTTCTTTACCGTTTCAGATGAGAGCGCCGGCATAAGAGTGTATGTTGTGTAATTCGTGAGCTGTGAAACGAGGCGCCCGAACTCACGAAGCATCCTCTCAAGCTCGCGCATCTGAGTTTTGAGCGCGGAGTTTATCGCGTCTGCCTCGCGCGCCGAGAGCGCGTAGTTCTGCATAAGCTCATTTACATATAAGCGATATCCCGCCGTAGAGGGGATACGCCCTGCAGAGACATGTGGCTGTTCAAGGAAACCGAGCTCCTCAAGCTCCGACATCTCATTTCGGATAGTCGCAGGGGAAATATCAAGACGGCTTCGCGCCGCAATGATTTTAGACCCTACCGGCTCTGCATTTTCAATATATTCATCAACAATAGCCTTGAGTATTCTCTTTTTTCTGTCGCTCAGGCTCATCTTAACACCCCTTTCGGGTTTTTAGCACTCAACACCTCCGAGTGCTAATTTATATTTTACTCATTTTTGCATTAATGTCAATAGTTTTTTTGAAAAATGTAACACTTTATTAACAAGAACCCGTTTTTCGGCGTTTTTTTGATATGAAAAAATTGTTTTTCAAAAAAGTCGGTCGCGGTAAATTCTGCCCCGGTTTTAGCACTCACAGCATCAATTTGTCAATTAAAGCACCTCAGTCTGCTAAAAAAACAGGTCGGTCAGCCTCGATTTTCTGCAAATTCGCAAAATTTTGGTTTCCGATACAATACAGAAACAGAGCAGAGGAAATCACCTCTGCTCTGTTTCAAGTTATAAAGGTTTCTATAAATAACGCGATAATTTTTCGGCTACCCACCCTATTCGCTTATAAGTAATCAGTTTACACAAACCGTCTGTAAACCTTCCATATTTGCGATATAAAAAATTGAATAAGAGATATGGGGCTTTCTGCTGTTTTGCTTTTGGAATTCTTTTTATTATGTTTTTAAAACTGTATATTTGCTTATATATCCATATATACCCATTATATAATTCTTCCTTTGTCATTCCTTTTGGTTTGAAAACTACATGCGCAGTATTATACAGCTCCAGATTATCCGAAATAATTCTGCCTTCTTCTTTTAACTTTTCATATAACACCGTCCCCGGATACGGCGTCAGGATGTGTGAGGTAACTGTTTCGATTTTGTTTTTTACTATCCAATCAAGCGTTGCCTTAAAGGTTTGAGGTGTATCGGAATCAAGCCCAAAAACAAAACTTCCGTTTATCATAATACCTCTATCGTGAATCGCTTTGATTGCCTGTTCATATTTATCAGTGCAATTCTGAATTTTATGAACATCATTGATAGAAGCTGCGTTTATACTTTCAAAGCCTATGAATAAGCTCTGACATCCGGAATCTTTCATTAAATCTAACAGATCATTGTCAAACGCGGCGTTAATCGACACTGCTGCATTCCATTTCAGCTTCATCGGTTTTATTTTTGTCAAAAACTCTTTTGTCCACTTGACATTTCCGGCAAAATTATCATCAATAAACATAATATGCCTTGTGTTGAGAGTTTTTATATCTTCTATGACATCGTCAATATTGCGATTAACATACCCTCTTTCCGAGGAACTGTTATAACAGAAATCACATTTAAACGGACAGCCACGGCTTGTATGTACTACATTACAGTACAAATACTTTCGTTTATCCAAGCTTCTATATGCAGGAGAAACTATGTCGTTTGCATCCAATTTTTCGCAACATCTGTATAGATTTTTTAATCTTCCGGCCTCTAAATCGTTGACAATCTCGGGCCATGTTTTTTCTGCCGCACCAATACACAGCGCATCAAAACAATCAGGGGGTATGGTATCATAGGCAGTTGTTATGTGAATTCCTCCTGCAACAACTTTAATTCCTTTTTCACGGAATTTCTTCGCTATTTTAACTGCCCTTGGAAGCGTATCCACCGTAACGGAGATGCCAACAATATCAGGCGTATCTTCATAATTGATACTCTGAATGTTTTCATTTTCGAGTTCAACGCGGTGTTCTTTTTCAAAAAGATTTACAATCGTCAAAAGTCCCAGCGGCGGAGCCATGTGAATTTTTATATCGGTATCCATCGGGCGCTTTATCATTTTAGGTTGAATCAATTTTATATACACGAACATCACCTCGTAAACTCATTATAGCACAACGCCCCCGAAACTTCAATTTTCGACACAAAAAGGCTTGTGCAAAGTTGCACAAGCCTTTATTTTTTATTCTATTTTTTCTTTATTCTCGACCAGAGGATGATTATTATCTGCCCCGGGATTCCGAGAAGCGGAAGAAAACGGACATTTATTCCCGCGAGAACTATGAGCGAAACGAAGATGGATGCAAGCACAGTCCACATAAGTAGTGAAACTATGAGGAAGTTTCTGCGTTTGTTAAACCATATGGAGTTGAAAACGAGCCAAACTATCATCGTAACGGGAACAGCATACATAAAAACAAGCCACTCGCGCGCCGCCGTATATTCGCGGAACATATCAAGAACAACAAACACAAGAAGCGCAACAAGCCACACGAGAACAATCGACATTCCCATAACGAAACTATGATTCTTCATCTTTATACGGATGTTATTTGTGAGGCTTCTCTTTTTCGGATGCTCCTCCTCAAGGAGAAAATCGACGGTGACCGAAAACATATCCGCAATCTCTTTGAGCACCGAAATATCAGGAACGGACTCGCCACGCTCCCATTTTGACACAGCTTTATCCGAGTAATTGAGCTTTTCCGCAAGCTCAAACTGAGTCAACTGCGCCTCTTTGCGAAGCTCCGCTATATTCTTTGCAATAGTAAGCTTTAAATCCTGCATAACTACCCTTTCATATGTAAAAACAGTTCTTTTTCGTATTATACCACATTTTTTATGTCGAAACAATTACTTTTTTGTTAATTCTCCCGTGGGTAGAGTCGTCTTTTTTCTTCTCTACCCCGAGCTTTCACACCGAAGATTTTATCAACTTCATCAGTAGGTTGAATTTTTCCCCTTTTGTGGTAGAATAAATTTATAAATCTTACGGAGGTTTTCACCAATGAGTAACTATATTATCTATACAGATTCGGCTTGCGACCTTTCAAAGGATATTCTTGACAGTTGGGGCGTTAAGTTTGCCGAGCTTTCCTTTAAATTCTCAGGCGAGGATACGCTTTACCGCAACAGCGATATTGCGCCGAAGGACATTTACGACCGTATGAGAAACGGCGAAAGCGGAAAAACTTCAGCTATCAATGTCGAAGAGTTTAAGGACTTCTTCCGTCCTGAGCTTGAGGCAGGAAACGACATTCTCTACCTCGCTTTCTCCTCAGGCCTTTCAAACACCTACAACGCAGGACGAATTGCAGCAGACGAGCTTCTTGAGGAGTTTCCGAACAACCGCGTAATCGCAGTTGATACACTCTGCGCCTCAGCAGGACAGGGGCTTATCGTCCACTTTGCAGTTGAAAAGAAGAACGCCGGTGCTTCAATTGAAGAAGTTGCGCGCTTTGTTATGGATTCAAGGCTCAACCTCTGCCACTGGTTCACGGTTGATGACCTTAAATATCTCAGAGCAGGCGGTCGCGTAAGTGCGGCATCGGCAATTCTCGGAGGAATGCTCAACATCAAGCCCGTTCTTCATGTTGACGATGAAGGTCACCTTATAAATATGGCAAAGGTCCGTGGCAGACGCCCGTCACTTGAGGCTATTCTCGCAAAATACGATGAGCTTGCAATCGACAAAAACGGCGAGGTTTACATCTGTCAGGCAGACTGTATGGACGATGCCGAGTTCCTTAAGAAAGAACTTTCCGACCGTTTCGGCGCAAATGTAACAATCATTACAGACATCGGCCCTGTAATCGGTCTCCACTCAGGCCCGGGAACAATCGCTGTCTTCTTTATGGGCAAAAACAGATAACAGAAGCTTAAAACTGATTAAAAAATTCACCGCCAATCAAGCGGTGAATTTTTTTAATTATTCTCTTCTTTTGCTTCTATGTAGCTTTCTTCTGCCTTCTGCTGAAGCTTTTTAAGGTCTTCGATTATATCCGTGATTCCGTTAAAAAGCTCATAATACATTTTTTCAAAATCTGCCACCTGTCGCAACCTCCTCGTCGGTGAATTTCCCCACAACGCCATTTCCTGTGCAAAATAAAAAAGCGCACAGCCGAAGCCATGCGCCGAAAAACACACAGCTCCTTTTGTTGCAACACAATCTACACCTAAAAATGATAAGGTTATAGCAGAGCTGGCGTTTTTACCAATAGGTAAAAACACCTTATCATTTTTAAAATGCATTTAATTAGATTGTGTTGCAAATATAGTATATCACATTGTATCGAAAAATGGAAGAGGTTTTTGGAAATTTTTTCCATATTTTGGAAAACAGCCTTTTTTTATTTAGAGACAGCTGCCCCCCATCTGTCCATTTCGGGTCGATATAGCATCGACCGCCTACATTTTCAATTAAAAAAGTCGCACATCGTGCGACTTTTTTAAAATCTCGCTCGGAGCTCGCAGACGCGACCGAGGACCTCGATTTCCGTTTCTCGAAGGTCTTCTTCTGAGAAGAACATCGGCGCGTACTGGGGGTTTAACGACACAAGGCTTATTCCTTCTTTATACCGGTAAAACCGCTTGCAGGTAGCTTCTTCGCGACCTATAAGAACGATAGCTATCTCACCGTTTTCAACACACGGCTGGCGCCGTACGATAACGACATCGCCCTCTTTCATACGCGGTTCCATACTCTCACCGTTTATGCGAAGCGCGAAAAACTCGCCCGTTGCAGAAAGCTCTGGGGAGATTTCCTCATAACCGACAATGTCTTCTGTCGCAGTTTTAGGAGGGCCCGCGGCAACGCGACCGAGAATCGGCACTTTTGCAGAAGCTTCCTTCTCCCCGCAGAGCTCATCAACGCTCACGGAGAAAAAGTCAGCTATGCGAAGCATGGTTTCGTGCGCAGGTTTATTCTTCCCTACCTCCCACATCGCAACGGTTGACTGGCGAACATTGAGTCCTTTTGCGAGATCCGTCTGGGAAAGCCCCGCCGCAAGCCTCAGCCTCTTTATTTCATTGCCTATCACAGCCGCCTCACTCCTTACATAATATAGTTTGCCTGTATTTGAGTATATCATTTAATATGTTAATTTTCAAGTGTTTTGCAAGAAATGTCGAAAAAAGAAAGATTATTGTTGTTGACAGAAAATCGAATTAGTGATAATATATCATTACAAATGATAACTTGACAAGTTACGACTAAAACTTTTAGGAGGCGACATTTAATGAACTATCCGGGCATTTTGCCGCGGGCGGTGTGCGGCAATCCGGATTTTCAGACTCTGCCGGAATACTCTTGCCCCGTCTGCGGTGCGCAGCTTGACGGCGGCGACAGACTGGCAGAGAACAAGGACGGGGATACAGTAGGGTGCGACTATTGTATCCGGTATTACGAAATATGGGAGAAAAACTATAATGATGAATTCAGACATTGAACGCGAAATTTGTGACATCTTCGGCATTACACCCACAAAAGAGCCTTTACCTAAACCGCGCAAGCGTGGAAGAAGGCCTCTTGAAAAACCGCCGATATGGTCGCTCAACTTTTACGAACCGACAAAAAATATTACTTATGCGCTTATTTCCATGTGCATAAAGGAAGACTTTGACCAGAGCATGGATGAGCTTGCAACAAGGGTTTCAAAATGCAAAGGAAGGCCGAAAGCTGAATGTTTGAAGGTCTTACACGAAATCAGAGACTCCGGAAAGCTCGGCTACTATGACGATTACACCTTAAGATTTCACACCTGGGAAGGAGGAATATAGAATATGGACTGGAAGCTGTGCGCGGCTGATGACCTGCGCAGATATAAGCAGATGAAAATCGGCATCCTCAACTCAAAAGACAGGCTCCGTCTCATATCCGAAACCTCAACTTCCCCAAGAACAAGTCTCGGAAAGCGAAACCCCGCGAGAAACCCGGGATTCATAAACAATCTCGTTGAGAAGGAAAAACTCAGCTCGAACATAAAATCGGCAGAAAAGCTCATAGCGATTATCGACCGCGGGCTCAACTCATTAAGCGAAGAGGACAGAAGGCTCCTCGAAAAATTCTATATGAGCGATTCACCCTCGAAAATGAGGCATTTATCCGATGAGTTCGGCTACGACCCGCGCTCCATTTACAGAAAACGCGACCGTGCCCTTGCAAAATTTACCCTTGCGATGTACGGGCTCGAAATTTCATAGTAAGTCATTTGTTACTTTCCTTCATTGTTCCTGCCCCAAAGGGCAAAAACCTCCGAACCCTGACGGGTTTGGAGGTTTTTTAACGCAGTTATGTGCCAAAATCGTGGTTTCAGGGCGTTTTATCCCTATGAAGCGACACCCCTGGTTCTTTTTCTATTCTTATTAGTTTGTGATTGTGAGCTCTGTTTCCTTATCGAAGAGGTGAATCTTCGGAGTCTCAATAGCAATCTTGACGGTGTCGCCAACCTTAGCTGTTGAACGCGGAGCAACGCGAGCGATAAAGTCGCGTCCCTGGCACTTGAGGTAGAGATATGTCTCGTGACCCATAAGCTCAACAACTTCAACCTTTGCGTCGATAAGAGCATCCGGATACTGGTTAACGAAGACTTCTTCGTCGTGGAGAGCTTCCGGACGAACGCCAACGATAACGT
>JAZOAS010000162.1:0-2181 GCA_045595605.1 Eubacteriales bacterium
ACAGTTCCCGTTCACGGTAGGTACGGAAGCTGATGTATACTTCTTCCCGAAGGGCAATATCGAGAATGTAACGCTTGATACTATCGCAGATATGTCCCCGATAGGTCATGTTGACACAAGAGATTTTGAAAACCGCGTGCAGACTGCAGGTTCATATACAATCGCCCCCGGTGGTGAGTACTATATCGTATTCAAGTTTGATACCGACAACAAGTATCTCACAAATACATCAAGACATTATTTCTCACTTCAGGAAATTATACTCAAAGCTCCGACAGGCCCTTTCTCACAGGTAAAACTCGGCATCGAAACTCTCGATGAAGGGGGAGAAGAGCTTTACTTCTACGCTTACCGCAAGGTAAACTACACATTACTCGATGAGTTCGGAAACGAAATCGACGGCTTTAACCCCGAACTTGTAGAGATAAACGATGTTTCCGTTACGGGAGAAGGCGTTTCCGTCGTTTATGAAAACGGAAACTACTATGTGGAGACAGAAGAAATCGCAGGCGATGCATCTCTTACAGTTGATCTCACATACCGTGGCAAGAACATCGTAACAACATTCCCGTTCAAGGTTGCAGATATCGGAAAGAGTGGCAGAACTCTCTACTCAGATAAGATGATTGCAGCAGCTCAGGAGAATGTAAAGAAATATTCCTGGGCAAGAGAAGAGAAGAATAAAGTAGTCACACAGGCTGATAAATATCTCTCGCTCGGCCTTGACTTTATCTGGAACTCAGTTACAGGTCAGGGTGTGCCGAGAACATACCATGTAGGTTACGAGGGTGACGGCGATGAATACCTCTGCCGTTACTGCCGTGTTGACCTCTATAAGGAAGGCCACGGAAACTATCCGTTCAGGGTAGATCCGATAAATGACCCGTGGAAGATTAAGTGCCCTGAATGTTCACGCCGCTTCCCGTCAAACGACTTCGGTAAGTTCTATGAACTTGGAAGAACGAAAGATAACGGCAACAACTTTGACAGAATCACAGCGCTCGAGGCACACCGCGAGATGCTCATCGCAAAGGGTCTTCTCTCTGACGAAGCTCTTGCGCTTGAAGAACCGGGTGAGGATTGCTCAGAGCAGTGGTATCTCTATTACGGCTACGGCGTAAAGGGCGGATATCTCCATAACGACCTTTATGCGACAGTAGATAGCTCCACAGCAAAATTTGACCCGAATGTTGAAACTGTTGCTCGCTGGGGCGTTGACGACAGCATGGGCTACAACACGGGCAAGAAGTGTGCAAGCGGCGTTGAAGAGGTTCATACCTACATCGGCTACTACAACCACTTTGCTCACTTCTATATAAAGGACGAAACCTTCTATCTCAATGCGTTCAATGCATTCAAGAAGGCATACTTCTACACAGGTGAAGAAAAGTACGGAGTTGCAGGTGGTATCCTTATCGACCGCCTTGCAGATATCTATCCGACCTATGACCTCAATGCTTACCTCCCGCGCTTTGCTAACATCGACGGTGGTGCGCTTTCAGGTAAGGCTCTCGGTAAAATCTGGGAGTGCTATGTTGCAGAATACCTTGCAGATGCTTATGATGCATTCTGGCCGATGTTTGAAAATCAGAAGGTTATAGACTTCCTCCATAACAAGGCAGTTTACTACGGACTTGAAAACGACAAGTCAACCGCAACAAAGATCCGTCAGAATATCGAAGACGGTATCTGCCGTGAGATTTTCGAGGTAGCGCTTGATTCAAAGCTCAACGGTAACTTCGGTCTTAACCAGCTCGCAGTCGGAAACGCTGCTATCGCTCTTGACCATAAGAAGGATAGCGGAGAGATGATTGAGTGGATCTACAAGACCTCATGGTCAAATAACCGAAGCTACAACACAGGTGGCGATACAGCTACAAGACTTGTTGATGTCGTTTACCGTGACGGTCAGAACTACGAGTCACCATCGTATAACAACCTCGGTGTAACTGACCTTATCAAGATTGCTGAAAGCCTTGCACGATACAAGGAAAACGGCGGTGAGTTTGACGAAGCTCCGCTCCTCGAGCATCCGAAGTACTTAAAGCTTATCAACTCCTTCCAGACCCTTACCCTTGTCCGCCGCGGCGTAAAGGCGATTGCAGACTCCGGTCAGCCGGCGTACTATAACAAATATCCGGACAAAGTTCCGCTTACAACCGCTTTCTATTATACGAAGGA
>JAZOAS010000163.1:0-16480 GCA_045595605.1 Eubacteriales bacterium
GCTTCCGTCCTTTGAATATTCCGCCGGAACTTCATAGTTCCAGTCAAACATATCCTTGAAGTACAGACCGCTGTTTATCGCTCTGATTACAGGCTTTCCTGAAAAATCATCGGTGGAGAACAGCTTCTCCATATTAAAGCCTTCCTGAGAGGTGATAAATTCAAATATGTGCGGGTCACTCGGGAAAGTGACCTTTATATCGATAGTTTCTGACTTTGTCGGGTCAGCCTTGAGAGCTGCGGTAATGGTTGTTGTACCCGTGCCGACACCGGTTACGACACCGTCGGCAGAGACGGTTGCAACAGCTTCATCTGAGCTTTCAAAGGTAACATCGCCGGGTTCGAGATACTGATATCCCTTGAGCGCCCAGACGACCTCTGCAGAAAGTTTAGCCTGACCGTTTCCGAGAAGCTCGCGCTTGTCCGCTGTGAGAATAAAGCTTGAAACTTCGTCTGCCTTCTTCGGGACAAGCTTTACGGAGGTGAGGTTAAACCACTGACCGTCGTATGTATTTATTATTTCTGTCTTCGGGTTTATATCAAGTGAGTTTTCGTCTGCAACAAATGCGAGGATGTAATTACCCTCTTCTTCCACCTCAACATCGCTAATGTAAACATATCCCTTTGTTGAAGAGGTATTGTAGTATCCGAGCTTTGCTGATTCAGGGTAGGTCTTGGGGTTTCCGACAGTTACACCGTCTGTACCTTCCTTGAAGAAGTAAACAGCGGTGGCTGCACCTGCCGAGTAGTTTCCCGCCTTTGCCTGGAGGAAGTACTCACCCGGAACATCTACATTGAGGCGGAAGGCTCCGAAGTTTTCTCTTCCTGTCTCCTCGTAGTTGTCAATCTGGAACTGCTGCTGGTAAGCTGTGGCAGAAATATAGGCCTTTCCCATATGGCTGCCGCCGCGGTTCGCGACAAGCGCCCACTTGTCGGTAAGCTTTGCATCACCGTCATTTTCCGTTGTGTCAAGCGCCATGAAGCTCTCCTGCGGCAATGTTGCAGAGTATTCTGCCGGAACTTCATATGTCCAGTTGAACATCGTTGTAAAATACATCGCGCCGTTTATTTTTCTTATAACAGGCTTTCCGTCATAATCGTCAATTGACATCATCTGCTCAACATTGAAGCCTGCCTGAGACATAACATATTCATATGTTCTCTGGACAGGTGCCTCAGTTACGGTGATGTCGATTGTTGCGGTCTTTGATGTGTCTTCCTTGAAGGTCGCCTTGATTGTCGCCGTACCTGCAGAGATACCCGTGACGGTACCGTTTACATCTACGGTTGCAATATCCTCATTGAGGCTTTCAAGGGTTACAGCACTTATGGAAAGGTCCTTATCGCCTGAACCTGACCATACCTCTTTCGGCGAAACTGTAACACTCTTTCCGATAACGACGCTTGTCTTCTCGGATACGAGCTTTATTCCCGTAAATTTGTCTTCAGTAACGCGTACGGTCTTTCTTACGGTCTTATCCGTCTTCGCAACGCCTGCGATGACCGGAGTGAAAATAAGCTCTGTTTCACCCTCTGAAAGCGCCTTGATTGAATACAATGTTGATGCTTTGTTGAACGCGCCCTCAGACTTTGCATATACAACCGAGAGAACGCTCGGGTCCTCAGACTCTACTTTTATGTAGTTATCAGTATCCTTGCTTCCATGCTGAAGTGTTGTCGCATTCATGACATATGTCGGGAACTGGTAAGTTGTACCGTCAGACATTGACATTGAAACCGTGAGGTTTTTCTTCTCCTCGCCGACCTTGAGGTTTGATGCGACATCCGTTACAAGCGTTGCTGTCGGCTCTGAAGCGAGCTTTGTAAAAGCAATCTTCTGCAAGTAGATTGTGCCGAGAGGAGCGTCAGAAGGAACGCTGACGCCACAGATAACGAGAGTGTTTACGCCCTCGGAAAGATAAACCGCGTTAACCTCTGCCGAGCCTGCTTTTACATCGCCGAGGAAGGTGGCCTTGCCACCCGAAAGCATATAGATTGAATATACATTTTCCGCGCTGTTTGCAGCAAACGGAAGCTCAAGCGAATACCAGCCCTTTTGGTTCGCAGCAACGGTAATATCAAAGGCTATTTTGTTGTTTGCTCCGTTGCCGCCCGTACGGTCAGTCGTCTCCCAGTCTCCGCGGAGGTTACAAAGGCGAAGGGTTTTCGGAACTGAGTTGGTTTCCCACCAGATGCCCGCCGTCTGCGCCGTGCCGATTTCGCTTCGCGCGATGTTGGCAATATGCGCCGGTGTCAGCTCGGTCTGGCGTGCGATCTCCGTATGCTGTGTAATCCACGCGGTAAAGTCAAACACTATATCGCCGTCTGCCGCAACGGTTGCGGGAAGAAGCGATATGCACATAACGAGCGCGAGTATCAAAGACATCACTTTTTTCATTTTTTACTCCTCCTATATATGTATTTCTACCGTAAATTCAATATTCTTATATAAAATTATCTCATGCGGTGTTGTAAGTTGTCAAGCGAATCTGTCTGGTAAAACCTTCTTTTTCAATTCTGCTCTTGACACTTTCTCACTTTATGATAAAATAATTATACCCTATCTGTTTTTATATATAAATACCTATAAAGACACATTATCGGGTAGAAAAATACAAAATCGGACAGTGATTTTATGCTTACTCCTTTTAAGAGCGTTACCCCGTCTTTTTCCATAAAAAGCCTCGCACACCCCTTTGAACGCGATTTCCCGAGTTCATTCGCCTCGGTCGGTGAATTTTACGAGTTTATCGAGATATGCTTTCTGCAAAGCGGAAAGGCTGAATTTGTCATCGAGGAAAAGGTTTTTCTCGCAGAAAGCGGAACTCTTTTTATCTACGCCCCAATGCACCTTCACAAATTCAGGGGGCTCGGGAACTCTCCACTAAAGCTTTATACCCTTTCAATGATGATTGAAGGCTCTCTTCCTGACGGCATTTACGACACTATTTTTTCGCTTGACAGCGAGCTTCAGGAAAGGTTTTTATCCGCCTTCAAAAAGGCTCGCGATTTTCTTGAAGATAAGGTGGATGACACTGTCGGAGTCCTTGCCTCGCTTGAGCTTCAAAGCCTGATAATTGATATCTGCCGAAACCAGTCACCGCGAAAAGAATCCCTCTCGACGGGTGCCGCAAACACTTACAAGTCAATTATTGAGACGATGCAAAAAGAGGTCTTTTCAAACCTCTCTCTCGGCGAGATTGCAAAGCGCTTAAACATTAGTCTGAGCTATCTTAAAGTGCTTTTTGCAAAATATAACGACCTTTCCCCGAAGGAGTATTACAGAAAGCTTCGCCTTCACGAATCTATCCTTCTGCTTCATAAAGACATAACAATCACAAAAATTGCTGAAACTATGAACTTTTCATACCCCAATCATTTCACTCAGTTTTTCAAAAAGGAAACAGGGCTTTCTCCCACGGAATACAAAGCTAAGATGCTGAAAAATGACAGATAAAAAAAGAGTGTTCCTCTCGGAACACTCTTTTTTGCTTTACTTATTCAAATGAGAGTGACTTCTTCGGGCAAGCATCAACGCAGATGCCGCACTTGATGCACTTTTCATCATCTACCGCCCATGTCTTTTCGGCACGGTCAACGGTGATTGCGCCCTCGGGGCACTTCTTTGCACAGAGCGTGCAGTAAACACAAGAGTCAGAGCAAGTGAGCTTGCCGTCTGCGCTCGGTGCGGGAGCTTCCTCCGCCTTCTCGACAGGTGTCGGAGGCGGAACATCCTCTGCCTCAGAGCAGGTGCTTGCATTTATATCACCGATTGAGAGTGACTTTTTGGGACATGCAGATACGCAAACTCCGCAGAGTGTGCACTTTTCGCGGTCGATTTCCCATGTCTTGTTAGCACGGTCAACCGTGATAGCTTCTGCAGGACACTTTTTAGCGCAGAGCGTGCAGTAAACACAAGAATCTGAGCAGATAACACCCTCTGCAACTTCTGCAAAGTCGAGGCACTTCTTCGGGCACTTGCCGATACAGAGACCGCACTTTACGCACTTCTCTTCATCGACTTCCCAGGTCTTGTTTGCGCGGTCAACCGTAATTGCGCCCTCGGGGCAGTTCTTTGCACAGAGACCGCAGTAGATGCAGGCATCGGTAATAGCGAGTTTTCCTTTGACCTTTTCCTTGATTCGTGAACCGCGGACGATGAGGTCAGCAGGGTCAGTCGCTACCATGTGGTAGTCGCCCGTAAGCTCGATAGCCTTTTCAGAGCAGAAGTCCTGGCACATTCCGCAGAAGGTGCAGGAGGTAAGGTCAAACTCATAGGTTATCTTCTCGCCGTTCTCTACCTCTTCGCTTGTTCTTGTGATAGCGATAGGTGAGCACACCTTGATGCACATTCCGCAGTTTACGCACTTGTCGGGATAGTATGCGATTCTTCCGCGGTAGTTCGGCTTTGCCTCAACATTTACCTTCGGAAAATTTACCGTTGACGGCTTTGAAAAGAGATTGCAAAGCGCTTCTTTTAAAAACGGAAATGAAAACTTCATTATTTCATTGCCTCCCTTTTCTCTTTGAGAATTTCTGCAGCCTTGGCAAGACCTTCGATAATTGCCTCAGGCTTCGGAGTGCAACCTGCAATTGAAACATCGACATGAGTATAGTTCTCAAGCGGACCCTCTACCGAGTAGCTTCCCTTGAAAACATTGCAGGAGCGCGGGCAGGAGCCGATTGAAACTACGCACTTGGGCTCCGGAACCTGCTCGAGCGTTCTGATAAGACGCTCTTTTGACTGGCTTGTGATAGGACCTGAAACGACGACGATATCAGCGTGACGCGGAGTGCCCGCGAGCTTGAAGCCGAAACGCTCGGCATCGTAGCGCGGGGTGAGAACCGCTACAAGCTCAATATCACAGCCGTTGCAAGAGCCTGTGTTAACATGATAAATCCAGGGGGATTTAGCCATGCTTTTTGCAATAAGTTTTTTAAACATAATCTAATCTCCCTCCTTAGAATATCCAGACAAGGACAAGGCTTATTGCCGCAAGAGCAGCAACAATCGTCCAGTAGAACTTGAAGAGATGTTCAATCTTAAGACGGGCGCAGATTGCATGAGCGAGTGTCATCGTGATTACGGTGAGCACTGCGCAGATTGCAACGAGAACGAGCGCGTTGAGCGCTACATAACCCGTATCGATTCCACCGAAGAAAAGAACGGTGAAGAGCGCGGTCATGACAAACATCTTGATTGCAGTATTTAACTTGAACATTGCAAGAGGTGCGCCGCTGTACTCAACAAGCGGACCCTCGCAAATTTCGGTTTCAGCTTCTGCGACATCAAACGGCTGAGTTCCGACCTCGGCAGGAATGACGAGAAGGAAAGCAAGTGCCGCCGGAATGAGACGCCAGTTTGCGATAAGAAGACCGCTCTCCTGCTGGAAGAGGGTAATCTCGCTCATTGAGAAGCAGAGCTTATCTCCGCCGACAGCCTTTGCAACCGCAAGAAGAACTATTACAAGCGGAAGCTCATATGCCATCATTGTTACCATCTCACGAGAAATACCGATTCCCGCATACGGTGAACCCGAAGCAGAGCCGCCGAGAATCATGGCAACTGCCGGAATTGTGAGGAGGTAAAGGAGGATTATCATATCTCCCTGAGTGCGGAGCGGAGAGTAGCCGAAAATCGGGATGAAGAGCATCATTACGACAAGGCTTACAAATCCGATTATCGGAGCTGCGAGGAAAACCTTGCGGTTTGCAGCATCGGGGATGATTGTCTCTTTTCCCATAAGCTTGAAGAAGTCGTAAAACGGCTGAACGATGGGTGGGCCTTTTCTCTTCTGCATACGGGCGAGAATCTTTCTGTCAAGGCCTGCGAGCAAAAGTCCGACGATTGCGACAAACAAGAGTCCCGGAAATACAAGAACGGAAAATGCGTTATAAAGAACAGTTGTAAGAATTTCCACTTTCACTCACCCCCCTAACGAACAAACACGAACATGAATACGCAGATTACAGCAGCCGCTGCGACTACCCATGTTACATAGTCATTTACATTTCCTGAATGGAGATTTCCCATGACCTTGAAGTATCCCTTGAAGTCATGCTTGAAGCCCCAGAAGAGGTCGCTTCCCGCAACATGGGAGTGCTCGCTCTTTTCACCGCCGAAGAAGGTTGCATGCTTTCCGTCAACTGCTTCCTTTTCGCTTGCAACGATGCGACCGCGTGACTTCTCACCCGTGAGGATGACGATGCAAACTGCGATGAGGACTATTGCAAAGAGGACGAGCCACAACACCGGATTCCACATACTGAAGGTTGCCGCCGGAACTTCCATATCGACAACTCTGTGGCTTGCGGCAAAGCCGTTGCCCATCATTGTGTCGATGTATTTTGTTACATTGAATGCCGCTTCTGCCGCGGGGCGGAGAAGGTTTGCAGAGACCCAGTTGTAGAATACGCCGCCGAGCACACAGAGCGCTGACATGATCCACATCGGAATCTGCATAAGGAGCGGAACTTCCTTTGTTTGCTCGAGGTGCTTCGGAAGCTGACCGAAGAACACTGCCTGGGTAACCTTTATAAACGATGCAAGTGTCATGACAGATACGACGAGAGCAACTATTGTTATGAACGCATATGCAAAGTTTCCTGTCTGCGTTGCCTTCTCAAAGGTGGACTGATAAATCATCCACTTTGAAGCAAAGCCGTTGAACGGCGGAAGTCCTGAAATTGAGAACGCGCCGACAAGGAAGCAGATTGTTGTCTTCGGCATACGCTTTGAAAGACCGCCAAGCTTGTCAAGGTCAGTTGTGCCTGTTGCATACAAAACAGCACCCGCCGCGAGGAAGAGAAGCCCCTTAAAGAGCGTATGGTTCATCGCGTGGAAAAGACCGCTTGAGAGACCAAGCACTGTTCCGAGACCGATTGCCGTGATGACATAGCCTATCTGCGAGATACTGTGGAACGCGAGAAGTCTCTTGAAGTCGTGCTGAGCAAGAGCCATTGTTACGCCGACAAACATCGTTATCGCACCGAAGGTTACGAGAAGGATGTTGAGTGCGGGGATGTCCATAGCACGGAAGATGACATAAGTGAGTCTTATCATTCCGTAAACGCCCGCTTTGTTTACCATTCCCGAGAACACCATTGAGATTGATGACGGAGCTGTCATATACGCATCTGCCGCAGGTGTGTGGAACGGTACGATGTAGCTCTTTACGCCAAAGCCCGCAAACATGAGAGCGAAGGCGAAAAGCGTTGTCGGGTTAAGAGAGTTTGCTGACAAAACGGCTGAAATCTGAGCCATATTGAGAGTTTTGCACTGAGCGTACAAAAGCGCAATACCTGAAAGCGTGAGAGATGAGCCGATTGAACCGATTATGAGATACTTAAAACCAGCTTCTAAGCTTCCGAACTTGTTGTTTCTGAAAGAGGCAAGCGCGACGGAAGCAAAGGTCATAATCTCTATCATAACGAACATATTGAATATGTCGCCTGTGAGGACAAGACCGAGCACCGAGCCCGAAAGCATAAGGAAGAGCGTATAGTAATGACCGAGGTGGTGGTCACGCTCCATATACTTCATAGAGTAAATTGCAGAAAGGAGAACGGTTGTTACGACAAGAAGCGCGAAGAAAAGGTTGAGCGCGTCTATCTCGTAGCCGATACCTATTGCATAGCCTGCAACGGGAGCCCAGTTACCCATCCAGTAGCTTATAATGTCGCCGTCAATGAGTACGGGCTTTATAAGCGAAACTATAAGAGCAAATGCGCCGCCTGCCGCGACAAGCGTAAGAGTATTTCTTACAATTTTATTCTTTGCGCCGAAGATTTCGATAAGGAACGCAAAGAGGAACAGACCCATAACTGCGATAACAGGGAAATGAGCAAAGTTAATCATCCGCGTATCCTCCTTATCTCATCGGCGTTGAGAGTCTTGTACTTACGGTAAATCATAATTACAAGAGAGATTGCCATAGCCGTTACGCAAGCGCCGATAACGATTGAAGTAAGCGTAAGAGCCTGCGGTACGGGGTCAACAAAGAATCTTGATGAGATTCCGTTTAAAAGGTCGCTCATTGTAAAAATCGGAGCGGTACCTACATCGTTCCAGCCGATGCTTACGATGAGAAGGTTTACGCCGTAGTCGATTATACCGAGACCGAGAACGATTTTGATGAGGTTCTTCTTTACACAAACAGTATAAAGACCGAGAACGATAAGAATAATTGATGCGATATAGTTAACAATAATCATTAGTTCTCTTCCTCCTCTTCATCGTCGTCGTTTGCATCCGGAGCAAGAAGGGAGAGAAGGAGCATAAGAAGGAATCCTACGCCCGTAAGGACCTTAAAGCCTACCGAATAGCCCATAAATGTAATTGTTCCACCGCTTATGAGGTCGCCTACCGCGCCGTTAACAAAGAAGATGTTACGGCAGAAGTTTGCGCCTGCGATGATACCGCAGAATGCAAGGACCACATAAAGCGTAGCACCGATGGCTTCGCCTGTACGGAGAACTTCTGTGTTGATTGCGTTCTTTACCGTGTTGTAGTTATAGCCGAGGTAAAGGAGAATTGCAGCGGCTGCAACCATAACACCGCCCTGGAATCCGCCGCCCGGGGAGACGGTTCCGAAAAGGATGATATAAATTCCGAAAACGATAGCAAACGGGAGGAACATATCCGCACCGCATTTGACTATGACATTTTTCTCGGAAATACCGTTTTTGAATTTCATTATTCTTCATCCTCCTTCTTTTTCTTTACTCTTGAAAGGATGACAAAGCTTCCCGCAATAGCTGTGAGAAGAATGAAGGACTCGCCGAGAGTATCAAAGCCTCGGTAGTCAAAAACTACTGCCGCAACATTGTTCTGCGCCATTGTTCCGACGCCTTCCTCACGGGAGAGGTTCTGCTTTACAATAATATCAGCAATGCTGTTTGCGTCGCTCATATCAGGGTCTGCGCCCGCTTCGTGGTCAACAAAAAGCTTTGCGGCATCTATATTTCCGTCGTATGTTCTTTCAAAGCCTGTTGCAAAGACAACGGCATAGATACCCGCAACGAGGATGACAAGAAGAGAGACGAGCGCAACTATTCTTTTAGCTTTCATTTCTCTTCATCCCCCTTTTTTGTTGTTTTCTTGATTGCTACGATGAATATCGCAGTTGACAAAACTGCGCCTACAGCAGCCTCAGCTATCGCGACATCGGGAGCATGGAGAAGGATAAACTCAAGCGCCATAAACGCACCCGTAGCACCGAGAGCGAGGACTGAGGATACGATTCCCTTTGAAACTACGGCAAGAATTGCAGAAGCAACGATGCCTATCATAACAAGGAGGTTGAGAATAAAAATCAAATCAATCGTCATTTTCAAGATCCTCCCCATATTTGTCACATGTAAGCTTTGCATCCTTTGCGCCGCCACGGCGGTATGCCGCACGCGCAACCGCATGACCTGCGATCGGGTTTGTGATTACATAGAAAACTCCCATAACAGCAAGCTTTACTACCATAGCCCAATCGGGAATATCAAGAATGAATATCGAATAGAGAATACCGCCGAGGATAACACCCAGAACTCCGAGAGTTGAGATGTTTGTCGATGACTGCATTCTGCAGAAAGAGTCCGGCATTCTTATCATGCCGACAACGCCGGCAAGTGCGAAGAATACGCTGATTGCAATAAGAACATCAATTACATATCTCATAGCTTGCCCTCCAAATAACGGGATACCATAACGGAACCGATAAAGCCGAGAACTGCGGTTACCATTGCGATATCGAGATAAACACTTCTTCCGCTATGAAGAGCGAAGAGAATGAGCGCCATATCAGCAAGAATGTCAATGCTGTCTGCCGCAACTGCACGGTCTATAACGCTCGGGCCCTTGATAAGTCTGTAAAAGAGAGAAAGGGCTAAAACTACAAAGCAGATTGCAAAGAAAATAAGCTCGTTCATTATTCCCAAATCCTCCTTACCCATTTTTCCAAAGTTCCTGCGATTGCATCAGACGCCTCGGGAATGTCCTTTGACGCGACATCAATCCAGTGGATGTAGTAGTATGTCTCGCCCTTTTCCTCGGCGATGTCGAGAGTAATCGTTCCGGGGGTAAGGGTGATTGAGTTTGCAAGAGCACTCTCTGCGTACTCGCTCTTAAGGTCAGTCTTTATTTTTACGATGCCCGGGTTAACCGGAAGACTCGGTGAAAGCGCGCGGCGCGCAACATCCACATTCGCCTTGATAAGCTCCCACGGGAAAGCGATAACGCAGTAGTAAAGACCTGCAAAAAACCTTTTCGGGTTAAACAAGAAAAACGCTTTTTCGTGAATGAAGAATCTCGCTGTGAACAGCGCCGTGATAACACTCACGATAACACCTGCGACAAGTACCTGCCAGGACGCATCGCCCATAAAGATTGCTGTTATCTGACCGGTTATCGCAAGCCAGAATATGTAGCAAACTATGGCAGTTGAAAGTATTGCCGGAAATTTTGCCTTTTTCAAAGGAACACCTCCTGATTATTCTTTTATCTTCGCGGCAATCTTACCTGAAAGCCACTCGATAAATTCCTCCGCGCCGTCGCCCGTTTTCGTCGAAACGCGGAAAACCTTTGCCTTACCGTTTAAGTCATATACATTACGCTCGACGCGCTTATCGTCAAACTCAAAGTACGGAAGCATATCGTACTTATTCATGACAAGCGCATCGCTCGTGGCAAACATAAGCGGGTATTTCTCAACCTTATCATCCCCCTCGGGCACACTGAGTATCGCAACGCGAAAATCTTCGCCGATGTTGAACTCTGCCGGACAGACAAGGTTTCCGATATTCTCAACGATGAGAACATCAAGCTCATCGAGATTGAAGAACGAGAGCATATGACGGATTGACATAGCTTCGATATGGCAGGCGCCGTCAGTCTGAAGCTGAACGACGGGGATGCCCATCTTGTCAATCTTGTCAGCGTCAATCGCACCTGCGATATCGCCCTCGATGACGCCTATTCTGTAAGTGTCACGAAGGCGGTTGATGATGTCGGTTATGAGGCTTGTCTTGCCGGCGCCCGGCGAGCCCATAACATTCACAAGGCATACCTTCTTCTCAGAAAGCGTTGCCTTTACTTCATCTGAAACATCCTCGTTCCACTCGAGAATCTGTTTTACTATTTTAATTTCCACTACTCAACCTCCAGGCTGTCAACATAGTATTCCCTGCCGGACAAAAGCTTTATCTCAGAGCTGTCACACTCGGGACAGTGAATCTTCCTTTTGGGAATTTCGCCTTTGTACCCGCAAGCTTTACATTCTATTGTAATGGGAATCTTTTCCACTTTAAGAAGCGCACCCTCGGCGATAGTTCCTTTTGACGCTATGTTGAAGTATTCCTGAATGCACTCGGGAAGCACTCCCGAGAGCTCGCCGATTTTAAGCCTTATTTCAAGAATCTTCCGAGCGCCGTGGCGCTCAGCCTCGGGGACTGCGGCTTCTATTATCCCTTCAGTTATTGCAAGCTCGTGCATAATTATCTGTCCATACAGCTAAAGCACGGGTCGATGCTTGCGATGATGAGACCCGCGTCTGCGACGGAATTACCCTTGAGCATTGTCGGGATTGTCGGAGCTGTCTTGAAGGTCGGGACATGGATGGAAACACGCTTGTTGAACTCGCTGCCGTCTGTAACGACCTTGTAGCAGAGCTGACCGCGCGGAGCTTCGTGACGGACCATATACTCGCCTGCCGGAATCTTCGGAATTTTTGTTCCGAGGTTAATCGGGCCGGTCGGGAGCATTTCAAGAGCCTGGCGGATAATCTTTATGCTTTCGAAGTTCTCAAGAACGCGGATGACAACGCGGGAGAAAACATCGCAGGTGTCAAACACAGCCTTTTCAAACTCAAAGTCTTCGTAGCAGCAGTACGGCGAATCCTTACGGACATCGACTGCGACATTTGACGCTCTCGCGTGAGGACCTACCGCACCGATGCGGATAGAATCTTCAGTTGTGAGAACGCCGACGCCCTTTGTTCTGAGGGCAACGGTCTTATCTGTGAGAAGAATGTCGCGGAGGCGAATCATCGACTGCTCAACCTTATCAAGCATCTCAAGAATCTTTCTTCTCTTGTCGTCGTCAATATCACGGCGTGAACCGCCGATTGTGACCATACCGTAGTTTACGCGGTTACCTGAGATTTCCTCAAGCATATCCATTATTACTTCGCGCTCGTTCCAGGTGTGCATAAAGAGGCTGTCGTGACCGACAAGGTGAAGCGCGATACCGAGCCAGAGGAAGTGAGAGTGAAGTCTCTCAAGCTCGTTCATTATAACGCGGATGTACTGTCCTCTCTTCGGAACATTCATTTCCGCGATGTTTTCAAGCGCCATAGCATATCCGAGAGCGTGAGAGTGCGAGCAGATTCCGCAGACGCGCTCAACGAGAGTTACCGTCTGGATAAAATTCTTCTGCTGGGCAAGCTTCTCAATACCTCTGTGGTTATAGCCGATGAAAACCTCGGCAGAGGTAATTTCTTCACCGTTTGTATAGAGCTTTGCGTGAACAGGCTCCTCAAGCGCCGGATGGTACGGACCGATAGGTACAATATAGCTCATTCTTATTCTCCTTTCTTTCCGTGTGCTTTATCGATAAGCTCATCCATCGGAGTTACGATAATCTGACCCTGACCGTCGAGCATATTATCAGGCATAAAGAGACGCTTTGAAGTATCAAGGCCTTCAAAGGTCATATCCATAAGCTCGCAGATTTCTCTTTCCGGCCATTCTGCAGCAAGGTCATATATCCCCGAGATTGAGGGCAACACGCTCTCGCCGTCAACCGTGTAGGACTCGATACCGTTTCCAACTTCGTATTCGTAGGAAATATTCGGCTTACCCTCGTCGTTGATGAAGCCATGAATCATAGCAAGGGCAACGCCCGCTTTTCTCATGCGCTCTGCAGTCGGGATAACCTCGTCCTTTGTGATGGTAATTTTTTTGTATTCCTGCATTTTCCCACCTCACCATTTATAATTAATTATTTTTTTGCATTCTTAGCTATTATAGCACAGTTTTCGCTATTTGAAAAGGTTAATCGCCATTTTTTATATGTTATTATTTTAACAAATTCTTGGAAGCTGGGCTCCCGAAAGCTTCGCCACTACACGGCTTCCGAATTCACCCTTTACGGTAACCTTGCCTGCGTAATTTGAGGTCACGCGGCCGATTATCGCGGCATTTTTTCCCTCGGGCGTGCTTCTCATAATTGAAAGAGCTTCCTCTGCCACCGCAGGGTCAACAATCGCAAGTAGCTTTCCCTCATTTGCAGAATAGAGCGGGTCAAGCCCTAAAATCTCGCACGCCGCAGAAACGGTCGGGTTCATAGGCACATCTTGCTCTCTGAGCTCTATGCCGAGCGCCTTTCCTTCGACAAACTCACAAAGCGTTGTCGCAACGCCGCCACGCGTCGGGTCACGAAGGACGCGGAGCTTATCTCCGAGCGCATAAAGCTTTTCACAGAGGGAATTAAGCGGTGCACAGTCGGAGAGAATCTCGCCTTCGACGAGGTTTTTGTTTCGCGCAAGCATTATCGATGCGCCGTGGTCGCCGCAGGTGCCCGAGAGAATCACAACATCCCCCTCGCGGATGTTTGAGGGCGAGAGGTTCTCGTGCGAGAGAAAGCCGATACCTGCCGTATTTATATAAATTCCGTCACCGCGGCCGCGCTCAACGACCTTTGTATCCCCCGTTACAACCGACACTCCCGCCGCCGCGGCAGTTTCGGAAACTGACTTTATTATTCTTTCGAGCTTTTCTGTTTCAAAGCCCTCTTCAATTATAAATGAAAGGCTTAAATATTTCGGGATTCCGCCCGAAACCGCGATATCGTTTACCGTTCCGCACACCGAGAGCTTTCCGATATTTCCGCCGGGGAAGAATATCGGCGAGACAACAAAGCTGTCGGTTGAAAAGACAATCTTTTTATCCCCCTCAAGCACCGCACCGTCGGTAAGAGCTGAAAGTGCCTCGTTTGAAAGTGCGGGGACTATCATTTCATCAATAAGCGCGGAGGTCTTTTTCCCGCCACTTCCGTAGTCAAGCGTAATTATTTCGTCCATCTATATCCCCTCCGTATATTTATATGATGCGGCACACGCGCCCTCGCTCGAAACCATACACGGTCCGACAGGGTTTTCCGGCGTGCATGACGACCCGAACATCGGACACTCGCGCGGAGTGATACGACCGCAGATTACATCTCCGCAACGGCACGGGCTCTTGCTCGCGCTTTTTATATACTCAATTCCGAATTTCTTTTCGGCATCAAACTCCGAAAATTCGTCTCGTATCAGAAGCCCGCTGTCCTCAATCTCGGAAAGCCCGCGCCAGACAGCGCGACACGGCTCAAACACGCGCTCCATCATCTTTACGGCAAGCGTATTTCCTTCATTTTTGACAGCCTTTGGGTAGGCGTTATAAAGCTTTGGCTTCCCGCTTTCAATCTGCAGGAGAAGGTCATACACCGCGATAAGAATTTCGCGCGGCTCAAAACCGCCGACAACACACGGAAGCGAATAATCTTCTGCAAGGAACGAAAACGCATCCGCACCGATTATGCTTGCGACATGCCCCGGACAGAGAAAGCCCGAAACAGAAAAGTCAGGCGCTTCTATAAGCGCGCGAAGTGACGGCTCAACTCTCTTTAACATCGAGAGAACGGAGAAGTTCTTTACACCCTTCTCCTTTGCCGAAAGTATCGCAGCTGCTGTTCCCGGTGCCGTTGTTTCAAACCCTGCACCGAGGAAAACTACCTCGCGCTCCGGATTTTCCTCTGCTATTGATATCGCATCAAGCGGAGAATAGCAAACCTCGACCCGCGCGCCCTTTGCGCGAAGCGTTGCAAGGTTCTTTCCGTGGACACTGCCGGGGACTCGAATCATATCGCCGTAGGTCGCGATTATCATATCCTCCCGCTCTGCAAGGCGGAGGATTGCATCAATAACCTCGGTAGGCGTTACGCATACGGGACATCCCGGCCCCGAAAGAAGCGTTACATTCTCAGGAAGCGCCGAGCGAAGCCCCGACTTTGCAATCGACATGGTATGCGTTCCGCAGACCTCCATTATTTTTACCTCGCCTATATCAAGGCTTTTTATTTTTTCAAGAATTTCGTTATTTGTTAAGGTTTCGCAGTTCATTTTCTACTTCCTCTGCCGCTTTAATATTCTCTTTCGCTTCATCCTCATTCATACGCTCTATCGCAAAGCCCGCGTGAACGATTACATATTCCCCGACCTTCGGGTTTTCGATAAAATCTACTCTAATTTTTCTTCTTACGCCGTCGCGCTCGCCGATTGCGTCATTTCCCGAAAGCTCGGTTATTTTAAGTGGCACTGCAAGACACATCTTTTCCGCCTCCTCTTTCTGCTATCATAAGCTGACCGAGGGAGATTCCCTCGTCGTTTGTTGAAACCTGTCTGTGAGTATAAACCGCAAGTCCACGCTCGCGCAGAGCAGGTACGATTTTCTTTAAAATATACATATTCTGAAAGCTACCGCCCGAAAGGACAACGCTTTTGCATCTCTTTTCTTCCGAAATACGCGCGGTAATCTCCACCGCCTGAGAAATAAGCGTATTCATAAACGCGCCCGCAATTTCAGCTACGGAAATGTTTTCTTTTACATCCGCCGCGATTTCCCGTATCATCGGACGGAAGTCAAAAACATAAACCCCGTCGCGATTTTCTGTCAGATACGGATAAACCCTTTCCGTTTCATCTGCCGCCGCCTCTAAAAGCGTTGCCGCCTGCCCCTCGTAGGACGAAACCTCGGAAAGACCGAGAATTGCGGAAACTCCGTCAAAAAGGCGACCCATACTCGTAACGCGTGGGCAGTTGAGGCCGCTCTCAATAAGACGCTCTATAACCTCCGCGCGCTCGCCGAAGACTTCCGCGGGAGAACCCCCCGCGTCTTTAAGAAGCGATACCCCGATTCGGAAAACCTCTTTTGTTGCGCGGTCTCCGCCCGGCAGAGTTATTTTCTCCGTTGTTCCGAGCCTTTCAACCGACCGAAAATCGCCATACAGAATCTCTGCGCCCCACGGTGTTTTGTCTTCGCCAAAGCCTGTACCGTCCCAGATTATTCCGATACACTTTTTTTCAAGTCCGTTATCCGCCATGCACGACGCCATATGCGCGTGGTGGTGGTAAACTCCTATAAGAGGGATGTTCTCGCGCTTTGCACGCGCTCTTGCATACTCGCCCGAGAGATAATCCGGGTGCATATCGCACACGAGAAGCTGAGGCTTTATATCAAAAATCTTTTCAAAGTGGGAGACCTGCTCCTCAAAGCACGAAAGCGTTTCCAAGTTTTTAAGGTCTCCTATATGCGCGCTCGGAAAGACCATTCCGTCACGCGAGATTGAAAACGACGCCTTCTGCTCAGCTCCGCAGGCGAGGATGTTTCTTTTAAGTCCGTTTACCCGGACGGGAAGCGGCGCATACCCTCGGCTTCTGCGGGCAAAATATTCT
>JAZOAS010000164.1:0-13671 GCA_045595605.1 Eubacteriales bacterium
GCAGAGCTCATCTTTGCAAACGGCTCTGACTCCGGACCACCGAGGAGGATCGGCTCGCCCTCGAGCGGAACGAGAACTGAACCCTTCTCAAACTGTCCGCACCAGCCGGTGAGGTACCAGCCGTTAGCGATGTTGAGCTCATCGAAGTAAATGAGAGCTGCGTCAAGGCCCTTAGCCTTAAGAATTTCTCTGACCGCTTTAATTCTTTTTTCGGTCTCTGCAGAATTGTAGTATGCCATTTTCTTTTTCTCCTTTACAAATTATTTTACATAAAATTATCATCCAACGGGAAGAGCGGGCGACGGATATTGGTAAGACCCATATCTTCGAGGCGCTCGCACGAGCTTCCCGGTGTGAATGCAAGAATTGAACGCTCTGCGATAGCGGCAAGCTCAGGGAAGAGATAACCGAGCTTTACGACGATTATCTTGAACTTCGAGATGTCGATATCGACAGATTCGTATATATCGATGCGGCACATTGATGCGCGGTTTTTAGTGATAACAACCGTCATATCGCCGCAGTCGAGCGTAGCAGACGGGCCTTCGTTTCCGCCCGTGTAGGAGAGGATATCTCCCTTGTGTATGAGCTTACCCGTGATGTGAGCAGTTTCGCTGTTCTTATCAAGCGTACCGCCGATATCAAGAGAGAGCACATCGCCGATTTCAGCCTCATAGCACTTTGCACAAGCCTTTGCGTCTGCAATACCTGCGATGAGGACATTCTTTGCGCCCATATCGAGAATGCGGTTAATCATATACGCGTTGTCGCCTGAAGCGCCTGCTGTGGTGTTATCTCCGGAGTCGGAAATAAATACCTGATGCTCGGTATCCTCCATAGCGCGCTTAATTGCCTCGCGGGGCTCGACAGCCTCTATCAAAAACTTAAAGTCGTGACGGCTGTCGTAGAACTTCTTTGCGATATCGTCTGCAATCTTCTTTGCAAGAGCAGTATCGCTCTCAGCGGTAACTACAATGCTCGGTCCCATATACGGCTCATCAATCTACTGGTCGCCGCCAAAGACCTGAACGCACATAATTCCCGGGGTGTTCTTCTCATACTCCTCAGCAAGCTCCATAACCTCGCGAAGCGGGGAGAGCGCAGTCTGAACCGCGTCGCCCGGCGCAACTACATCAACACGAGTCATCTGCGGAGCGGGGAGAATTTTCTTCTCGATACACTCAATAAGAAGCTCGAGCGCGTGAATCTGAGTTCTTGCGTGGTCACAGTGCGGAGCTGTGCGGAACGCCGTCATACAGTTTGAAAGAGAAACTATTTCGTCTGTGTTGTTAGCGTGGAAGTCCATAGCAAGGGAAATCGGGATATTCGGACCGACCTTTTCTCTGACCTTACGGATAAGGTAAGCGTCGCCCGAGCCAATCTCCTCGACATACATCGTACCGTGGATAAAGAGCCATACGCCGTCGATACCCTCGGACGGGATACCGTCAACAATCTCACCTGCGAGACGGAGGAAGTCTTCCTTCACAACCGCACCGCCGGGGAGCGCGTGAGCATAAATCGTCGGAACGACATCGATACCCTTCTCACGGAGAAGGTCGGAAATCGCGATTTTGTCATACATTGCTTCACCGACAGCATAGTCGAAATCTTCAAATCTCGTATGTATCGGGGAGATGCTGTTTCCCTCGCACTGGAGAGAGCCAATAGCAATTCTCAAACAAACTCACTCCTTTCATATTCAAATATTACAAAAATGTAAAATACACCTATCTATATTATAGTATTTCTGCACAAACTTCCGAATACATTTATGTATCATAAACATATCTTTTCGTAAACAAATTTTGTTGCAAAGTAAAATCTTATATGTTATACTCAATATGGAGGTGGAAAAAATGGCTATTGCGAGCGAACATTCGGAATATGTAACGCATCAGCTTTCCAACATCATAAATATCCATAAAATCGTTACGCTCAACTACTTTGAGTTTGAAAACACCTTCCACCACCGCGGTGAAAGGCATAATTTCTGGGAGCTTGTCTATGTTGACAAGGGAAACCTGCTTGTTGAAACAGAGCGCGGCGAAACAACGCTGACGAGAGGGGAGTGCATCTTCCACCGCCCTAACGAATTTCACGCGCACAAGGCAGACGGTATTGCCGCGCCGAACTACTTTGTTCTCGGCTTCGTCTGCAACTCTTCGCACATGCAGTTTTTCAGAAAAAACCGTTTTAAGCTCTCTCCAATTGAGCGCGGGTTCATCTCAAACATTCTCATTGAGGCGAAAAATGTTTTCGAGCTCCCGATTAATAACTCAGGCGGGCGCGAACTCAAGCTTTCGAGCAACGAAGCTATCGGCGGTCAGCAGATGATTCGTACATACCTCGAGCAGCTTCTTATCTCGCTTATCCGCGAGCAATACGGAAAGACAAATCCGCAGGGTGCGGGCGGCGAAACCGCCGAGCAGAACCTCGTAGGTCAGATGCGGAAGAAGCTTGATATGTATATCTATCAGAGAATAAGCGTCGAGGGCTTCTGCAAGGAGATGAACTATTCAAAGGCCTACCTTTCGAAGATTTTTCTCAACGCCTGCGGGTGCACGATACACGACTATATAATAAACGCGAAGGTAAAAGAGGCAAAAACGCTTATCCGCGAGCATATTTACAATTTTACTCAGATTTCGGATATGCTTTGCTTTTCAAACCCGTTTTATTTCTCACGAGTTTTTAAGAAGAAAACCGGAATGAGCCCGAGCGAATATAAAAACTCAATTAAAACAGACTGAGCTGACAGGCAAGCGTTCGAAATTGGGCGCTTGCTTTTTCTATAAATGTCGAAGATTCTGTTTTTTATAATCGGCTTATAGCCGAGGTCACCTTTTTCAGATTTTTAATTTCGCAGTCCTGCCGGACGGGCCTACTTTTGATTGCAAAAGTAGCAAAACCGGGGAGAACTCACGCCACACTCCCGTGCGGCTAGGAAACCTCCCCGCGCCCCTCCGCGCGCATCGCCGCAACTTTTCCTATGTGTTACTTTTTTGCACTCCCATTTTAAAACCGGGATGAGCCCGAGCGAATATAAAAACTCAATTAAAACTGACTAAAAAACAGCAAAAAGAGTGGATACATTTTGTATCCACTCTTTTCTTATCCATAAACAAAACCGGCGGGGGAAACCCCCGCCGGAAAATAGACTGACTATTTATTTAAGATTTAACGATTAAGCGTTGAGCTCTGCAAGTTTTGCATCTTCAACGAATGCGAATACGCGAACGATTTCGCCTTCATCGTTAACCTGGATAACTGCGTTACCAACTTCGTCTGTAAGGATCTTTTCCTTAGCCGGTACCTTGATGATAACTTCACCAGCGTACTCGTCAGCGTCGATTGTAACAACCTTGTATCCGTCCTCAGCAAACTTAATCATTGTCTGCGGAGCATCCTTAACAGGTGTTAAATCATCGTTGTAATCAGCATTAGCCTGGATGAAGAAGAGGCCGCCGTTGCGCTCAGAAACGATGTTTACAAGGTAAACGCCCTCTCTAGCAACTGTGCTGAGCTCGCCGTCACCGTAAACGATAGTATCCTTAACTTCCATTGACTTATCCATTGTTGCGATTTCGCCATCAGCGTTGAGTGTGTATGTTACGAAACCAGCAAGGAATTCAGCAGCATCTGTTGTGTCGCCTGCTTCAACTGTGCCGAGGTCGCCAGCGAAGTCACGCTTTGTTGTTTCGCCTGCACCCGGAACGCCGTCGATTGTGTTTGCAACGAAGAGACCGTCGTCACCGATGAGTGTCATCTGGAGGTAGTAATCCTGAGTTGCAACATTGTACTTTCTTACAGCCTTAACGATGTAAGCAAGATCATCAGTGTCGCCTGCAAGACCTGAGTCTTTGTCCATGTCGATTGTCATAGCAGCTGCTACGATACCACGGCTTGTGCTCTTTGCAGAGTTGAGAGCGTATGAGTAAGCAGTTACAGAATCCTGAACGCCGTCATATGCTGCCATCTTTGCGATAGAACCGAGAGCCTGGTCACGCTTGTCAACGAACTTGTAAGCTACAGCCTTAACCGGCTTGTAACCGTCGCGGTCGATCTTGTAGTCTTCGAAGTCGCCATTGCCGTCGAGCTTTTCTTCGTGCTGCGGCTGACCGTAGATAACGAAGAGAACTGCGTCGTCGTTAGCTGCATACTTCTTGCTGCCGCCGAAGTCGAGAACGCCTTCATAAGCCTTTACGAGACCTTCGTCGATTGTAGAACCGCGGAAGTCTGCATAGTAAGTGATTTCATCGCCAGCAAATTCACGCTTTGCTGTTTCCTGAGAAACCTTAGCGATACGCTCTAAGTCGTTAGCTGAGAGGTCAACCTTACCGTTGTCCATGATCTTGTACTTAACGAGCATGCCGAAGTATGCGTTAAATGCGAAGTCAGCAGCGATATCGTTGTCCTTGTAGTACGGCTCGTTGCGCTTCTCAGCGTTGAGCTTACCGATTTCGTATGTGCCTTCTGTGTTGTCAGCAAATGCGAGTGTTACGTAAGCAACGTCTGTCTTCTCGTCGTAAGTAGAACCGAGGATAAGTGCGTAGTCAGCAGTTACAGAAGTTGTCTCTGTAGCTTCGAGGTCAAGAACGATACCATTGTAAACATAGTATGTTGTGCCTTCTTCGATAGCTGCAGGGTTGTCTCTGTAGTAGTCTGAGAGAGTTACTGCTGAAGAATCTTCGAGGTCAGCATTAACCCAGAGGTAGTATGCTTCACCGTTGATAACAACAGAACCGTCATCGTTAAGAGCTTCAACTTCGCCTGTTACTTCTTCAACAGCCTCGATGTTAACGATGCCGTTCTCGTAGTAGTAAACAACCTGTGAATCAGCATCAACTTCGCCGATGATGTTTACTTCGTCGAGGAAGAAGCGAACGCCTTCGATAGTGATTGTGCCCTTAGCTTCGCTGTAGCTTGAAACAGCGCCATACTTGATGTTTGTGTTGTCATCATTTACCATCTTGAAGATGTAAGAGTATGTCTTACCACCGTCAACAGAAACGAAGCGGTAGTTAGAGAGAACCGGAGTTCCCATTTCTGTGAAGAATGCATCTGTGTATGCCGGATCGTTTGCGAATCCTGTTGCACCAGCAGCATATGTGCCGTCAAGCTTTACATCGTTAGTGTAAGAAATTGCAGCAAATGCAGTAGCGATGCCTGCTGTCTCCTGGAAGTCAACATTCTTAGCAACCTTCGGTGTGCCAGCCGGAGCCTTAACCTGAACCTGTGCGCCGTCAACTTCAAATGCGAGGTACGGAGCGATAGCTGCTACGCTCTTTGACTTACCGTTCGGGTATGCATCAACGAGAACAGCCGGAACTTCGTAAATAACAGTGTCGCTTGTAACCATTACATTGCCGAAGAGCTCAACATTTCTGTAGAGGTGGTCTTCGTACTTGTCAGCCTTGAAGAATACAGTTACTTCTGCACCAAGGAGAGTGTCTTCAAGAGCAACCGGGATCTCGAGGAGAGCGCCGTACTCGTTGCCAGCTGTATCCTTGTATGTGTAGTAGATCTGTGTCTCGTCGCTGTCAACGCCTGTTGCAGCCGGTGTAACGCCATCAACGAAAGCTTCGCCTTTCTCGTCAAGAGCAAGAGCGTAGTTCTCGTTAGCAACTACGATACCAGTCTCGCTGAGGAGGCCCATTGTCTTCTCACCAAGAGTGATGTTCTCTTCGTTCTGGAAGACGTTCATCTGTGAACCTTCGCCAGTGATTGTGCTGTATGTGTAGATCGGTGAGAATACTGCGTTTCTCATAAGCTTTGCAACGAGCTCACGTGTTGCGAGAGCTGTCGGGTCGCCTGTCCAGCCGTCGAATACGCCGAGGTCGATAGCCTTAGCTGTAACGTTAGCTGCCCAGTTAGCGCCTGTAAAGCCTTCCTTAGCCGGGTCGCAACCGAGGATAACGAGGATCATCTTTGCTGCTTCAGCAACAGTGATGTTACCCTGCGGGTTGAACTTGTTGTTACCTACGCCAGAAACGATCTTCTGGTTTGCACAGTAGTTGATGTAGCCCTTAGCCCATGCAACGTTTGCATTGCCTTCAACGTCTGTGAAAGCACTCTTCTGTGCTGCGAAGAGGTCGCCGTTTGCGTCTGAGCCATACTTAAGTGTGTATGCCATCTTAGCAAACTCTGCGCGTGTGATGTTCTTCTGCGGTCCGAATGAACCGTCCGGATATCCACCGATTACGCCGAGCTCTACGAGCATGTTGACATCGTCAGCATAGTCCGCATTGATAGAAGCTGCGTCTGTGAAATCCGCTGCACCTGCTGTGAATGTAAATGCCATAGCAAATACAAGAGCGAGTGCGAGAATCTTCTTGAGATTTCTCATTTTGTGTTCCTCCTAAAAATATTTTTTGGCTTTCGCCTTTTTACATTACACATAATAAACCTTTTGGAATAAATCGTCAAGGGGATTTTTCCAACTGTAACACAGCTGTAACAAACCGAAATATTGCAGAAACAAACCGCCATTTCTGACGGTTTGTTTTCATTATATATTATATAGTAGTTTTCCATTCCTTATCCCAGGGGTAGTACATATTGATGACCTCGCCGCCGCGCTTTGCAGATTCCTCGGCATAGATACCCGGAAGCGTCATCTCAAGACCTTGCTTAAGCGAGATTGCAGGCTTACCTGCTTTGAGTGCCTTGAAGAAATCGTCGAGCATTGCATAGTCCATTCCGCCGTGGCCTGCCTTCTTTGCAGTTTCGTCATCAGCGTATGCAGGCGGCATATACTCTCCGCCGATTTCCTGAAGTGTTGTATCAAGCTCGCGGGTGGAGTTGTAACGGATAACGGGCTTCTCGAAGCGGTCGATTCTCTCCATATAACCCTCTGTGCCGAAGACGCGGTAGTTGTGGTGGCCGATTTCAGCGCGGCAACGGTGATTGCGCTGGAGGCGGATGATAACGCCCGAGTCAGTAACAAACTGCGCGCACTGCATATCGTCGGGTCCCACATCGTCGGTATAGTCGTCAGCATGGCGACCCGTGCCGAAGCAGCTAACCTTTCGGAGCGGCTCATCGAGAATTGCGAGGAGCGGACCGAGGGAATGCGTGCAGTAGCGAATCGGGATTAAAAGCTTTCTCCAGTCGCCGTTCTCATTAACGCCGATATCCTCTTCGCTGCCGGGGCGGAACCAATGGATGTATTCTGCCTCCATGCAGTACGGGTTACCAAGAAGACCCTTCTCATAAAACTCGCGGAGAAGAACTGAGAATTTCTGATAGTTCGGGTTTGCGCCCGTCGAAATAATCGCGGAGGATTTCTCAGCGGCCTTCCAAAGTCTTTCCGCCTCTTCGAGAGACGCGACATTCGGAATATCGGAGAGGACATTTAAGTTTCTCTCAAGCGCCTTCACGCAGAAGTCCGCGTGGATATCAGCGCCCGTCTCAACGATTACGACATCAAGCTTTGCCTCGTCGAGCATTTTTTCGTAATCTTCATAAAAAACGGTATCGGGGAAGAGCTCTGACATCGGAGCTGTGCAGAGCCACTGCTTTTCATAAAAGTTTCGGGGAAGGATATCGCAAAGCGCCGCAATCTCGACAAACGGGAAAAGCGCCGCCATTTTTGTAACTTCACGACCGCGGTGGCCGAGACCGACGGTACCAACTCTTATTTTCTTCATATACAAAATCTCCTCTTTTGATTTTTCTTTCTTTACTATATCACTTTTGCACCGTTTGTCAACCTATATTTTTTTACATCGTAAAATAATTTAAAATTCCCGACCGTAGTCGGGAATTTTTTAAAACATATTCGGGATTTCTTCGCCGCGCGCGATAATCTCAAACGCATCTTTAAGGTCGCGGACTTCCGCAACGGGCACATAGAAGTCGGCCTTCTTGCCCGAAACCTCGGCAGCGTACTGCCTTTCGTTTATCTTATAAAGCTTAAGGGTTTCCCTCTTTCCGTTTTTGAGGTTCGCGGTGACTGTAATTTCGGGAGAAGAAAAGCTCTTCTCTCCTTCAATCTCGCCCGCAAGCGAGAAACGGATTGTTCTCTGGAAGAGGTTTGCCGCGTTTCTGCCCTCGAGCTTCTTTCCGTCAAGCGAGCCGCGGACAAGATGCTCCTCAAGCTCAAGCTTCAGAGTATGACGGCTTCCGTCTGCAAGGACATAGTCAAAGCTGTCCACCTCGGTTGAGTTGAAGAAAAAGAGAAGCTTAAGCGTAATGTCAGACACCTTGAGCCCTGAAAGCCCAATTGGCGACATTGTTTCGATAACAACGGGGACATTCTCCGGCATAACAAAGCTTCCGCCCGTTTCGCTGTCTTTTCCTATTAAGATTGACGCCGAAACGCCCAGAATTGTCTTAAACGAAAGCTTGTCGGCACGGTCAAGGCCGTACTTTCCAAGGTCCTTGGGTGATTCTTCAACTATGCGAGCGCCTTCAATCGCAATAATCTTCTCAAGAAGCTTACTCTCAAGAGTATCGGGGCTTGCAAGCGCCTTGACCGGACTTGTAAGCTCATACTTCACCTGAACGCCCATGCGCTCGGTGTCGCGCTGAATGTCCTCTTCACTTCTGAGCGAAAGCTTAATCGGGCTCTTTCCGTAAGGAGTATATTCGACCTCGGTTATTTCTTCGACCTTTTCTATCCTCGGGAAGAGAGCATAGTTCAAAAACGCGTGTCTTTCAACAAGCAGGCGCTCCTTCGTCGTCTTTCCGACGGTGTAAATTTCGTCTGCGCCCTCTTTCTTTACATAGACGCCCTCTGTAACGGGAAGGTCATCGCCTATAAGAAGGGTTGCGCTCTCGCCGTCTGTCAGATTTATCTTTATCTTCCTTCTCGGCGAGTCAAACCCGAAAAGAAGCGCATCGGACGCATCAATCTCCTCAAGAGCCGAAAGCTCGCAGAGGAAAAGCGGAAGGCTTGTCATTTCGAACTCGTCGTATACAAGTCTCGGGTCAGCACCGCGCATAACCGCGCTCATTCCGACCTCTTCTTTTTTATAATCTATCGCAAAGTCGCCGTTTTCGTCGGAAATCTCGATTGACGAAATCTTACCTGAATCAAAGGAGATTATCCGGACGCTCTCCGTGATTGGCAGGGTCTTGTCATCGTCCGGCTTTGTGGGCTCGGGCAGGTTCATCACAAGAACCGCAACAAGCGAGAGAACAACCAGAACGGCTATGCAGATAAGAGCAGGTTTAAACTGTTTCATATGTTTTTCCTATCTGTTCTTTCTTCTTATAAATATATATATCGCAAGTGCAATGAAAAGCACCGGGATAACGCCGATTAAAATAATCGACCATACCTTGACCTCGCTTTCGGTTATGTCAAGGTCATAGCTTATCTCGACCTTCGGTGAAAGCGTAATCGTTTTTACATCAGGGTTTGCATAATCGACAAGGCGCGCAATGAGCGTTCCGTTGAACGCGCGCGGTACGGCGGTTATCTGTTCAAACGCCATTCCGTATGCGCCGAAGGCGATAACCTTCGCGGTTCTCTTCTCGTCCATCGAAGACGATGAGCGCTCGGAAAGCGCGACTGCCGTAAACGGACCCTTTTCGTCGCCCGAAGTGTACGCGTAGGTATTTATCGAAAGGTCGGGCGAGACGAGCTTCGCATAAGAAGTGTCGCGTGTTTTTACAAGCTCGGTGGTGTATTTGTATCCGTCCTCGGAGAAGAGAAGCTTAATCGGGCGCATCTGCGTCGCAATGACATACGACTGGCCCTGAAGCGCTTTATCAACAACTCTTGTCTCGAGAAGGTCGCCGACGACATTCGACGGGTTCATATACGCGTTCTCCTCGTCGCATACAACTGCCGACGGGAACTCAAAGCCCCACTCAGCGAGATATCTTTCAAGTCTCTCAAGCTTCGGAGTTTCAACGCCCCAGAAAACATAGAGCGTATTGCCCTGCTTGTCGAGGTATTTTTCAAGGTTTTCAATCTCAGTTTCGGTAAAGTCTGCGCGGGGGGATGAAATTACAAGGTTTGAAATTTCAGGGTCAACCTCGGAGAGAAGGTCAACGCTCCTGTCCACATTGAAGTTGTTTCCCTCAAAGTGAGAGGCAAGCGCGTCGGGAATTACCTCGTCATGTCCCATAACGAAGCCCGCGGAGACAACTTTATCGTTTGTTACAAACAAAACCGCGCCCGAAATCTTCTCTTCGCTCTGGTAATAGACCTTGTTTGTGTTGCTTCCGTACCCCGTGAACTCAGACGCGTCAAGCACGATATAACGCTCAGGGCCCTCGACAACGAGGTCGCCTACCTTCGCGTTCTTCGCCTTGGGGTATTTCTTGAAGAACTGCGGGTTCTTGTTCGGGTCGATAAACTCAAGAGCGATGTGTCCGTGAGACGCGCTCTGATAGCGGCGGAGCGTTTCGAGAGTCTGGGTCGAGTCCTCTTTATTCTCCATTTCCGCACGGCTTGAGAGAATGTAAATCGTTACATCCTTCTCCATTTCCGAAAGAAGCGTTTCTGTTTCTTCGGAAATGCTGTAAAGCCCGCCCTCGGTCATATCGACCTTGAGAGAGAATCTCTCGGTCAGAAAAGACGCGAAAATATTTAAAACCACAACAATGGCAATGACAAGCGCAATAAACGCAGCACTTGCCGAGCCGTATTTGAGTTTTCTCGTATTAAATGAAAATTTCATGCTTTATTCTCCTTTAAAACCGCGAGGTTTTTAACTCCATCGGCGCTTCTCGACAGCCTGAGCCGTAAAGAACAAAAACAGCGCCGTGAGGCTTATAAAGTAAACTGCGTCGGACAAGGAGAAAATTCCCTTTGTGAAGTTTACAAATCTCGTTATTATCGAAAGGAACGATGCGACACTTGCGATGATGTCAACCTTCGTATATGAAAAAATCATATTGAGGAAGAGAAACGACGAAAGTGTGAGCATCGAAAGAAGCGCCGAGATAATCTGGCTCTCGGTAAGAGATGACATGAACTGCGAAATCGCAATGTATGCCGCGCCCGCAAGAATAATCGCGATGTAGTTTCCGACGGTAAGCCCAACCTCAAGCGTTCCGCGGGTTGCGGAAAGAATCGGATAGATGAGTGTCAGCGCAACCGAAATGAGAAATACGCACATCGCCGCAAGGAACTTGCCGAGAACTATGCTTATCGTCGTAACGGGAGCGGTGAGAAGGAGCTGGTCTGTCTTCTGCTTTTTCTCCTCACTCCATATTCTCATCGTCATAATCGGGATGAGAAGAATCATCGCAATGAGCATAAGCGAAAAGAGCGGTGTGAAGTCGCTCATGTAGTTTTCAAGGCAGATAATTGCATAGAGCGCGTTCATGACAAGCGCAAACACCGCGCAATATACAAGCCCTATACCTCCCGTGAAGTAGGAGCGGAGCTCGCGTTTGAAAATGGCTTTCATTTCTCTTCTCCTCCTTTTCTCGTAAGGTGTGTAAACACATCCTCAAGGGATGCGGCGAGCGGAGCAAAGGAGAGAAGAGAGAGGTTTTTCTCCGCCGCGGCGAGAAATACATTCTTTCTTATGTCCGCGCCCTTCTCCGCCGTGATGATATACTTTCCTTTTTCAAACTCTACTTTTGATACGCCCTCAATAGAGGATAGGATAGAAGTTACGGTCTCGCTCTCACCCTCGATTTCGGCTTCAAACTTATTCTCGCCCGAAAGGTCGCGCATAAGGTCTTCCACCTTGCCGTCAGCGACAATCTCGCCGTCATTTATTACGACGATTCGCTCGCAGACCGCCATTACCTCGGGGATGATGTGGGTTGAGAGGATAACGGTTCTGTCTTTTCCTAAATTTTTGATGAGATTTCTTATCTCTATAATCTGGTTCGGGTCAAGGCCGACTGTCGGCTCGTCAAGAATTAAGACATCCGGGTCGCCGATAAGCGCCTGACCAAGCCCGACTCTCTGCTTATAACCCTTTGAGAGGTTCTTTATGAGTCGGTTTCGGACATTCTCAAGCCCGACGAGCGAGCAGATTTCGTCAATATGCGAAGCTCTTTCCTGCTTTGCGCCTTTGAGCTCGTAGCAAAAGTTCAGATACTCATCAACCGTCATATCAAAATAAAGCGGCGGCTGTTCGGGAAGATATCCTATGTGGCGGCGCGCCTCGAGCGCATCGTCGAGAACATCAAACCCTGCAACGGACGCACTGCCCCCGCTTGCAGAGAGGTATCCCGTAAGGACATTCATCGTGGTCGATTTTCCCGCGCCGTTAGGGCCTAAAAAGCCCACGATTTCGCCACGGCTTACAGAGAACGAAATTCCCTTGACCGCAACCTTCGGGCCGTATTTCTTTGACAGGTTTTTTATCTGTATCATTCTCTTTGCTTCCTTTAATACAATAAAAATTATTCGTCTTCTTTTGTAATTTCGATATGAAGGTCAGTAAGCTGGACATCCTCAACGAAGTCAGGGGATGACATCATAATTTCGGATGCGTTCTGAACCTTCGGGAATGCGATAACATCGCGGATGTTCTCCGTTCCCGAAAGGAGCATTACAAGACGGTCAAGACCGAATGCAAGTCCGCCGTGAGGCGGTGCGCCGTATGAGAACGCCTCAATCATATGACCGAAGCGGTCGTTTGCAGCTTCCTTCGTAAAGCCGAGAGCTTCGAACATCTTCTCCTGCAAGTCAGAAGAGTGAATTCTTATTGAACCGCCGCCCGCTTCGTTACCGTTGATAACAAGGTCGTATGCCTTTGCGCGAGCGTTTGCGGGGTCTGTCATCATTGTATCAATATCCTCGTCCATCGGAGCGGTGAACGGGTGGTGCTTTGCGACATAGCGATTTTCTTCCTCGTCGTACTCGAAAAGCGGGAACTCGACAACCCAGAAGATATCATAACGGTCGGAGTCGATTGCGTTAAGGCGTTTTGCACACTCACAACGGAGCGCACCGAGAGACGCAAACACAACATCGTTTGAAGCATCGGCAACAACGAAGATAACATCGCCATTCACGGCACCTGCGCGTTCAACGATTGCCTTTATCTCTTCTTCCTTTAAGAACTTTGCAAAGCTTGAGGAGACAGTTCCGTCCTCTGCAATCTTGTACCATGCAAGGCCCTTTGCGCGGTAAGTCTTTACCCACTCGGCAAGACCGTCGATTTCCTTTCTTGCAAACTTCGCACCGCCGTCAACCTTAATCATGCGGACGCTGCCGCCTGCCTCGATTGCGCCTGAGAACACCTTGAACTCGCAGGTTTTCGCAATGTCGGAAATATCACAAAGTTCATAGCCGAAGCGTGTATCGGGCTTGTCCGAGCCGAAACGTTCCATAGCTTCCTTGTACGGCATACGCTTGAGCGGAAGCTCGACTTTCTTTCCGAGAACCTTGTCAAAGAGGTATGCAATAAAGCCTTCGTTGACGCCGATTACATCGTCAACATCGGCAAATGACATCTCAAGGTCAATCTGAGTAAACTCAGGCTGGCGGTCTGCGCGGAGGTCTTCGTCACGGAAGCAACGCGCAATCTGCATATATCTGTCAAAGCCGGCAAGCATAAGGAGCTGCTTATACTGCTGGGGTGACTGCGGGAGTGCATAGAACTTTCCCGGGTGGACACGGCTCGGTACGAGGTAGTCACGAGCGCCCTCGGGAGTTGACTTTGTAAGAATCGGGGTTTCAATCTCGAAGAAGCCGTTTTCGTCGTAGTAGTCGCGCGCAAGCTTTGTGATGCGGTGACGGAGAGC
>JAZOAS010000165.1:0-12560 GCA_045595605.1 Eubacteriales bacterium
AAGCAAAAGTCCCAAAACCATTGCGGCTCTAGGACTTTTTGGAGCTGCTAGCCAGATTTGAACTGGCGACCTCATCCTTACCAAGGATGCGCTCTACCGGCTGAGCTATAGCAGCATATTTTAAATTGGAGCTGCTAGCCAGATTTGAACTGGCGACCTCATCCTTACCAAGGATGCGCTCTACCGACTGAGCTATAGCAGCATTTCGTCACGCGACTGGAATATAATACAACATTGCTGATGTTTTGTCAAGATGTTTTTTTAATTTTACTTTCTTTTTTCTCTCTTTCGAACAGGTTTAATCTCAAGTCGCATAACTCATCACCCGAAACATTTTATGATATACAAGTATATGCCAATATTTTGAGATTTTGCCGATTAAGGTATTGACTTTTTATCGCAGAATCGGTATAATATTTAGGCGTGATAACGCTTGGCCCGGTAGTTCAGTTGGTTAGAACGCTAGCCTGTCACGCTAGAGGTCGTGGGTTCGAGCCCCATCCGGGTCGCCAATTTGCTGTTATAGCTCAGTCGGTAGAGCGCATCCTTGGTAAGGATGAGGTCGGCGGTTCAAATCCGCCTAACAGCTCCAAAAAAGCCTTGAAGCTTTAAGCTTCAAGGCTTTTTTCTATTCTATTCCTATTTTGAACATCCTTTTAAGTATGCCCGTCATGGATTTCGGAGCTTTTATTACTACAATTTTCATCACAACACCTCCGTCATATAAGCATCAGCACGCCAAGCAAAATCAGCAAGACGCACAGCACAAATACAAGGAAGCCGGACGGAAACAGGAGCCCCAGAAGAATCCCCGCCGCTATCGCCATTAAGCAAATTACAAATGCGCCGCCACTTCTCCTACACACCGCCTATATCACCGCCCCTTCCCTTTCTCTGCTACATTCTACTCAAAAAGGAAAGTTTTCGTGAGTTGTCCTTCTGTTATCTATTTGTCCGAAAGGAGTTTAAGCGCCTCATCCATATCACAGATAACGCTTCTTGCCGCGTCTCCCGTTTCAAGGTCAACGCCCGTCTTCTTGAGGAGCTCAAGCGGATAGTCGGAGTTTCCGCCCTTCAAAAACTCAATATACCTCTCCGCCACATCACACGAACTCAAAACAAGCTCTTTTATGCGCGTTGCCGCGGCAAAGCCGGTTGCATACTGATAAACATAAAAACTCGTGTAAAAATGCGGAATTCGCGCCCATTCATACGATATATTCTCATCGCACACACAAAGTGCTCCGTAATACTTCTTATTTATCTCTCCGTACATCTCACAGAGACTCTCTGCCGTGAGCGCTTCACCGTTATGATAAGCTGTGTGAGCCGCCTTTTCAAACTCCGCAAACATCGTCTGACGGTAGAAAGTTGTTCTTATTGCCTCAAGGCGACGGCCCAGCAGATAGTCGCGGCGGGACCCGGTTGCATCTCGCAGGAGATATTCAAGCAAGAGATTTTCATTCACAGTGCTTGCGACCTCGGCAACGAAAATCTTATAGTCACGGTAAACCGAGGGCTGTGTCTTATTTGTATAGTATGAGTGCATAGCGTGGCCCATTTCATGTGCAAGAGTGAACACATCCTCAAGCTTTCCCTGATAATTGAGGAGCACAAACGGGTGATTTATATTATCACCCCAGGAATATGCGCCGGGTGTTTTTCCGCGGTTTTCGTAAACATCTATCCACCCTTCCGAAAAAGCCCGCTTCATATCGCTTACATACTGCTCGCCAAGCGGCGCAACCGCTTCGAGAACTATCTCGCACGCGCGCTCAAACGGAATTTCACCCTCGTCCTCTGAAACGAGAGGAGTGTACAAATCATACATACAAAGCTCTGAAACGCCAAGTTTATTCTTCCTATATTCGAGGTATCTTGAAAGAACTGAAAGCCCACGATTAACCTCTTCTATGAGAGAATCGTATACCCGCTCAGGAATAAAGCTATCTGAAAGGCGCATATCAAGCGTGTTTTTGTACTTTCTTGCCTTTGCAAAGAACGCGTCGCTCTTTACGCTACCGGAATACGCCGCAGCAAAAGTGTTCTTATATTTTTTATACTGCTCATACATCGCGCCATACGCATTTTTGCGGAGCGTTCTGTCAGAGCTTTCGAGGTAAATTCCGTATCTTCCGTGAGTAAGCTCGTGGCTGTTTCCGTTTTTATCCTTAACCTCGCCAAATGATAGGTCTGCATTATTAAGCGCCGAAAAGATATTATGCGCGCTGTCTGACATACCAAGGCTCATTGCAAGAAGCTTTTCCTCGCGCTCGGAGAGTATATGCCAAGCTTCACGGAAAAGGTTATCGAAGAAGTGACCGTATTTCAAAAGCCCGCTTTCCTCTTTTGTAAAGCTCTCAATCTTTTCTCTTCCCGCTTCAACAAGCTCGGGTTCAAAGAAGGAAATATGGCTCATAATCTCACTCTGCAGCTCTTCCGCACGGTCAGACATCGCGCGGTACTTTGAAACTGTGTTATCCTCATCGCGGCGCATAGCTGCATAGACATAAACTGAGAGAAGGCGGTCTCCGATTTCATCAAGCTCCACGAGCGCGCCAAGTAAAGCCTTCGGACTTTCCACCACCTTGCCGCAATACCTGCCAAAAGCTTCTCCATTCTTTTTCACCTCAGAAAACGCATTTTCCCAGGCATTGTCGCTTTCAAATATATCCTCAAGCCGCCACTTAAATTTATTCTCAATTTCTCTTCTTTCTTTTACCTGTGACATCTCTACCTCCGGCATAAAAAAGTTTTTTTAACAAACAATATAACAGTATTCTCATAATATCACATTCAGAAATAACTATGCAAGGGGTTTTGATATGATTTCAGTTGGAGTTTTTGAAAACGAAGACTTTTCCTTTTCAAAAGAGCTTTTAAGGCTTACCGATTGCGCGCTTATTACAAACCCGCAGAGCGCAAGAGTTGATATTGCTCTCGTCTCGGGAAATCTTTATAAAAAGCCATTTTTTTCAGAGTCGTCGCTCCTCATTCTCCCCGACTCACTTGACCGTGACATCATCCCCGCATTTTATGCTAAAAACATTATCTCATACGGACTTTGCAGAAAAAATACGGTAACCGCCTCAAGCCTTGTTGCCTCACGCCTTGCAATCTCACTTCAGCGAAAGCTTCAGGATATCGGTGGGAAAGTAATTGAAGAGCAGGAGTTTATTATGCCACTAAATACAGGCGAAAAGACCGAGGATATGCTCGGTCTTGTAGCAACGCTCCTCGCTACAGGGACCTCTCCCGATGATATTTCAAAAATGAATATATCGTTTTAAACTGCTTGTCATATTTTCACACCCTCATAAATATATATTACCATATGATTTACTACAAGAGGTGAAAATATGGAAAATATGTCACAAAACTCATTACTTTTAAGCGGAAAGGTTGATACTGAGCCGTATCTCTCGCACGAAGCGCACAATATAAAGTTTTACAGCTTTACACTTCTCACAAAGCGACTCTCCGGTACCTTTGACAATGTTCCGGTAACTATACGCGATTCTCTGCTCTCTGACATTCCCGAAGTCGGAGAATTTGTCACGATAAGCTCAGAGCTTCGCTCGTTCAACAAGAAAACAGAATCCGGTAACCGCCTTATCATCTCCGCCTTTGCAAAAGATATTTTTCCTGCTGATGAAAACGAGTACGAAAACACGCTTGAGCTTTCGGGAACGGTATGCAAAACGCCAACCTATCGAAAAACTCCACTCGGCAGAGAGATTTGCGACCTTATGCTTGCGATAAACCGCAGATACGGACGGTCCGATTACCTTCCCGTTATCGTCTGGGGACAGAACGCGAGAAGAGCCTCAGAGCTTGATACAGGAAACCAAATCAACCTTCTCGGCAGACTCCAGAGTCGCGAATACATAAAGGTAGTTGACGGGTACGAAAACATCCGAACAACTTACGAGGTTTCCGTTTCTGCATTTGAAAAGATTGTATAAAAAAACGGCTGTGTTTCACAGCCGTTTTTTTATTGCTTTATTAATGCTTTTTCTGCATATAACATTTGATCTGCCTGCGCAAAAGCAGCATTCACATTCTTATTTATCATCGAATAGCCTTTTGAGACAGCTATTTTTCCATCTTCTTTCAGCGCATTCGTTACTCTGAACAAAAGCTCCATAATCTGATCTTCTGTTTTTCCTTTCGAAATTACCGCGAATTCATCTCCACCTATGCGGTATATTCTATCATCCGAGGAACAAAACACCTCTTTTAATATCTGCGCCAAATATTTCAATGCTTCATCTCCTGCAAGATGACCGTTTGTATCGTTGATATTTTTAAAGTCGTCAACATCAAAAAGCATAATGGCGAACTCATCTTTCGAATGTCTCTTTTCAATTTCCGAAATCCGACGATTATACGCATTTCTGTTGTGAACCCCTGTTAATGCATCCTTGAACGCAAGTGCATGCCACAGCTCAACATCGTCAAAATGGCGAACCTTTTTCGTAAGTTTTCTATTTTTATACCAAAGTTCAAATATTATAGATATTTGAATCAATACTATTAAAATCGCTAAGAATAATAAAGTTTTCATTTTGCCCACTAATTTCCATTCTCAATTTTCACAAGTATATATCTTTTCACAGCTTTTGTCAATGCTTGTATCACTTATTTAAGCATTGTTAAAACATCTGTAAAAAACAAGAAGATTTTTCTTTTTCTTCCTATGAGTCTCCCCCCTTATATATTTATATAAGTATATACCTATTTGTGGAAATTGTCAACACAATATACATTTATTAAAATATATATGTATAGGAGATGATTGCATGGTTACTGTTAGGTTAAAACTTGACAAGACATTAAAAAGTCTCAACATCAGCCGTTATGAACTTTCAAAACGCACGGGTATCCGCTATCAAATAATCGACAACTATTACAAAAACAAGGTTGTTCGCTATGACAGCTATGTCCTGGGACGTATTTGCACCTCGCTTGACTGCGAAATTTCTGATATCCTCGAAACTGTTGACGAATAGCATATACTTATAAAAACGGAAGCACTTTTAAGGTGCTTCCGTTTTTATTTATTTTTTTGAATCTACAACCTTGCGGATGCTCCAGTCGTTCTCTTCAAGGAGACGCTCTGCCTCTTCCTCACTTACGCCGAGAATATCAGAAACGATAAAGAGCATTCTCCTTGTAAGCTTTATGTTCGTTGGCTTTAAATTTATCATGAGGTTTTCGTAAACATATCCGCATTTTATCATAACACTTGTAGAAATCATATTGAGAATGAACTTCTGCGCAGATCCCGCTTTCATTCTTGTTGAGCCCGTTATTACCTCCGCACCCGTATCGGGAACAATTGAAATATCCGCTACCTTGTCTGTAAGCGAGCCTTCGTTCGAGGTGATACCGACGGTAAGACAACCCTTTTCCTTTGCAAATCTCATAGCATCAACAACATACGCCGCATTTCCCGCAACAGAAATTCCAACAAGCGTATCATTTTCGCTTAAGTCGTATTTTGAGATATCCGCAATACCCGCTTCTCCGCTGTCCTCGTTTCCTTCGCCGGCTATCGCAAGGCACTTTTCACCACCTGCGATTATCCCGATTACTCTGTCCTTTGAAAGCCCGAAGGTCGGCGGGCATTCTGCCGCATCAATTATACCGAGTCTTCCCGAAGTTCCTGCACCCATGTAGAAGATTCTTCCACCTCGCATAAATCGCTCGGTGATTGCATCAATCGCCGCCGACACACTCTCGAGAACGGCATCAACTGCCTTGACCGCATTCATATTTTCCTCGTTTATGAGCTTTACCATTGAAAGCGTGTCCATTTTATCGATATGTGTCGTTTTTGGATTTCTTGATTCCGTCTTTGATCTCATTTTGATTATCCCCTATTCTATTCCAAATTTCGCGCTGTATTCGCTTTCAAAATTCTCTCTTACCTTCGCGCTTTCAAGCCCAAGAAGCCTGCAACATAAAACGCACGCGCCAAGTACCGGCGGGTTATCTGATATGAGGCACTCAAGACCGGGCGAAATTTTCTCTTTTACCGCATTGAGAAAGGCCTTGTTTTTATAAAGGGAGCCTGCAAGCGCAAGCGTTTTGCAGTCCTTATTTTTCTCATAAGCTGAGTTTATTAAAAACGCTATTCTCTCTACATTCTCGTTTATTATCCTCTCGGCAATCGCATCACCCTTTTCTACAGCTTCAAAAACCGTTGTCGCAAACGATGCGATGTACGAAGCATCCTTGCCGTAAAAGTCGCGGATATGCTTTGTTATGTCATCTGTCCCCAATCTTTCCTGAACAAATTTCGTTATAAGAGTTTTCTCCCCTATCCCTTCGCACTCTTCAAAAGCGGCGACAAGTGCCTCTCTGCCGATGTCGTATCCGCTACCTGCTTTGTCAAACAGAACACCGTATCCGCCATATTTCGTTATCTTTTCATTTTTGTATGCAAAAGTAACATTACCTGTGCCACTTATCGTACCCAGGCACCTTTTCTCATCCGTCACACAGGCAATTGCATTCATCATATCACTTTTGCATCTTATTTTCATTGTAGGAAAATGGCTTTTGAGGTAATTCTCAATATGTGTGCCGTTGTCGCCCGTAAGGCACCCTGCACCGCCTATAAAAACGCCTTTTACATTCGGTTTTATTGCAAGGAGCGTCTTTATTGTGTTTTTTATCCTTTCGCAAACAGTTTCTATACCGTAAAAGTTCGGGTTTGTCCCCTCACCAACAATTCGTTTAAAAATCTTCCCGTGTTCATTAAAGAGAATATACTCAGTTTTTGTTCCTCCGCCGTCAATGCCTATCATAACTGTCTCATTCTCCTCGAAATGGCCGACAAGCGAATCAATACTGCTTCCAAGATACTCTGCAAGCAAACAAAGCTTGTCAATTTCGGGAACAGCCATTCCTCTTTCCCACTTTGAGATTGCCTGGGCGCTGACAAACATCTTATCGGCAAGCTCCTTTTGTGAAAGGCCTTTCATCTCTCTGTACTTCTTTATGTTGTACGCGAGAACTCCTATGTCAAACACAAGCTATTCCTCCTTCATAAATAGTTTCGAGGCATATTCGCCCGCAGGTACAAATAGCTTACCGTCGCACGCCTTAAACTTTTCTCCGGTAAACAGATTCTCATAAACTCCGTCTTCTCTCACATTAAGAACAGTATCAGAAAACGCATAGACTCCAAGGAGTCTATCGCTTACATAAACAGGGTCGGTATCTGAATATATGTGAACCCCTGCAACACGGCAAATTTCACGAAGTACATTTGCATCGAGATTTCCTATCGCACTGTAAACGGAAATATAGTCATTGCATTTCTTATAGCCAACGGCGGTCTTTCCATCATTAAATTCAACAACAGAAACAACATTCTCATCATTTATGAAGAAATACGGAGACGGCAAAACAGCGCCGATTCCGACAGAAGCTCTTTCTTCCATAGTTTCAATTTTCATATCAGTAAGAGCCTTCATCTTATCCAGACCGCCGTTCAAATAGTCAGGCGCATACATCCAGAGAATAGTCTTACCTTCCTTTTTCATCCGCTCTGCCATTTTAACTGTTTCAGGCTTCAAGTCAAACGGAATCAGAAAGACTATCAGCTTATACTGTGCAAAATCAATCTTGTCGATATCGCCTTCAGAATACATATCAAACGGTGCGCCCATTCGCATATATCCTTCTCGCTGACTGAAGAGAAGAAGGTCGTGGATGTTGTTATTCTTATTCGCTCTGTACATCGATTCGGGAGATGCGATGACCGCAACCTCGGCGCACGATTTTCGCGGGAAGCGCGAAAGGCGGTCTGTTATCTCCACCATGCCCGAAATCGCACTGAGCATCTTTTCGCTACCATACCATCCTTCAAACATATCAAACCACCATAGGGCTGAGTTATTTGCCGTGCAGAGCATAAAATCGCGCCACATAAGGTCCACTGCTTCTCTGTCTGTTTTGCAGTAATACCCCGCTCCTTCAAGAGCAAATTCCTGCGAAAGATATGTTCGCTGGTCATACTCATAAAAATATAGCTTATCATTTACATCAAGCGATTTGAAGGTAAGCATACATGCACTCGTCGAGTCAGGCTCGCGAAAGCCGTAGGACGCAGGCGAGGAAATCATATTTATATCCTCGCTATGATAAATCTTATCAAAAGCAAGATGCCCCGCATCGTTAACGAAATTCTGAAATTCAAAAAGGTATCCGAAGTAAAGCCCGAGAAGCTTCTTGTGTTTTATGACCTTTTGCGCCTCTTTTGCAAAAAGGAGGATCGTATCGGCAACAAGCTCAGCGTGAGCGCGCTGGTAGAGAACGACCTCAGCATCGTCATAAAAAGACACATCAGACGGCAGATTAAGCCTTTCTTTTGACGGAATCTCAGCAGCAGGGTTCTTCGTGTATTCTTTATAATACTTCTCTTTTATCGGGTGTGAGCTCTGAAAATCTTCAAAGCAAAACCACTCCGTTCCCTTTCCGCAAAGCATAAAATATCCGTAAATATATTCACCGTACTTATCCTCAATATGCTGCATCGCTGCCTTGAGGTAATCCGTTGTCGCCTTTCGCCATTCAGGGTCTGCAATCGCCTGTGAAAGGCGGGTAAAGGTGCGCGGGAAGTTTTCGTGGGTTTCGTGCCACCAATCTCGCGTGTCAAGGTGAATCATAACCGCAAAATAACACCCCGGAGCGTTTTTTATAAAAAGCTCAATCTGTCTGTCGATTGGCGAAAAGTCGTATTTCCCTTTTCCAAACCATGTTTCGCCATATAAGGAATACGGAACATCATAAGCACATTTAAGCCCGCTTACGACAAGGCTAAAGAGCTTTACGCCTGCTTTTGCGAAATCTGAGATGTTCTTCTCGGTAGGTCTGAAGCTCTTGAACGAAACCGGTTCAATGAGCTTTCCGTCTATATCCACCTTGAGAACACCGTTTTCACGCCGTAATGATGCTACCATTCTTCTTTCCTCCCTGACTTTTTATACTTTTATATTAGCACAGCTGACCGACAAGGACAATAATCCCAGAAGTTTAACTATATATTATATTCTACCGCAGGTTGAGTGATTTTAATGATTGCAAAATATTCAATCTGAAGTTGTTAAAAAGCATCGCAAGAGTATAACCTCTTGCGATGTTTTTTACTATTTCTTTTTCCCTACATAAATTCCGTAAGACACTGAAATTACCGCAAACGGTATCAGAAGGAAAAGGCAGACTATTGTCGCAACCGGCGGGAAAAATATGCTGAGGAAGAACAGAACGCCCATTACAACTGCTTCAAAACCGATGAATCGGTTTATCTTTCTCGCCTTTTCCGTATCTACATCCGCGTTTTTTACATAGTCAAGCTTCGGCTGGTAGTTTCCTATGACAACAAATATAATCGCCACAATAACCGCAACAACACGCCTTATATCGATTTGAACACCAAGCCCGTACAAAAGCGTCACAGGCTGTAAAATCACCGACATTGCGGGAATTATCCACTTTGTTGCCTTTTCAAACTTTGGTCGGTCGCCGTGCTTCTTTGCATTTATGTCGTTTATAAAACAGCAAAAAGCCTGCAGAAGCACCATAAGACACGGTAGAGCAAAAACAACAAACCCCTTTGAAGCAAAATTGTCCGGATTATTGTTTATATCAAAATGAATCGCCATTGTCTCTGGTAGTTTATCCCAGAGAATTACACCCAAAAGGATTGGTGCGAGACATATCGCCGCCGTTTTTAAGAAAATTTTCCATTTAAAAAATTTCATTTCTTTCCTCCTATCGAATATATCCAGTTGAGAACATCTTCGAAAACTGAAGTGTTCAGCTCGTAATAAATGAAGTTTTTATACTTCTCCTCTACTATCAGGTCTGCGCTCTTAAGCTTTGTAAGGTGATATGAAACCGTCGCTCCCGTTAAGTTAAACTGCTCAGCAATCTCACCTGCAGACTTCTTCCCCGAGCGAAGCATAAAAAGTATATCGCGCCTTACGGGATCTGAAATCGCCTTCAAAGTTTCGTTCATCCCCAAAGCAAACACCTCCTGCAATCTATTTAGAAATATTTCTAAATAGATTGTAACAGAGAAAAACAAAAAAGTCAAGAACTATTTAGATAAATTTCTAAATAGTTCTTGACTCCGTAATTAAAGAAAGGGAACGATTACTCTATCTCAACAAGCTCGTCGTAAATATATGTATGCTTATTATCCGCTTTTTCGTTTAAATGATAATGCCCTGCGTACCACTTTTTGAAGCTTACATTTTCGTTTATAAACTGTATCAGCTCCTCAAGCGGTCCGTATGTCCCCGTCTCACCTGGTTTTCTTTCATACTTGTGGGTAAGGATGTAATCTACCGAGTAATTGTGGGCTTTGAGCTTTGCATACGCAAGAGAAAGCTCATCTTCTGTCGCTTCCTCTCCAAAATACCAAAGCCCCATCTCCTTCCACTTATCCGAGCTTTTGCAACCGCCAAAGGCAAAGAAGGTCTTCCCGCCGATGTTATAGATGTTTCCTCTTCGCAACCAGACGATTTTGTCGCTAAGGCGTGTTACCCTTCCGCCGTTCCACTTGTCCTCGGGGAAAGACTCCATATATTCAAAATTCTCGTGGTTTCCGTCAAGAAACGCGATGTTCTTATCTATCGACATAAAAAACTCTGTAAACTCGCGGTTTTCTTCAGTCTTTTCAAAATTAAGGCTGACATCGCCGAGAATGATAAGAAGGTCATCATCCGTCGCCTTACGAAGATATTCATTCAAACCGCGAAAGTCTTTTTCTCCGTGCATATCGCTAGTAAAATAGATCATATCAATTCTCCTTGACAATCAACCTTTTTTAATATATTATCATATTGTATTTACAATATCAATTGCTTTTTAGAGCTATTTGATTGCAATTTTCTACCATTGCGAGGTGTCTTCCTTGAATCAGCCCGATTTTTCCTTTTATACCACTTCTTCCGACAAGAAGCTTTGCTTCGTTTCTACCCTGACAAACAACGCGCAGGAAAATAATGAATTTGAAATACATACCCATTACGATGAGTTTGAGATATACCATTTTGTAAAGGGCTCTCTCTTCTTTGCTTTCGAAGGCAAGCGTTTTGAAATTAAAGACGGAACTATGATCATCATTTCAAAAGGCACGCTTCACCGACCGATTATCAAACAACCGTGCGTTTATTACAGAAAGCGTCTTCTTTTCTCAAAGGACCTTTTCGCAGGCTTTGACCTTTCGCAGTTTGATTTTTACAATGTTCTCTCCGCGTCAAAAATTATGGTTTTTGATGCCGAAGCCGTTTCGAATCTACAGCTTGATGAAATGTTCGAGGAAATTGAGGAAGGGCTTTCCCAGAACACCGAATACGGTGATTTTTGCGCAACTGTCTCCCTCTTTTCATTTCTTATCAAAGCGGTGAAGTCAGAAAATACAATAAACCCGGATTCTTTCGAGCTTCATAATGACAAGATTCTCGAGATAATAAGATACATCAACGATAACCTCACAAATGATTTGAATTACAAGGAAATTGCGAACCGCTTTTTCTTCTCCGAAAAGAGTTTGTATAAGTTTTTCAAAAAGAATACCGGATTCTCCCTCGGTTCGTATATTAAAGAAAGGCGGATAATTAAATCTCAGGAGCTTCTGATTGCCGGAAAAAGCGCAAACGATGCCGCCGCGGGTGCCGGTTTCAAGGATTACACAACCTTTTATCGAAGCTTTCTTAAAAAAACCGGCATAGCCCCTATGGAATACATTAAAAGCAGAAAAAAGTAGAAAAACGACAAGATTCTGTCGAATCTTGTCGTTTTTTGGAAGAGCCGAACGGTTTAGATGCCATTTATTGAATTTTTTGTCATTGATTATCTGTTCTATATGATCGAAAAAATTAACGGAATCGTTATACAAGAAAGCAAATGAGAAATCACCGCCATACCTGCTGCAACCGTTGTGTCCTTACCAAGTGCACTCGGAATAACAATAGTATTGAGCCCTAGAGGCATTGCAAGGGAACAAAGTGCACAGATATAGGTTGTTTCAGGAATTCTGAAAAAAGATACCACTGCTATGAAAAGGACAGGCATAATAATAAGCCTTATCGTCGAAACAATATAAATTCTTACATTTAAAAAAGTTTTTTTCAGGGATATTGATGATACAACCACTCCAGTAAGAATCATGGCAATCGGTGACATGCAATCTCCCGATACATTTATAAGTGATATAGTCCACTCCGGAAGATGAATATTTGAAAGACCAATTACCATACCTATCAGCATCGCTATAAACATAGGATTAACAAAAGATTTCATAGATCCCGTAAATGTTTGTTTTTTCCCTGAATCTGCAATAAGAAGTCTTGGCACTCCCCAAAGATATATAAATATCCACAAAGGCAGTGTAAAAATCAGGTATTCAAAAAAAACATCCGGAAACAAGCTGCTTACCACTGCATTACCCATGAATCCAAAATTCGAAAATGATAACCCATAAGTATAAATTTTTTGAATATACTTATCTTTTGTAACCAATTTGGAAACCAAAATTG
>JAZOAS010000166.1:0-6195 GCA_045595605.1 Eubacteriales bacterium
GCATCCGAATTGACAGCGGTGACATAACATACCTCTCACAGAAGGCGAGAAAGATGCTCGACGATGCAGGGTTTTCTGACTGTAAGATTATCGCGTCAAACGCGCTTGATGAATATATCATCCGTGATATCATCATGCAGGGTGCACAGATTGATATTTTCGGCGTAGGTGAGAGGCTCATAACCTCCCGCAGTGAGCCTGTTTTCGGCGGTGTATATAAGCTTGCGGCTGTTGAGGATAACGGCGAAATCATCCCGAAGATAAAGCTTTCGGAAAATGTAGAGAAGATTACAACTCCGGGCTTTAAGAAGCTTTGGAGACTTATCGATAACGAGAGCGGAAAGGCTATGGCGGATGTCATAACTCTTGCTGATGAGACGATTGATGACGGAAAGCCGTATGAGCTTTTCGACCCGAACCATACCTGGAAGAGAAAGACGATTGAAAACTTTACTGCCCGCCCGCTTCACGAACAGCTTTTCAAAAACGGCGAGTGTTTTTACCGTGACCGTGAGATTTCCGAAATCCGCGACTTTTGCGCAAAGTCGGTTGACGAGCTCTGGAGCGAGGTCTGCCGTTTCGAAAATCCGCATAAGTACTATGTTGACCTTTCAGAAAAGCTTTGGTCAGTTAAGAAGGCTATGCTTGATAAACACTGAGTTATTCCGGAGGAGAAGATATGAACAAAAAACTCTATAAAATAACTGAAGGAAAAAAACTTGACGGCGTTTGTGGCGGAATAGCTGAATATTTTGCGATTGACCCGACGCTCGTTCGCCTTGCGTGGATACTTTTTACGGCTCTTGGCGGCAGCGGAATAATCGCGTACATTATCTGCGCGATAGTTTTCCCGCGGAAAGAAGAGATTATTTAAGGGAAAAGTAAATGAGTAAAACAACTGATATGACAAAGGGGAACATAACGAAACAGCTGATTTCGTTTTCGATTCCCCTTATACTCACAAATATCGGACAACAGCTGTATATGATAGTCGATGCGGCTATCGTCGGTCGCGGGGTTGGTGTCAAGGCGCTTGCGTCGGTCGGCTCGGCTGACTGGATATACTGGCTCGTTTTATGGACTGCCTGCGCTTTTACCAATGCATTTTCAACATTTATTGCAAGATACTTCGGAGAGAAAAATTTCGATAAGCTAAACAAGGCACTTTCAATGTCAATTATTCTCTCCGCACTTCTCGGTGTGCTTCTGACCGTGGCGGGGCTTTTGGCGTCAAGACCCGTTCTTGAGCTTCTGAAAACCCCGGCAGATATAATCGACGGTGCAGAAGTATATCTTATAACGATGATTTCGGGAACGATGATAGTTGTGGCGTATAACCTCGCAGCTGCGATTCTTCGCGCTTTTGGAGATGCGAAAACACCGCTTGTTGCGATGATTATCTCGGCACTTCTGAATGTAGGGCTTGACCTTTTGTTTGTTCTCGCGTTCCACTGGGGGATTTTCGGCGCGGCGGCGGCATCCATTCTTTCACAGCTTGTGTCGTTCGTTTATTGCTTCTTCTGTATAAAGAAGATAGAGTATGTAAACATAGAAAAAGGGATGTGGAAGCCTGATTGGAAGCAAATTCGCGAGCTGACCATGTTTGCGATACCGATGTCAATTGAGACTATTGTTATCTCACTTGGAGGAATAATACTTCAGGCAACGATAAACGCGCAGGGAAGCATTTTCGTTGCGGGATATACGGCAGTTAATAAGCTTTACGGACTTTTGGAATGTACCGCAATCTCACTCGGTACGGCATTTCTGACCTTCTTTGCTCAAAACTATGGCGCAGGCGAGCGCGGGCGTGTTCGTCGCGGTGTAAAAAGTGCATTCCTGATGTGTATTGTCGCGGCAAGCATAGTCGGAAGTGTTGTTTTCCTGTTTGGAAGACAGCTTGCCGGAATTTTTCTTGACACTTCAATGGACGGAGCGCTTGAAGCAATAGAGGTCGCTTGGCAGTATCTGCGGGTAATGGCAATTTGCATGAACATACTTTATCTGATATATGTTTACAGAAAAGTTCTTCAGGGTATGGGAAATGCTTTGTGGTCGATGCTTTCAGGTATGGCAGAGTGCGTAATCCGCGTGGGTATGGGCTGGCTTGTTGCAGGAGGGCTCAGTACGGAAATCCTGTTTTACATAGAGCCGTCTGCATGGCTCGGAGCTTTGCTATTCGTAGCGATACCGTATTACATCATAAAAGAAGATTATCTCAAATAAAAAAGAACCAGACCATACGGTCTGGTTCTTTTTTATTTGTTGTTACTTTACTTGTGACGGACGGAGGGTGAAGAAGAGTTCGTACTCGCCACCCTTTCCGTATTCGCTGAAGAGAGCGCTGAGGAGCTGTGTGTTCATAGCGTCGCCCTCATAAACGGAATGAGTTACGCCGTCTGCTGATTTATCGGAGCAGAGGAGCTTTTCACCATCGTAAATCATAACGATTATATGGTCGTTGGAGTAAGAGAGTTCGCCGTCTTTTTCTGTGACATCTGCATAAACGAGAATGTCGCCTGCTTCAAGGTAAGTTGTCTTGAACTCCTTGATAGCGCGGTTTGCATAGTCCCACTTGAGATCATCGCCGACATAGAAGCTTGCGCCGCCCCAGTAACGGTCGATGAGCATATTCTTTACGTCTGCATACTTGTCAGCAACCGCTGTCTGGCGGACGAAGAGATTGATCGGGTTGTAGTTCGGTGAATACAAACCACCTACTTCAGCAGAGCTACCGGGGATGTGAGTTGAATAAGTGAAGAGGTTGTCGATGATGTCATTTGTGCTCGGGAGGTCGAGGCTCTTTCCGAGAGCCTTATAAACGCCTTCTGCAAAATCTGTGTCGCCGCCGAAAGCTGTAAGGTCATTGAGACCAAGGAGCGTTTCCTTCTCGCTGTCTGAAAGCTTTGTAGCGCCGACTGTGTTTTCGATGCTGTTGGACGGGATGTTATCAACCATACCGCCATCGCTTACGATTGTTTCGCCAACCTCTGCATTTACCTTGACTGTGTATGTGAGGTTTACACTCTCGCCTGACTTTATGTCGTCGAGTTTCCATGTAACTATGCCATCTGCGAAACTTGCGCCGTTGTTTGCTTCAACGAATTCACATCCGACAGGGATTTTTTCAGTTACTACGAGGCCTTCGTAAGTTGCTTTGCCTGATTCGTTGTTGTTTGCACGAGCGTACCAGTCGAGATACTTCGGAGCATTTGTGCGGTTAGAAATCTTGATGGAGTACGTGAGGGTTTCGCCTGTAGCGACTGTTCCGAACGGAGTTATGTCAACTGTTCTGTCGATATCCATATTCGGATACTTGATACGGCTCTTCGTCTTTTCGGGAACCTTTACATCAACTACAACATCGTTGCCCGGGTCTTCGTCATATCCCGGAGCTACGATAAAGTCGAGCGGACGCGCCATAACGAAGTTGTCAGCATTCTTTACTCTTTCTGTGAGTGAGGTGTTCTTGTACAAATCAGAAGCTACATGAATTGCGCCTGTCTCTTCGAGAACATCTTCGCGCTTTGTCGGGTTGATCTTATAGCCTGTGCAGTGGAGGAAGGTGTTGTTGCCGATGTAAATCATGGTGTGAGTGGCGTACATCGCAAAGTCACCGGGGCGGAAGGTCTCGTCGCAGTTTGCAATTATCGGATTGATGTAATCAAGCTTTACCTGTTCTGCGGTAAGAGCGTTTCCGCTTTCGTCGTAGTAGCCGTAGTGAGTCTCACCGTCGGGAGCATCGTTCTTATAGACAAGTCCCGGGAAGTGGTCTGTAAAGCTTGATGACTCAAGTGCGTTTTCTACATAGAGGCCATCGCGCTTTGATTTGGAGTATCTGTCATAATCAAGCCATCTGATGACAGCACCGTCAACATCATTCTCTGTCATGGGGTCGTTGAGAGTTTCCTCAGATTCAGTTGTATGGCGCTGGTTGTCAGCATAGCGGAAAATCCATGTAGTAGTGAATCCTAAAGGATGGTTAACTTCTCCGAGTGCGAGAGCTCCGATAGCTTCGTAGAATGCCTGTGAGGTGTATGCAGAGCATACGGAGTAGTAGGTCGTGTCGCTTGTTCCGACTTCGGGAGGAACAAAGCCCATTGATCTGCAGTGACCGCCGAGGTATCCGTAGAGCTTTGAGAAGTGCCAGGAGTCATACTGTACAGCGGTTTCCTTTGCATAAAACGCCCATGCAACGCTTGTTATAGCTTCTTCAAGATCAGCACGGGTAGTAATATCAGTACCCTTCTTTACCTTTTCGGCCTTTTCGTTCATACACTTTGTGCAGGTATATGTAATCTCACCGTTGATAGCCTCTGTTACGTTCTGCGTAAGTTCACCATTGTTGAAGGTATGTGCTTCAGTTTCAACGTGGCTTGCATCTCTTTCACAAACGCGGGTATGTGTACCGTTGCCGTTGTCTTTATATTCACCCCATACATGGTAGTGGTTAGAAAGAAGTCTTCCGAGAGCGCCGATTGCTTCACCACGGGTTACTTCAGTAGCGGGGGAGAGTTTCTTGCCTCTGATTTCAAAAGCACCGCTGCCGATTGCCCATGCAAAGGAAGTTCTTGCATAAAGCTCAACTTCCTTGCCGTCATCGTATTCTGAAAGGTAGCAGCTGTCTGTCATATTGCCGTTTTTTGTAACATCAGCCCACTTGTAGAGGTAGTATGATGCGAGGTTGCGGTCGATTGTCTTGCCAACACCGAACTTGCCGCCGCCTGCACCGTTTGTGATGCCGTTTTCATAAGCCCAGGTGACAGCATCCGCAAAGTAAGCAGTGGTGGGAACGTCTGAAAAAGCAGAAGTCTTTTCTACTGCAGGCTCACCTGCCGCACGGTAGAGGAAAGTCATAAACTGTTCTCTTGTGCAGAGTTTATCGGGAGCGAAGGTGTCTGCATTATAACCTTTTACAATTCCTTTTTCTGCAAGAGCCGTGATATACTCACGCTCGGGTGCATTATTTACATCCGAAAACGCTGCTGCAGATGGGATGATGCTGATAATCATACACAGAACCAGCATCAGGGAAAATGCTTTTTTCATTTTCATTTCTCCTTTTGGTTAAATATTATATGTATATTCTATCAAAACATAATTGTAAATACTATTGACGATTATGCTTCTTTTATGTATAATTATGCTTGGTGAGAATTATGAAAGATTATATACTTGAAGATTTCAAAAGTCCATACTCATACCGCGTGAAATATGTTTCAGGCATCAAGGCAGGAGAAACAGTAAGACAGGACTATCATCGCTCGATAAATCTTGGCTTTATGTTTTTTATAAAAGGAAGAGGAAGGATGAATATAGAAGGAACCTCTCATGAAGTCAGCGAAGGCGATGTAGTAATGTTCAATCCATCGGAGTTTTTCTTGTCAAATATAGATAATGACGTTTTCCACGAGCGAATTACGGTGCTCACAAACCTTAATATGATCAATTCGTTTCCATGTGATGCTCTCCATGTTTTTTCAAAATTTTATAAGAGAGAAAAGGGGAAGGGGAATATCATTTGCTCCAAAGTTGCAAAAAAACACGGCATCGATAATTTGTTTTATGAACTGCTCGAAATTGTAAGGGAAGAATCCGAGCTGAAAGAGCCTCTTGCGATTTGCAAGGTGATAGAACTTTTGGGGAAAATCGGTAAGGTGATTGACGACACGACATACGCGAGAAGAGAAGAAGTGTTTGTAAACACCCTTATTGATAATGTTCTGCGTTATATAGATGATAATTTTACAAAAGACATAACCATTCAGGATATAGCGGATCGGTTCAACGTGCATCGTTCATACATTTCTCATGAATTTGCAAAGCAGCTCGGTATATCCCTGTGGAATTACATAATCTTGCGCAGAATTCATAAATTCAACAGCCTTATGACACCGGACAGCTCAATAGAAGAGCTTGCATACAAAGTCGGGTTTAATAATTATTCCAACTTCTTCAGATTGTATAAAAAGCATATGGGAATAACGCCTATGGAATATAAGCGACAATTCAAGAAAAGTGAATAATGATATATAAAAAGACGTAAGGCAAAACACCTGACGTTTTTTATCACTTGTGGGGTTTAGTGCTGAATTTCGAAGCCCGTCTGTTCAGCCAAAGCTTCAAGAGCTTCGTTGTACTCATTGAGGAGTGTCAATCCTTCATTAATCTTTTCGTTGCCTGCGTTTACCTTGT
>JAZOAS010000167.1:0-9173 GCA_045595605.1 Eubacteriales bacterium
TCTGTTACGTTGTTTAATTTACAAGGTACAAGTGCGACCTCTAATCGCATCCGCCGCTTCCCCTTCCGGAGTCGCGACCGAGTATTGATTATATCACATCTCACCTACGCTGTCAAGCTCTTTTTTCGATTTTTTTCAAATCTTTTTTAGCCCCCTCGCGTGAGGTGCTTTAATAATATACCACCTATCACCCCTCTTTGTCAATAACTTTTTTTAACTTTTTTCCAATTTTTTTGAGTTTTGACATTTTGCCTAAAACTCCGACAATTTTCACTTCTTCCGTTTGTGTCATTTGTGCATATGGATATATTTATATATATTATAATATGTAAATAAGGTTTTCCACTGTATCGTGAAAAACCTTATCCCGTACTTCGTCAAACAAAAACTCGCAACTATTTTGCGACAGTTTTAAGCATTCTATCGATAAGCACCGCTACTTCTGCACGCGTTGTATATGAAGAAGGAGCGATTGTTCCGTTTTTTCCGTTCACAATACCTGCGCCGACAAGCGCCTTGACGGCATCGGTTGCATAACTCTTCACATTTCCGTAATCCGGATAACTTTCAGCCGGGAATACTCCTTCAACCGGCAAAACCCTTGTTCCTGACATTTCGAGAGCACGGTACGCGATAACCATCATATCCATACGCGTTATAAAATTTCGCGGAGCAAACCTGTTCTCGCCTATTCCGCTGACGATTCCGCTGTTCCTCGCAACGGCAAGCTCTTTTGCAAAATAATCAGTTGCAGCAACATCCGAAAAGTTCTCTGCGCTGTTACTTTCAAACTTCAGCGCGCGAACGAGAAGAATGGCAAAGTCTGCACGCGTAATATTTCTCGATGGCGAAAATGTAGTCTCGGAAGTTCCCTTTACTATACCGTCAAGAGCCAGTGTCTTTATTGCTTCGCTCGCCCAAGCGTGGTTTCCGAGATCAGTAAACTGTACCATATCAGATTCCAGACTTTCTCCCGCACGAAGAGCGTCTATCTTTTTCTGGGAAACTTTCCCTTTGACGATATCTTCTACGCTCTCCCCGTTCTTAACAAGTTCAAGCATCTCAGCGAACGAAAGAGTTTTTGTCCCTTCGGCAGACTTCATCCGACAGAGCTCAAATATCTGCCGTGGCGAAGTAAAGCCTATCTGCGCTCCCATTTCGAGCTCCGCTGCACTTATGCCTACAGTTGAAACCCTTTCTTCCACCCATTCTTCTGCAGTATCATCGACGAAAGCAATTATCTCATCATCATTCAGTTCAGGGGCGATTTCTCTCATCTTTTTCATATATTCTGCATCCGATATTTCACCCAGAAGAAGGTCGATTGCAGCCTGTGTCCTCGCGCCCATGTTTGATTTGTATCTTTCAGCCGCTTTTTCAAGCGATTCTCCATTTTTGTGGGCATTCCATGCAGCTTCGATATCCAAGCCCAGTCTTGATGCACGAATTCCAAATTCTCTGCACTTGTCATCATTCATCCCCGAATCAATCATCTCATAATAGATTGGGTCGGGAATCGTGAGAGCAGCCCTTGTTTTTACCTTATTCTCAACATAATGGTGAAACTTGCTTTCTTCCACTCCAAAGGACCTTGCCGCCGCTTCCCACGAGCCGAGCTTGTTTCGTTTCTCCATTATCGCCTTTGCCATCGTGCTCGTGTACATCTCATCGGTATAGTAAAGAATCGCAAGAATATTATCTACAGCCTCGCGTGACAACCCGCTTTCTAACATATATTCTTCAGCCTGACTTATCTGCTCAAGAACTATTGCGGAAGCATTTGTTAAAACCATAGTCAAAACGAGCACCGTTGCCAAAACGCGTTTTATATTCTTTTTCATCACTCGTACCTCCCGTCATTGAATACTCAATGTTTATGTGTTAATTATAGCACAGGCATCCGTCATTGACAACAAGAACAACCGCGCCGCAAGACTGCGGCGCGGTCAGAAGTTTTAAGCGCTGGTATTAGTTTTCGAAGGAGAAGATTCTTATGATCTCGCCTTCCTCAAGCTGGATGATTGCATTGAATGCACCCTTTGCAATCTCCTGGTTTCTCGGAACTGTTACAAGGTGGCTGCCGACATATTCGCCGTCATTGATTGTGATTACCTTGTAGCCGTCCTCTGAAAGGAGAAGTGAATTTGTCTCATCTGCATCGAGTCTGCCGTCAGAGCCGAGTGTGTGCTCTGAAAGTGAGCTGTAGTAGATGAATCTGTTGTTTACGATATCTGCTGCACTGACATAGTAGAGACCTGAGGTCTTACCCTGCGGGTCAGCAAGCATATCTGTCTTGAGGCCGCCTGCAGAGCTGATTGCAGAAATCTTACCGTCTTCTGTGAGCGCGTAGCGGACAACTGTGCCGCTCTCGTAGTTCTTGATGTTTCCTACATAGCCTGCACTCTCAGAGAAGATTGAGTTATTGTTGAGGTCTGTTACATCGTCAATTGAGTTTGCCTCAAACATTCCGTCTTCACCGATAAGAGTGAACTTTGCATATGCTGAGCCTGTCGCAACATTGTACATCTGCTTTGCAGAGACGACATATGCGATTGAGTCTGAGCTCTTGTAGGTGATGTTATCAAGGTTCTCACCGTGAGTGATTGCCGCCGCAACAACGGTATTTGAGTAGCCGCTTGTGTTTACAACAGCACTGCCCATTGCCTTGTCCTGCAAGCCGTTATTGATTGTGAGACCTTCGATCCCCTTTGCAGTGAGGTCAACGAGGCTTGAAAGCTTGTATGCTCTTGCCTTGACAGGCTTGTAGCTCTCATCAGTGTAGTCGCCCTTAAGGTTTCCGTAGAGAACGAAGACGATTGATGAGTCGTCGCCGTAGTAGCGCTTTCCATCAACTGAGACGGACTTATCGATAATCTTGTACTCCTTGTCTGCGGTCGGTTTGCGGATGCCGCCTTCACTTTCAAGATTCTTTATATCCTGATGTGAAATGTCAACAGTTCCGTCCTCGCGCATTGAGTACTGGACAACCCAACCGAAGCGTGCGTTGTTTGCATAGTCCTGTGCGCGGTCGTTATCCTTGTGGTTCGGAGTTCCGGGGTATCTTGTGTGGAACTTTCCAACCTTGTAGGTTCCCTCAGTATTATCTGCAAAGCCGAGCTTTACATATGCTGTGTCAAGCTTTTCGTCGTAGCTTGAGTTAAGGATTACCGCATAGTTTCCTGAAACCTCTTCCTCGTCTGAAATCTCGATATCAAGAATTGTGTTGCCGATTACGCGGTAAATTGTTCCCGCCTTCATCGCATTCTTGTTGTTTGTATAGAACGAAGAGAGTGTACCGTATGAGATAAGCTGGCGGCAGATGTTTTCGTCTGCGAAGTAAGTCTCACCGCCGATTGTTACAGAGCCGTCGTCATTTATGCTCTCAAGAGCACCGCGGACCTCTGAAACCTTTTCGATATTGAGCTTACCGTCTGCGAAGTAGTAGATTACATAGTCATCGCGAGAAAGCTCATCCTTCATCACTACATCCTCAAAGTCGAGTGTGCCGACCTTCGGGAGAGTGATTGTCTTCTTTGATTCGCTGATTGCAGAAACCTGACCGAATGCAACAGAGTCTGATGCATTGTTCATTCTGAACATATAAGAGAAGGTCTTTCCGCCGTCAACTGATACGAATCTGTAAGTCGCGACGCCACCCTTGCCCATGTTCTGGAAGAAGGCATCGTTGCCGTTCGGATGTGAAAGTGTGCCGCCGTCGCGGAGAGTTGAGCTTGCGACATATGCAAACGGAGAGAAGTCGTTTGCTTCTGCCTTGTTGTGAAGCGTGTTGTAGCTTGAGTTCTTTGCAACCTTGTCAGCTGAAGACGGAGCCTTTATCTGATACTCCTTGCCGTCAACCTTGAAGGAGATATACGGTGTGATGAGCGCAGAGCTGTTTGACTCGCCGTCCGGCATCATCTTGATATCGCCTGAGGTTACCTCATAAATCTTTGTATCAGAGCTTACGATTACATTTCCGATAACCTTTACATTGTTGTACGCAAGGCTTGAGCTTGTTTTGTCAGCCTTGAAGTAAACATCAACCTTTGCACCGAGGAGCTTGTCGGAAAGCGCGCGGTCAATCTTGATTGTTGAGCCGGTTGTTGTTCCGTTTGTGTTCTGAGTTTCGTAGTAGATGATGCTCTCCTCAGAATCCTTCGCGGTCACTTCAATTGCCGGACCGTTTGAAACTGTGATTTCGTCACCGTTTTCGTCCTTTGTGATTGCGAAGTTTTCGTTAGCGACCACGATACCGGTTACATGCTTGAGTCCGATTACCTGCTCACCGAGAGTCTGGTTCTTCTCGCCTGTGAGAGCATTGAACTGTGAGCCGATACCTGTTATCGGGCTGTAAACGAAGATCGGAGCAAAGATTGCGTTTCGCATGAGCTTTGCAACGAGCTGGCGAGACGCCGGAGCTGTCGGGTCGCCGTTCCAGCCGTCAAAGAGGCCGAGAGCCATTGCCTTTGCAACGGTGTTTGCTGACCAGTTCTTACCGACAAAGCCTTCCTTTTCTGCGTTGCAGCCAAGGATTACGAGAAGCATCTTTGATGCCTCAGCAACCGTAACATTGCCGTTGGGGTTGAACTTGTTGTTGCCGACACCCGAAACGATTCCCTGATTGTGGCAGTAGTTGATATAACCCTTAGCCCACTTCACATTTGCATCATTTTCAACATCTGTGAATGCGCTTGCCTGACCCGCAAAAAGAGAGCCGCTGTCGTCGGAGCCGTACTTGAGCACATATGCCATCTTGGCAAACTCTGCTCTTGTTATCTTGTCCTCGGGTCGGAATGAACCGTCGGGGTATCCGCCGAGAACGCCGAGTTCAACGAGCATATTTACATCGTCCTGATAATTCTCATTAATGTCTGCTGCATCGGTGAACCCTACCGCACCTGCAAAGAGTGAAAATGAAAGCATAAACACAAGTGCAAGTGCAAGAACCTTCTTAAAGTTCTTCATGTTAGAATTCCTCCTTTGTTTTTCGCAGGCTGTTGTCGCCTGTCACGAGTGCTATGATACAGCATCCTGATTTGATAGTCAACGGTTTTCGACATCCTGTAAATCTGATGCAAACTTTTAGTCATATTTCGTCCTTATTGTGGTAAAAACAGCTCTATTTTTTCTAAAATTTCCCAATTTTGTAATTTTTTAACAAAATTTTAAGCTTCGACAATATCAATTGCAAAAATATCTCCGTCGTGATATAATATTTTCAGTATTATAATAGGAAGAAGGCGCTTTATCGTGGATTTTTCTTTGATGCGTGAATTTATGGACAGGCTTTGCGCGTGGCGCGTGCCCGGCAACTGTGTTGCCGTCCACATTGATAATAAAAAGGTCTTTTCATACGCCTCGGGTTATGAGAATATCGAAAAGAAAACAAGAATGAGCGGTGATAAACTCTTCAATATGTTCTCCGCTACAAAGCCCCTGACGGCAGTAGCGGGACTTCAGCTTTACGAAAAGGGGTATTTCCTTCTCGACGACCCGCTCTATGACTTCATCCCCGAATACAGAACTGTTTTCGTGAAGGATGAAGACGGAAACATCCGCGAGGCGAAAAACCCGATTACTCTCCGCCAGCTTTTCACAATGACCTCAGGTATAGGCTACGGCTATAACAGCGAAAACATTGAAGAGGCAAGACGCGTCACAAACGGCAGAATGGACACTCTCACCACCGTCAAATACATCGCGAAGGACCCGCTTATGTTCGAGCCGGGCAAGGGCTGGGGCTATGGGCTCGGTCTTGATGTTCTCGGTGCGGTTATTGAGATTATCACAGGAAAGAAATTCCGCGACTATGTAAAAGAAAATATCTTTGAACCCCTTGAGATGAACGATTCCTACTTCCATATGGAGGATGTCGTTGACCGTGTTGCGGATATGTACTTCTACCACGACTCAGAAGAGACGGACCTCGTCAAGCTCCAAATGGGCGGCAGCAACTCAAATGACGGCTGGATTGAACAGGTTGACAAGCACCCCTACCTCGTTCTCGGCCCTGAGTTTGACAGCGGCGGCGCAGGTATGACCTGTTCGGTTTCCGACTACTCAAAGTTTGCAACGGCTCTTGCAAACGGCGGTGTCGGCAAGAACGGCGAGCGAATTATATCAAGCGGTGGAATTGAGCTTATGCGTACAAATCAGATGGAGACCGCAGGACGGCACCTCCTTCACTACCCCCAGCACCAAGGCTACGGCTATGGCTTTGGCGTAAGAACTATGGTTGACAGAGCCGTGAGCGGTTCAAACGGAAGCTACGGCGAATTCGGCTGGGGCGGTGCGGCAGGCGCGTTTGTTCTTATTGACCCGGAAAGACGCCTCTCGCTCTTCTACACTCAGCACCTTCTTAATCCCCACGAGGAATACACTATACCAAGAATACGCAATGTCTTATACAATTGCCTTGACAGATAAAGGAAAATTTTTATGCTTTCTCTCATTTTCGGATACACAGCGACAATAATTTCAATCATCGGCTTCCAGCTCAAAAAACAATGGCAGATTATTCTTTCGCAGTGCCTTGCAAATCTGCTCGTTGCGCTGAGCTATATCGTCCTTGACCTTTCAAATATGTCAGGCGGTATAGTCTGTATGGTCGGTGCGCTGCACACTTTTATAAACTTTCTGTTTTTCAGGCGCGACAGGATGCCACCGAAGGTTATAAAGTACATATTCCTCATTCTTTATCTCTCATCGGCGGCGCTTACGATTTCTCTTGCGGGCGAAGTTCACTTCCCGTATGACTTTATCCCGCCCGTCGCTTCAATCTTTTTCCTGCTCGGCGTCAGCACGAAAAAGCCAAAAACCACAAGAGCTCTCTTTTTCGTAAATATCCTTTTCTGGATTACCTACGACCTTATCGCGTCCCCCATTGCTCTTGCAAACCTTTGCACGCACCTTCTTACCTTTGCATCCCTCGTTGCAGGAATTATCAGATACGACATTCTTAAAAAGAAAGAAAATATTTAATTTTATATAAGGAGAGATTTATTATGATCAACTATGCAGGACACGAGTCACAGCTTTTCGGCGTTGAGGAACACCGCCTCGTCGGCGGTAAGGGCGACGGACTCAGACTTTTTGAGGTCAACAACGGCCGTGGAGTTATGTTTACAATCTCCGCTGACCGCGCAGGCGATATTTCCCGCCTCTACTACAAAGGAAATAACCTCGGCTTCTTCGCTCCGTGCGGTTATGTTTCACCGCACTACTACGACAAGGAGGGTCTTGGCTTCTTAAAGTCATTCACAGCAGGCTTTTTCACAACCTGCGGTTTTGCCGCTGTCGGCAGCCCCTGCAACGATGACGGCGAGGAGCTCGGACTTCACGGAACAATCGGAAACACTCCCGCAGAGAATGTAGGACATTGGATAGCCTCTGACGGCATCCATGTAAAGCTTGAGGTACGCGATGCTTACCTCTTCGGTAACAAGTATCTCCTCACCCGCGAATACATCGTTCCGACAGACCGCGACGAAATCATTCTCCGCGATACCGTCAAGAACATCGGCGATACAGAAGTTCCGTATATGGTTCTCTACCACATCAACATCGGCTACCCGCTTCTCTCTGAGAAGAGTGTTGTTACAATAAACAACAAGGGCGTCGTCGCTCGATCCGCAAACGCTGAGGCAGGTATCAACGATGCTCTCAAAATGGAAGTTCCGCAGGCGGGCTATGAGGAGCAGTGCTTCTTCTACGATATGCCGAAGGGCGAGACTTCTGTTTACAACCCCGACATCAATGTCGCTCTTTCAATCAACTACGACACAAATGAGCTTCCGCGCTTTACAGAATGGAAGATGATGGGCAAGGGTCAGTATGCTCTCGGTCTTGAGCCGGGTAACTGCACACCTGAGGGCCGCGATGTTCTTCGCAAACGCGGAGAGCTTGTCTTCCTCGCTCCGGGCGAAGAAAAGACTCAGACAATAACATTCAAGCTCTCAAGCAAGTAAGAAGGAGCAAAAATGAAAAAAGTTGTTTTACTCGGCGATTCAATTCGCCTTATCGGCTACGGAAAGAAAGTTCCCGAGCTTCTTGGTAAAGATTTTACCGTATGGCAACCTGAGGATAACTGCAGGTTTTCAACCTACACTCTTCGTATGGTAATGGACTTTCAGGACGAAATAAAGGGCGCGGATGTCATCCACTGGAACAACGGTCTGTGGGATGTTGTCAACGACTTTGGCGACGGTTGCTTCAGCCCTGTTGAGGTTTATGTGACCACGATGAAGAGAATTGCAAAGTGTCTTCTCACACTCGGCAAAAAGGTTATCTTTTCAACTATCACACCCGTCCGTCCCGAGTATAAGAATATGAACATTGAGGATATCAGGCGCTATAACGCGGCAGTTGTCCCCGAGCTTGAGAAAATGGGTGTTATCATAAACGACCTTCACAGCTTTGTTTATCCGAAGCTCACTGAGTATATCACAGACGCGGACTACATCCACCTTTCCGAAGAAGGAATCACAGCTTGTGCAGAACAGGTTTCCGAAATCATAAGAAAGAACGCTTAAATTATGAATCTTAAAGCTCTTTTTGAGAATACGCCACTGTTTCTTGCCCCTATGGCAGGTGTTACGGATATGGCTTTCCGGACAGTTTGCAAAAATCTCGGCGCCGATGTTACGGTCTCCGAGATGATAAGCTCGCGCGCACTCGTCTATCAGGACAGCAAAACCTCTTCTCTTTTAGAGCGCGGCGAGGGCGAAAAACCGTTTGGCATCCAGCTTTTCGGTAACGACCCGACCGTTATGGGAGAGGCGGCAGTCATCGCGCTTTCGCGGACAAACGCCGACTTCATTGATATAAACATGGGCTGTCCGACACCGAAAATCGTAAACAACGGTGACGGCTCGGCTCTTATGAAGAACACAGCACTTGCCGCAGATATTGTTTCGGGGATAAAAAAGCGCGTTTCTGTTCCCGTTTCCGTCAAGTTCCGCAAGGGCTGGGACTCAGGGTCGGTCAACGCGGTTGAGTTTGCAAAGGCGCTCGAAGCGGCAGGAGCCGATTTCATAACCGTTCACGGCAGAACGCGCGCATCTATGTATTCAGGGCGCGCTGACTGGGACATCATCCGCGATGTCAAGGAGGCAGTTAAGATTCCGCTTATCGCAAACGGCGATGTCTTTGAGGCGGAAGACGCTGTAAAAATC
>JAZOAS010000168.1:0-4709 GCA_045595605.1 Eubacteriales bacterium
AGAAATAAATTCTGCCTCGGTTTAATTATCTTTAAAACAAAAAACCTTTTTTCTTTTCACAGGAGAATTCGGATATCTCATATCCTGTTTCGGCTACCGCCTTTTTAACCTCGTCTTCGGAAAGCGGAAGCTTTGAAAGTATCTCCGTCCTCTTTTCCTGATGGCTTGAGGTTACCTTCTTTACATCAAGATTTTTCTTCACAGCATCGTTCATATGCTTTTCGCACATCGGGCACATCATACCCTCAACATGCATCGTTATCTTATACATTGAGAACACCTCCGTCATTTTTTGTCACATGAGCCGGAGCAGTTTCCGCCGTAGGGACAGCCGATACACTTCTTCCCTTTTTTCTTTTGCTTCACAATATAGACGGAAACAGCCGCTATGATAACTACCACTATAGCTATTATAACAATATTTTCCATCTTAAATCAACTCCTATTTTGAAAGAACGTACTCACTTTTTATGTTTTTATCTGCCTTTTTAACAAGATAAGAAAGAATAGCAACAAATACTACAACAGCAACGAGACCCGGGATAAAGCCTGCGCCGAATGTTCCCTCAACGATGAGTGTTCCTATCTGATATACAAGGAATCCGACCGTAAAACCGACGCCAAGCTGGAGGCCTATTCCGCCCCAGAGCCATTTTGCGCTCTTCATCTCCGCATTCATAGCTCCTATCGCCGCAAAGCACGGCGGAGTATAGAGGTTGAACATAAGATATGCAAGCGCCGCAACCTTTGTAATTGCAATGATTCCCGCAGCTTCAGCACCCGAACCGACAAGCGCAAGCTCTTCAGTATCGATAAGATTCTCAAGGCCTACAAAGCAGACCGCAAGCGTACCGACGACATTTTCTTTTGCGATAAAACCTGTTACTGCCGCCGCTGCAAGCTGCCATGAAAGAACTCCGACAACCGGAACAAGGATATATGCAAACGGACGCGCAATTGACGCAAGGATTGATGTATCCGCACTTTCTGCAACTGCAAAAGACCAGTCAAATGTCTGCATAATCTGTACCGCAGTATTGCAGAGAAGGATAATTGTAGCCGCCTTTACTATGTATGCCCAGCCGCGTGAGCACATTGACTTGAATGCGCCCCAGAAGCTCGGGACTTTATATTCGGGAAGCTCAATAATGAAGAATGACTTGCGAGCCTTGTAACCTGTAACCTTGTTTATGAGAAGTGCACAGAGGAAAATGAGAAGAATACCTGAGAGGTACATAACCGTACTTACCCAGCCGGCGCCGTCAAAGAACGCGCCTGCGAAAAGGGCAATAACCGGAATCTTTGCTCCGCACGGCATGAACGGCGCGAGCATTGCTGTCGCGCGTCTCTCGCGCTCGTTGCGGATGGTACGGCTTGCCATAATACCCGGAACTGCACATCCGATTGTAATTACAAACGGGATTACAGACTTTCCTGAAAGCCCAACCTTCTTGAATATCGGGTCAAGAACTACCGCAACGCGCGACATATATCCGCAGTCCTCAAGAAGAGCGATGAGGAAGTACATAACCATAACAAGCGGAAGGAAGCCGACAACGGCAATAACACCGCCGATAACACCGTCGATAAGAAGCGCATAAAGAAGCGGGTTTGCATCCGAAAGAAGCTCGCCTACCCAGCCCTGGAAACCTTCGAGAATGCCTACAAGCCAGTCTGCAATCGGAGTTCCGACCCAAACCTGGGAAATCTCGAATACAAGCCACATAACAACCGCAAAAATCGGGATGCCGAGCCAGCGATTTGTGAGAACAGAGTCAATCTTATCCTGAAAATTCTTCTTGTTTGTAAACACCTTGCGCTCTTCAACTTCTTTTACGATTTTATTTACAAACTCAAAACGCTTTCTGTCCGCCGCAACAACTGCCTTTTTATCAGAAAGGTCAATATCACCCTGAACAAAAGGTGCGCTCTGTGCCTTTCCGACAACGCTTACCGCCGCCTTGACGACTTCAGAAAGACCGTCCGCCGAGATTGAAACCGTCTCAACAACAGTACATCCGAGCTTCTCAGAAAGAGCCTTTACATCTATCTTTGTTTCCTTTTTCTTGTTGATATCCGTCTTGTTAAGAGCAACAACAAGCGGAATACCGAGCTCTAAAAGCTGAGTCGTAAAGAAAAGGCTTCGGGAAAGATTTGTCGCATCGACGATGTTAATTATGACATCGGGATTTGATTCCTTTACATAAGAGCTTGTTATACTTTCTTCAGAAGTAAACGGTGACATTGAGTATGCACCCGGAAGGTCAACCGCTATAAGCTCTTTCTCTCCTGCAAAAGTCTTTTTTATCGGACGGGTCTTTGCATCTACCGTAACGCCTGCCCAGTTTCCGACCTTTTCATTCGCACCCGTAAGCGCATTGTACATAGTTGTCTTTCCGCTGTTCGGGTTTCCTGCGAGAGCTATTCTCATTTATATTCTCCTTCTTTCGCAGTTAGCTCCCGCTAACTGCCGTTTTTATGAAAAGCCGACTTGTATGTCGGCAAGTTTCATTCGACAATAATTGCCTCTGCGAGCTGGCGGTCAATATTATATCTGCCGTCTTTAATGGCAACAACACAGCTCGACTTGAGATGAGAAATTACCGTAATACTTTCTCCGCTGTAACAACCGAGCGAAAACAGAAAAGCATCAAGCTCTTCGTCATCGGTTTCTATTCTCGAAATTATGTATTCTTTTCCTTCTTCCGCAAGGGATAAGTTCATTTAAATCACCCGGTATCCTGATTTGGTTAGGGCAGGCTAACTCACTTACATAACAAAAAGTTAGTCACCGCTAACTCCATAAATATAATACACCCATGATTTTACTTTGTCAAGAGCTTTTTAAAAAAATTACCACCCGAAAAATTCGGGTGGTAAGAAACTTAAGCCATTTCAACGGAGAGCTTTTCGCCGCCGAGGATGTGGAAGTGGAGATGATGAACGGTCTGCCCTGCATCATCGCCGCAGTTTGAAACTACGCGATATCCGCCTACAAGTCCCTCTTCCTTTGCTATGTGAGCAATTACCTCGAATATATGAGAAACGACAGCTGAGTTTTTCTCATTTATCTCGGCAACGGATGCGATATGCTCCTTCGGAATAACGAGGATATGAGTCTTTGCCTGAGGCGCAATGTCGCGGAACGCGAAAACGCTCTCATCCTCATATACCTTCGTTGACGGAATGTCTCCTTTAACTATTTTACAAAATAAGCAATCTGACATAATCCTATCTCCTATGCCTTACTTTTTACAAATTCTTCCGCGACCTTGAGAGCATCAGCAAGCTTTGTGACATCGTTTCCGCCTGCCATAGCGAAGTCGGGCTTTCCGCCACCGTTACCGCCTGCAGCCTTTGCAGTCTCACGTACTAAGTCGCCTGCCTTTATTCCCTTAGCAACGGCATCCTTACCGCAGGTTGCAGTAAAGACTATCTTCTCACCGTTTACACTTGCAAGAACTGCGCAGACAGAAGAATCAAGGCTTCTCATCTCGTCTGAAATTGCGCGGAGGTCGTCGCCCTTTGCATTCTTGATTTCCTTTGCAACAAACTTAATTCCGCCAAAGTCGGAAGCTTCCTTAAGATAATCTGCCGCATCAAGAGCTGCCATCTTGGAATTCATGGCAGAAATCTGCTGACGGAGAGACTTAATCTCCTCGCTCTGATGCTCTGCCTTGATTACAACTTCCTTCGGAGCTGCCTTAAGAGCCTCGGCAACATTGTTTATAGTAGCTTCAAGCTCTGCAATCTTTGAAAGAACAGCCATTCCGCAGATAGCTTCAATTCGTCTTACGCCTGCAGCGACGCTTGACTCAGATGTAATCTTCACAATACCTGCCTTTGCGGTGTTGTCAAGGTGAGTTCCGCCGCAAAGCTCAAGCGAGAAGTCGCCCATTGTTACAACGCGGACTGTTTCGCCGTACTTTTCGCCGAAAAGTGCCATAGCGCCAAGCTTCTTTGCCTCTTCAATCGGCATCTCGCGGACTGTAATATCAAGTCCTTCGAGAATCTTTGCATTTACTTCGTTCTCAACCTTAGCAAGCTCCTCGGGAGTCATCGCAGAGAAGTGAGCAAAGTCGAAACGGATAGAGTCAGGACCGACAAGCGAGCCTGCCTGCTCGACATGGGTTCCGAGAGTGTTGCGGAGCGCCTTCTGGATGAGGTGGGTTGCGGAGTGTGCGCGCATTATTGCATCGCGACGGCACTTGCAGACCGAAGCCTTAACCTCGTCGCCCTTTGCTATTGTGCCCTCTGAGACTTCGCCTATGTGGAGGAACTTGCCGTCCTTAGTCTTCTTTACATTTGTAATTTTGATTTTGCCTGTTGCGGTCTCGATTGTACCTTCGTCAGCAAGCTGACCGCCCGACTCTGCATAGAACGGTGTGCGGTCGAGAACGAGCTCAACGCCCTTTCCTGCTTCAACAGACTCTACAACCTCGCCGTTTGATACGAGGGCGAGAATCTTACCTTCAGAAGAAAGCGTGTCATAACCGACAAACTCAGTCTTTACGCTCTTGTCGAGTCCGAGGTCGAGCTTCTCCCAAGCAAAATCGCCAAGAGAAGCAGTAGCTGCGCGAGCGCGCTCACGCTGTTCGTTGAGGCAAGCGTCAAAACGCTCGCGGTCAACTGAAAGACCCTTTTCCTCGAGAATCTCGAGTGTGAGGTCAATCGGGAAACCGTAAGTATCAGCAAGCTTGAACGCATCG
>JAZOAS010000169.1:0-3407 GCA_045595605.1 Eubacteriales bacterium
GGTAAAGAAAATAAAGAGTATAAGATTTGCAGCATCTAAAAAAGAACGCAAAAAACTCTCCTCCTTAAGAGTGATACTTCAGTAATTATATATCCAATGCACGCAAAAAGCAATACAATATTTTAACATAGAAAAAGCGGGAGGATAATAGAATATATATGAAGGGGGAGTATATATGAAAAAAGACAGAGTGATAGTAAAAGCGGCGGATGTTTTCGACATTCCCGCAGATATAAAAGGCGGTCTTCTTCATATCGAGATTGAAGGAAAACGCGCAGTTTTCTTTGAAAACCACAAGGGCATAATTTCAATTTCTGAGGAAGAAATAGAGATAAATTCTTCCGAGGGGAGCGTTTTTGTTTTGGGAAACCGCCTTAAGGTGAGCGCTATGAACGGAGACGAGCTCAAGGTTGAAGGCGCGATAGAAAAGATAGAGCTTTGCGGGGGAAGATAGGGATGCAGAGAATAGTCAGATTTTTTACGGGTAGCGTAAGAGTCGAGGTGAGGGGCGCATACCCCGAGCGCTTTTTGAATCTGTGCGCGAGAAACGGGATAAAGTTTCGCAATATGGAGACTCTCGATATAGGTGTTTTCAGAATCGACATGAGCCCGCGTGATTTTCTTGGAATACGGACTGTTTCAAAAAAGTCGATGTGCAGCGTTCATATAGTGAAAAAAGAGGGCCTCCCGTTTCTTGTGCGAAAGGTAAAAAAGAGAACGCTTCTTCTTGCAGGGTGTGCACTTTTCTGTGTTGCGGCGTGGATATTCACGGGGTTTGTCTGGACGATAAGGCTCGACGGCTTTGAAGGACTTGATGAAAAGCTTCTTTTATCTTATCTCGAAAAAGAGGGGCTTTGTGTCGGTGCGCGGGTTTCGTCTATTGATGTAGAAACACTAAGAAACGACATCCTGATACAGATGCCGGAGCTTTCCTACATATATGTAAACTTCAGTGGGGCTGAGGCGAGGGTCATAGCCAAAGCGCGCAAAAAGCCGCCCGAAATCCTGCCTGAGGATGAGCCGTGTGACATCATCGCAGACAAGGACGGAATCATAAACAGCATAACCGTAAAAACGGGGACACCCGAGGTTGTAAAGGGTGATACGGTAACGCGCGGGCAGATTCTTGCAAGCGGGTATATTACAGGGCGCGAGGGAACAACGGTTGTGACCCATGCGGATGCGGAAATCACTATAAAGACATGGCAGAGTGCGAGCGCAAGAATGCAGAAGAAATACGATAAAAAAAGCTTCACGGGAAGGGAGAAAAACCGCTACACAATAATTTTATTCGGAAACAGAATAAAATTATATCCAAACAGTAGAATTTCATATGCAAAGTGTGATAAAATAATAAAAACGAATAATGTCACACTTTCGGAGAAACTCAAACTTCCGATTTCGCTTGAGAAGGCGACTTATCGCGAGTTTGAGCTTTTAGAGGAGAGTGTTACAGATGAGTGCGCGTATGAGATTATGGGTGACACTCTCGCGAAAAAGCTTTCTGAAAAGAAGGACTGCGAGGTTGTTAACACAAAGCTTATTACATCGTCAGACGAAAACTTTGCATACGCTTCTCTCAGAGCTGAATGTGTAGAAAAAACAGGAGTAAAAAGAAAACTGTTAAAGGATGGATAAAATGGTAGAGAAAACCGTAAATGTCGAAAGACTTGAGCAGATGACCGAAATATTCGGCGCTTTTGATGAGAATATCGGAATCCTCGAGCGCGAGCTTGGGGTAACTGTACTCAATCGCAATACTGAGTTCAAGGTTGTCGGAGAGCCTGAGCGCGCAGACCGCGCAGTTCGTGTAATTGAGAGTCTTCTCGTGCTCTCATCACGAGGTGAGGCGATAAATGAGCAGAATATACGATATGTCATGGGGCTCGTCGAGGAAAACCGCGAGTCGCAGATATCAGAGCTTGCGCGCGATATCGTCTGTATAACCACAAAGGGAAAGCCGATAAAGCCGAAAACTATCGGTCAGAAGGAATATATAAACGCGATAAATACAAACACCATAACGCTTGGTATAGGCCCCGCGGGAACGGGAAAGACATACCTCGCCGTTGCGGCGGCGGTAAACGCCTTCCGCGAGAAAAAGGTGAACAGAATCATCCTTACCCGACCTGCAATCGAAGCGGGCGAGAAGCTCGGCTTTCTTCCGGGTGATTTGCAGAGCAAGGTTGACCCGTACCTTCGCCCGCTCTATGACGGGCTTTATGATATGATAGGGCCCGAGGCTTTCCAGCGATATATGGAGCGCGGAACCATTGAGGTTGCACCGCTTGCGTATATGCGCGGAAGAACGCTTGACGATTCGTTCATAATTCTCGACGAGGCGCAGAACACAACGCCCGAACAGATGAAGATGTTTTTAACCCGACTCGGCTTCAATTCGAAAGCCGTAATAACGGGTGATATAACTCAGATAGATTTGCCCGACGGAAAAAGCTCGGGTCTTCGCGATGCCATGCGCGTGCTTGAAGGCGTTGAGGACGTTGCGCAGTGTCACCTGACATCGAAGGATGTTGTCCGTCACGCGCTCGTTCAGAGGATAATCAATGCTTATGAGAAGCGCGACCGCGAAAGAGAAAAGAAAATTCAACAAATGAAACAGGGAGGAAAAAATGGCAGAGCATAGAATAACGGTTGTAAACGAAACAGAAAACACAGAATTTAACGAAGCGATAGAGAACGCAGTGCGCGCAGCTCTTGACTTTGAAAAGGTTGAGCAGGGCTGCGATGTATGCGTTATCGTCACCGATGATGAAAATATCCGCGAATTAAACCTCGAGCACCGAGAAATTGACCGCGCAACGGATGTTTTGTCGTTTCCGATGCTGGAGATAAGACCGGGTGAAAAGATTGAAGTTTCTCCGCTTGAGCTTGATGAGGAGACGGGAACGGTTATGCTCGGAGATATCGTAATCTCTGAGGAAAGAGCGCGCGCTCAGGCTGAGGAATACGGCCACAGCGTTCTCAGAGAAATCTCATTCCTCGCCGTTCACGGAATTTTGCATCTCCTCGGTTACGACCACGAGCTTTCCGAGGAGGATGAAAAGCTCCACTTCGGTCGTCAGGAAGAGATTCTTAAGGCTATGGGCATCCGGAGGTAGAAAATGCAAACGAAAGAGGAGATAAAAGGCGTTGCGAGGAGTTTTAAAAACGCCTTTTCGGGAGTTGTTCTCACGGCGCTTAATGAGAGAAACTTCAGAATACATATCTGCATGGCGATATATGTCATCGTGTTTTCTCTTATCGGCAAAGTCGGGATGCCGACCTTTCTTAAGTTTCTTATATGCTTCGGTATGGTTTTTGCATCCGAGCTTTTCAATACGGCGATAGAGATTTTGTGCGACGAGATATGCCGAGACTATAACGAGAGCATAAAAAAGATAAAGGAT
>JAZOAS010000170.1:0-6061 GCA_045595605.1 Eubacteriales bacterium
ATATCAGTATCTCGAACCCGGCGATGTTACCTTTGAAAGCTCAGATGAAGCTGTTGCAACCGTCTCTGCCGACGGTGTCGTAACCGGTGTCGGCACGGGGACAACAACCATTACCGCAGCTCTCAAGGCTGACCCGACAAAGTCAGAAACTATCGATATAAAGGTCACTTTCCCGAGTGACCCGCACATATTTGAATTCATCACCTCTCAGGCAGGCTTTAATATGGAGAAAATGGTCTCAACCGACGATTTTTCCGGAAAGCCTGTAATCAGAGCGATAAACAGCGGTCTGTACTTCAAGGATATGTTTGACTGGAACTATGAAGTTCCGGCGGAATATTCAAAGGACGGAAGCGCGTTCATGGCGCTTGATACAACAGAGGACGACGGTGATGCAAAGCTTACCGACAAGTGGGCTGTCGTTTCAAACAAGGGCGGAAGCCACCTCGGCAGCATGCATGTTCTTTCAACAAGTCTCCAGCAGCAGTTCCAGCCTGATAACTACGCCGACCCGACAAGAACAAACTTCGCAGCTCTCAGGCTTGAGCTCGATGCTCCGGGCGAGTATATTGTTCAGGCGAAGGCGGGCGTATTCCCGAGCGGTGCGGTAACGGCTTCATACTTCTTCAAGGAAGGCGAGGACGGCATCGTCACATCTGCTCCGAATGATTATCCGGAAGAAAAGATGCTCTCATACTTTAACTCAGCAAAGGCTACGGATTATACCTATATCGGCAATGTCACCGTTGGCGAAATGGGCAATTATATTCTCGCGTTTGTTGCGGATGAGACTTCAATTTCTAAAAATGCAGTAACTCTTATTTCAAACGATATCCCGTTCCAGTGGTTCCACCTCGCGGGAATAAGACTTGTTCCGGCGGATATGGACTACCAGACAGGTCTTTCAATCGCGGCAGAGACAGACATCATCTACAACGGCGAAGAAATTCCGCTTGATGTAAAGGAAACCTGGGAATATGCAGGAGAAAAAGAGGTTTCTTACTCTGACATTAAGTTTGAAAGCTCGGATAACTCAAAGGCAACAGTTGATGAGGACGGTGTTGTAACCGCAGTTTCTGAAGGTGAAGTTATAATCACCGCAACTCAGAAGAGCCGCCCGCAGTTCTCCGAAGAATTTAAGTTTGAAATTTACGACCCGAATGCAGAAAACATCGGTGTCCGTCTTGTTTACAACCTCGGAACAGGCGTTATGAAGGACCAGACAACCTATAACCCCCACAACAACCGTCTTGAAGAGGGTACAGGTCGTTTGCGTGACCTCTCATATGTTGATTCATTTGACGAAATCGACGGCTCTCTTACAGAAATGTGGGAATACAACAACCTCGCAAACATCACCTGGAAGGCGCTTGAGATGGACAGCCTGCTCTTATCTCCCGCGCCTGCAGATTATGCGAAGGGCTCATTTGTTGCGCTCAAGCTTCGTGTTCCGATAAAGGGTACTTATGATGTAAATATCCAGACATATCCGTTCACGGTCGGCACAGAGGCTGATGTATATATGATTCCGAAGGGAAATATCGAGAATGTAACGCTTGCTGATGTTGAGGGCGTTTCTCCGATAGGTCATATTGTCGGAACGGATTTTGAAAACTGCGTACAGAATGCGGGTTCATACACGATTGACCGCGGCGGCGAGTATTTTATCGTATTTAAATTCGATACAGATAACAAATACCTCACTAACACATCAAGACATTACTTCTCAATACAGGAAATCGCACTCAAAGCTCCGACGGGACCTTTCTCTCAGGTAAAGCTTGGAATTGACACTCTTGACGAAGAAGGCGATTCTCTCTATTTCGATGCGTACCGCAAGGTAAACTACACCTTGCTTGACGAGTTCGGAAACGAAATCGACGGCTTCAACCCCGACCTTGTTGAGATAAACGATGTTTCGGTTGTCGGTGAGGGTGTAAGCGTCGTTTATGAAAACGGAAATTACTATGTAAAGACAGAAAAAACCGCAGGAGATGCGTCTCTTACAGTCGATATGACCTACCGTGGAAAGAATGTTACTGAAACCTTCTCGTTCAAGGTAGAGGACATCGGAAAGCATGGCAGAACTATCTATTCCGATGAGATGATTTCGGCAGCTCAGGAAAATGTAAAGAAATATTCCTGGGCAAGAGATGAAAAGAACAAAGCAGTAAAGGATGCAGACCGCTACCTCGCCCTTGGCCTTGACTTTATCTGGAACTCAGTTACGGGTCAGGGTGTGCCGAGAACTTACCATGTAGGTATCGAGGGTGACGGTGACGAATATCTCTGCCGCTACTGCCGTGTTGACCTTTACAAGGAAGGTCACGGCAACTATCCGTTTAAAACAGATCCGATAAGTGACCCGTGGAAGGTGAAGTGCCCTGAGTGCTCAAGCCGCTTCCCGTCAAACGACTTCGGAAGCTTCTATGAGCTTGGAAAGACACGCGAAAACGGCGGAATGTTTGATAGAATCACAGCGCTTGAAAACCACCGCGCAATGCTTATCGAAAAGGGTCTTCTCTCAGAAGAGGCTATCGCGCTTGAAGGTCCCGGTGAGGACTGCTCGGCAGAGTGGTATCTCTACTACGGCTACGGTGTCAAGGGCGGTTATCTCCATAACGACCTCTACCCGCGCGTAGATAAATCAGCGGCAAGCTTTGACCCGAATGTAGAAACTGTTGCACGCTGGGGCGTTGACGACAGTATGGGCTATAACACAGGCAAGAAATGTGCAAGCGGCGTAGAGGAGATTCATACTTACATCGGTTACTATAACCACTTCGCACACTTCTATATAGCAGATAACACCTTCTACCTCAATGCGTTCAACGCATTCAAGAAGGCATACTTCTACACAGGCGAAGAGAAGTATGGCGTTGCAGGCGCAATTCTCATCGACCGCCTCGCAGATATCTATCCGACATATGACCTTAATGTTTACCTTCCGCGCTTTGCAAACATCAACGGTGGCTCTATCGCAGGTAAGACCGTCGGAAAGATTTGGGAGTGCTATGTGGCAGAATATCTCGCAGATGCATATGACGCATTCTGGCCGATGTTTGAAAACGAAAAGGTCATAAACTTCCTCCATGACAAAGCGGTATATTACGGAATGGAGAACGATAAGGCAAACGCCGTAAAGATTCGCCAGAATATCGAGGACGGTATCTGCCGTGAGATATTCAAGACCGCGCTTACATCACAGCTCAACGGTAACTTCGGTCTTAACCAGCTCGCTGTAGGTAATGCAGCGATTGCGCTTGACCATAAGAAGGATACCGCTGAGATGCTTGAGTGGCTGTACAAGTCAAAATGGACGAATGATATGTCATACAACACGGGCGGTGAAATCAGTACACGACTTGTTGATGTCATTTACCGTGACGGTCAGAACTACGAGTCCCCGTCATATAACAACCTCGGCGTCACCGACTTTATAAAGATTGCTGAGAATCTTGCACGCTACAAGAAAAACGGTGGCGAGTTCAACGAAATTTCGATTCTCGAGCACCCGAAGTATTTAAAGCTTATCAACTCCTTCCAGACGCTTACGCTTGTCCGTCGAGGAGTAAAGGCGCTTGCAGACTCCGGTCAGCCGGCGTACTATAACAAATATCCGGACAAAGTTCCGCTTACAACCGCTTTCTATTATACGAAGGACCACGAGAATCCCGAGGTGCGCGAGGAAGCAATAAAGATGGCTCAGCACCTTTATATGCAGCAGGGTGAAAACCTTAAAACCAACCATTACGACATCTATACAAGAAATCCCGAGTCTCTTTATGATGATGTAATGGCGATAATTGAGGAGTACGGTGAATATCCGTATGACAAGAGCTCAATTATGACGGGCTATGGTTTCGCGGCTATCCGTGACGGTGCTCTTTACGAAAAGGTAACGGATGCAACCGGCATTCGCGATACAACCCGTGACTTTACGCTCAACTTCTCAGGTCACAGTCACCACCAGCATCACGACTTCCTTGACCTTGGTATGGAAGCTTACGGTATCGGTATGACAATGGACCTCGGTTACCCTGAAACTGCGCTCGCGGGAGACCCGCATACAGCACAGTGGTCAAATACCGTTCTCGCACATAACACGGTTATGGTTGACGAGAGTCAGATGGGAAAACCGGCGAGAATATCACAGCCGTCGCTTCACTTTGACGCGAAGGATACAAGAGTAAAGATTATTGATGCCGAGACTCCGAGTGCATATCCGCAGTGCAACGACTTCCGCAGAACAATAGTCATGATTGACTACGACGATGAAATCTCCTACGGTGTTGACTTCTTCCATGTTGACGGAGGAAGCGACCACCTCTACACCTTCTCTCCGAACTCAAATTCGAGACCTGTCGTTTCCGAGAATCTCGAAGGAAAGTTTGTAAAGCAAGTTGACGACCCGCAGGATACCTGGATTTATGACGATAACCACTATCCGTTCTCGTCATACGCGGGAGCAGATGTTCAGTTCGGTTGGGACCCCTACACCGACATGAGCAAGGTCGAAGCTCCGAAGAAATTCCCGCTCGGTTATACATGGATGTTCAATGTCGAGAGTGCGGATAACCCCGAAGTATCAGAGTTCTGGCTCGATTATGCTATCGAGGACTTTGAAAAAGAGCCGTCACGAAACTCAAATGTTAATGTCCGTCTCCGCGTAACAATGCTCAATGACTTTGATGCAGACGAGATATCCCTTGTAAGCACAAAACCGCAGAGAGTCAAGGCAAACGAGTGTGTAGGGGACCTTGAAAAGTTCCTTGTCCGCCGTCGCGGAGAGAAGCTTGACTCGCTCTTTACGGCAGTTTATGAGCCGTATAAGGACGGAAGCCGTTATGTAAGCGACATTCAGAGTGAAGCGCTTACAGTTGAGAAGATTGCAGGCGAAGATTCGGGTTATGACTATGTAAAGGCTGTCAAGGTAGTTCTCGCAGACGACAGATGCGACTATGTGGTATATGCTACAAACAAGAATAATACCTACAAGATTACCGACCCCGAAACAGGATACAGCTTCGAGTTCCGAGGCTTTGTCGGCGTATGGACAGTAAATGCAGAGAGTGAAAACATCTACACCTACATCCACGACGGCGAGATGATTGGTGAGGGTGAGAATAAGCTTTCAGGGCTTGAGAGTGTCGTAACGGGTACAGTTACAAACTTCCAGAAGGAGCTTTCGCTTGACAACTGGATTGATGTAACTTTCGACCGCGACTTTACTCAAATAGAAGCAAACGACCTCGTTGACAGAATGATGAACATTGAGCGCGATACATCGGGCAACTCATCATATGTAATCGAAGGAATAACAATGAAGGATTCCCGAAACGCGCGAATCAACCTCAACTCAACATCTCTCATTTCGGCTCATAAGGATGTTATGAACCTTGAGGAAGGATATGTCTATAACATTGCTGAGGGACAGGACTTCGAGATTCCGATGAGCTATGAAGATGACGGCGCTCCGGTATTCGACGCAGTTTCTGATAAGCAGGTATCAGCAGGAAGCTCAATCAAGACAACAGTAAATGCAACACCGCGAGATGAGGACCTTACAGTAACCTACAAGGCAAGAACCCTCCCGCGTGGTGCAAGCTTTGATGCAGAAACTGCAACGCTCTCCTGGAAGCCGACATCAGCTCAGATTGGTAAGAACCTTGTCGCAATCGACGCTATCGACTCAGAGGGCCGCGTTTCAACGGTTTACTTTGAGATTCAGGTATTCGGTTCCTCCGGTGGCGGAGGCGGCGGAGGCGGAGGCTTCGACATCCCGCCGAAGGACGACGAGCCGACCGACGAACCGGGCACAGACGAACCCGGAACTGAAACACCGGGAACAGAAGACCCGACAGTAACACCGGGAGCAGACGAAGAAGGCTTTATTGACCTTGGAAACCACGCTTGGGCGGAAGATTCAATCAACGCTCTTGCAGATGATGGAATCATCAAGGGAACAAGCGAAAAGACCTTCTCACCTGCATCAAATATAACACGCGCTGACTATGCAATACTTCTTGTAAGAGCATTCGAGCTTGAAAGCGACAGTACT
>JAZOAS010000171.1:0-19728 GCA_045595605.1 Eubacteriales bacterium
GTTGCGTCAATGAGCGCTTCGTACTTTCCGAGAATCTCATCATCAGCGTCTTCGTATATGATATCAAACAAATCGCCGAAGCGTGAGTTTGTCATGACGAAGCTTTCGTTGCCGTAAACTTTTCCGTTGCGGGCGTAGATGAATTTAAGAACATCCTCGATGTGATTGATATATTCACCGCGCTCTTTTGAAGCAAACGGACGCGACATATAGGCATCTGCGTGCTTTCCAAACTCCCACGGATTTTCGAAGTTCCATATCTGGATGCACTTGTACGAAAGCGGTAGGACGATTGCAAACGGAACATGAGCCTTGACAGTCTTGTATCCGCGCGCAAACTCGATAAACTCCTTCTTGATAAGACCATATGAAGAAAGTTCGAAGGTTTTCTTGCTTGCATAACTACAGTTATGACCCCATTCTTCGGAGAGGTAGTCAGCACCCGACATAAGTGCATAATAGTAAATTCTTCTCTGGAGAAGACCTGAGCAACCACCGTTCGGACCTGATGCAAGAACAATCGGAACCGGATTATTTTCATCGTGGAACCATTCGTTTTCGACCTCATCATTGAAATTCGGAAGTGTGTATCCGACTTTCTCGTCGATGAACCACGGCTCGTAGTAAAGACCCCAGAGCTTACCCTTTATTCCGGAAATACCGCGTGCGAGAGCAACAGCAAGTCTTGTCTGCTCAATCTGCCAGCCGACTTCAGGCATAAATGAACGGATTCCGAGCTCATCGTGAAGCTTTGAGAGAAGGTAGTAGCTGTCACACGGCAAGATATGTCCGTCAACATCGTCTATGCGGGCTTTATACATTCCGATAAGGTCTTCAAACAGCTCCTCTTCTGTCTCGGGGTATTTAAGCGGTGCATAATCTTCCGGTGCGCCATGTGAAAGGAGCGTTACCTTGTTTTTTGTACCTCCGTAAAGCGAATCCGAGCCGTCTTTTACGAAAAGCTCATTGAGTTTTTCTACATCATACGGACCTTTTGAACCGGTTTTTGTGTATATCTCTTCCCAATCGGTAAGGATTCTGTTTGATGCGCTTTCGTGGAGCTGGAAGCCGAGAAACCAGTCACCGAGAATGTCCGAATATTCACGTATGAGGTCCTTGTCGTAGTTCCACCTGCGGAACCACGTTCCGCCTGCAATTCTGTCGACATAGAACGGATTTTTATTTTCTTTTATAAGAGAATGAAGCTTTCCGCCTTTTCTTGCAACGGTATTAAAATGCTTATCCTCCGGCATACGGAAGACATTCATAAGCTTATATCCCGTATCTTCGTTTATCAAATTATTTTTTACAAGGCCTTCGTAATAGCGTTCATCATATACGTGAAAAAATTTCATATCAAGTACCTCTTTATACGTAGCGTTCCTTTTCCTGAATCTTATACGGTTTCATCTTCTTTAAGATTCTCATATTCTCGTTGATGATTACAGTGTCGGTATTGTCGACGAGCTTATAGACATTTGCAAGGCGGAAAATATCAATTTCATATCCGCCGCGAACGAGCTGGTCTTCTGTCGGGAGATAGAAATCAGAGCCGTTTGTGTTGCAAGTACAAAGAGTATGAGCAAACGGACTGTATTTTCTCATACGAAGTCCGATTTCCGAGAAAAACTCAAAATGGAACGGAACAATTGCAACGGAGTTGAAAGCGAATATCGTCTGCTTAATTTCCTTGTGAGTTTCAAACGGAATATTGTTCTTATACATATCTACAATGGCAGCAACCTTTGCGTATTCGCGGTTTTCAACCTCGATGAGCTTTTCCTTTGCGTTGAGCTCAGAAAGTCTTTTCTCTGCCGCCTCTTTTGACCACTGAGGGTCATACGGGAGTTTAAGTATGTCAGACTCTGCCATAAATGTAACTTCGCTGTATTCCTTTATACTCTTGTATGCACGAATAGCATCAAGAGCTGCAAGGCTTCCGAGTTCATTGACATAGTGCATACTTCCTGTCGGCTCGTCAGTTTTTGTCCAGTCTTTTGAATCACCTGTTGTCTGACCGTTTGAAAGTCGCGGACCTACATCGCCTTCACCGCCGTTGAAGAAGAGGGTGACAGCGCCCGTTTCGTTTTCCATTCTGTCAACCATAACGCCCGGCCAGTCTCGGGTGATTTCAACATTTCTGCCTGCTGATGTACCGTGGCAGCCGTAGTGAATCATATTGGCAATTGGTGCGCCGTCAAGCCCCTTGAAGCTTACGACCGTCATCGTGGGGTCAAAAATCCCGTACGGGTTCTGACCGAGAATAATCTTTCCGTCCTGCGTCATCTCGCGGCGGTTTATTCCGACCTCGCTGTGGGTCGTACCGACGCCCATAACCGCAGGGGTAAGTTTCTTGCAAGCTTCCTTAGCTGCAACAATAGCCTGTGGAATGAATATTTCGTCTATGAACGACTCGTCAGCGCTGCCCCAACCCTTTGAGGTTTTCATTGCAGGACCGGAATGAGTATGTATGGTAGAAATCGATATATTCTTTTCGGAAACGCCTGTTTCTGCCGAAATGAGACTGCTTACTTTATCGGCAAGGTCCTCTCCGATTGAAACGACATCCGCACTTATAAGAATTGCTTTTAAATCGCCCTGCTCAACTGCAAGCGCATTCACGCGCAAATCATCATTTACTTTTGTTGCCTTTCTCTGAAACGCGTATCCGTAAAGTGCTGTTCCGAGAGGCGGTGTTATTATCGCATAAGCCGCGCCAGCTTTAAACTGTGCTTTCATAATATCATTTCCTTACATTTTATAATCTTTTTGTTGCCTCAATTATAACATAAAACATATATTACAAAAAGCAGTTTTAGTCTTATTTTTTACACTATATTCCACAAATCGTGAAAAACTCTGATCGGACAAACAACGAAGGACCGCAGCGAAAACCACTGCGGTCCTTCAGGCTTTGATTATGACAAGTCAAAAGCTTGACTATTTCTCATACTTTGCCCAATCTGTATTTGCGATAAGCTTTGTCCACTTCTCGTAAATCTCTGTGGCATGCTCGTATTCGTGGCTGTTTGTAGCCTCCTGAATTGCGATATAATACCACTTTGACTTATCTGTGTTATCCGGCCAAGTAATCATACCCGGAAGCAAATCAGCTGATGTCTTCGGAATGCGGTGGAGAACTCGGTTTATGAGAACCATTGCCTCAGCGCGTGTGATAGGCTTATCAGGACGGAATGTCTTATCATCATAACCCTTTATCCATCCGCGGGCTGCCGCTTCGTGAATCTCAGCCTCTGCCCAATGTCCTGCGATGTCTGTGAAGTCTTCTTTTGTTTCTACTTCGCTATCGTCAAATCTTGCGCAGATTGCTGCAAACTCTGCACGGGTAATCGGCTTATTCGGCGCGAACTCATCGTCGCCGATACCCTTGAGTATTCCGAGTCTTGACATTGTTGCTATCGGGGTGTTGTACCAATCGCCCTTATAAACATCATTGTACGGGCTTTCGTCTGTGAGATTTCTTTCTCTTATGTCAGCCTTGAGCAATCTGAAGAAGATAGCCGTAACCTCAGCACGGGTGATGTTGGAATTCGGACGAACCGTTCCGTCATTGTATCCGATTACATATGCGATATGGTCCTCGCCATTGAGCATATCCGGAATCTCGGCTGTAATATCGTCTTCTTCCTGAACATACTCATCCTCAGCTATAACCCAAGCCGCATAAACCGTAATGTTGCGGTTCATTTTTACAGTTTTTGCAAGCTCTGTGAGACCTTCGTTTGTATGCCAGCCATCAAAGACATAGCCTTCGCGGGTCGGAGTCTTTGTAAGCTCAACGACCTCTCCTGCATTATAGCTCTCTTTTGCATACTCGGTTCCACCGTTGCTTTCGTAGGTGAGCGTGTATCTTGTTGTTCCGCCACCGCCGCCTCCACCGGGAGGTGTCGGCTTCTTTTCATACTGTGCAACATAGACATGAACTGCATCATTTACATTTGGCAAGTTGCCATAGTTTGCGAGAACTTCAGGAGCATTACCGACATTTTTCCAGCCAATAAACTCGTAGTTGGTTTTTGTTGCGCCTTCAAGGACTCTGTTGTCCTGCATAAGAAGGTCAACAGGTGCAACATAAGTTGTTGGCGTTCCCGCTTCGGTATGTGTCCAGCTACCGCCGTTAGGATCAACTATAATATAGTCATCTACCTGTGTAACATCCTGAGAGGGTTCTTTAACTTCCGGGTCGTCATTATCGTAGGTAACTGTTGTTTCCCTGACGGGCTCAATAGCGTTAAAGCCACCGAAGATAGTTACATCGTGTGCCGGCATCGTAATCGGATTTACTGTATCCGGATGGAGATTGATATTCTGTGAATACCAGCCGTTGAAGGTGTACTTAATTCCGCTTGTTGTGTCTTCGTCTTCTACGCCGTCCGCAAGAAGTTTAGCTGCAACAGGTATCTCAGCTCCGTATCTGACGGTAGCTTCAGTCGGCAGTACATATTTATTATCAATATACTCTGCCTGCGGTTCAAGCCACTCGTATTTTACCTGATAGCTTTCGCGGTCATAGTAAACCTTGAGAACTGTCGAGCCGTCGCCGGCAACAATATCGTCCTCATTTCCATCAGCGTGGTCCGGAACGAGGTGGAAGCCGTCAAAGTGCTTTATCTTTGCAGAAACCTTATCGCTGGTTTTTGCAGTTTCTGTATAGCCCTCCGAAACTGCCTCCTCGTAATCTGTACCTGCAAGATTCTGGAGGTAATACTTAACTGCGTAATCAACCTCATCCGCTTCGTAGCTTCCTACGAAGTGAATATCAAGGTCTGGCATCGGGAATGTTCCACCTGACGGAAGAACTCCTGCAACTGTTGAAACACTCGGAACCCAGCCCTTAAACTTATAACCGGGGATGTTGTCTGCTGTTGCGCCGGTTACTGTCTCGCCATAGTAATAGTCTTTTGTATCTACCGGGTCAGCCGGCATTGTGACGCCTGTAATATCTTCATATTCATAAGAAACATTGTTTGTGTTTCTTGTGTAGTAGAGTTTTAAAACGAGGTTTCCAACGCCCGGGTCACCCGAAAGAACTGACGGTGCGCCTTCGAGCTTTGAGAAACCGTGGTAATCAACCCACGCAATACTCTCTGTCTGCGTTGCAGTTCCGGCTCTTGTATCTTCATAAACGCGGCCAAACTTCTTACCTGTGACAGAGGTATCATCTACTGCATCGTATGTATGAGTATAGCGACCATTTATAATCTGATTTGTCTCGTCATCAACTGTCGGTATGATTTCGAGATAATGCTCGACCTTGTATTCAGCGCCGCCAACTTCAGGCTCGAAGTGAGCAATGAAGGTAATATCGTGTGCCGGCATTGTGAATTCGCCGTTTGAAATTTCAAGGTCAGCATTTACCGGTGTCCAACCCTTGAAGATGTAGTCATTAAGCGAAAGCGGAGCTTTGACACCTACTGTCTCACCGTACTTGTGCACTCCGTTATAGTCAGCCGGAATTGCAGGCCAATTTGCCGGCGGTGTATCTGTATTGTACTTATAAGTTACGGAATATTCTTTTGCCGTAAAGCTACCTCTGATTGTAACATCAGTCTCCGGCATTGTGAACTTTCCTGCCGAAACGGTCGCATCCGTAGTTTCCCAACCCGAGAAGGTATAACCTTCCTTGGTGGGGTTTGCTATAAGGGTATGTTCGTGTGTCGGCATAAGGTATGCATAGTCATATTCTTCCCCATCAACAAGGTAGGTTACCTTATTCATAAGGACTGCAGGAGATGCGACACGGGCTGCGATGTTGTCGTGAGAATCTTCGACAAGGGCGTTTCCGTTATTTGTATATACCCAACCGTCTGTCGCTGCGATCTCTGCCTTATGTCTTTCGATTGCTTCATAGTCGGGGGTAAGCTCAATCGTGATAACAAGCTTCTTACCGTAGTCGTTACCATTTCTCGGCTCAGCTGAAATATAGTTTGCATCAAAGTCAAAGCCTGTTACTATAATCGTTCTGTTGTCGTTTGCCGGCGTTACGGTGACGCCCGCTGCAGCTTCCGGAATATCCCATGTGCCGTCAGCCTTTCTCGCCACAGTCTCTACCTTTACATCATCCCCGACAACGCCTGTCTCAAGCTCAAAGTAAGTTGAGATATGGTCATAAACCGCGGCATCTGTTCCGAGCTCGATTGTCGGAGTTCCGATCTGATGAACGATTTTATCGAATATCATCTCAAGGCTCATATCCGCAGACGGGGTCATATAATAGCCCGACGCGATATTTCCGTCACCCGGAACGATCGTCGAACCTGAAGCTGTCGCCTCCGGATAGTTACTTGAGAGATAATGCATAAACTTGTTACCGTCTTCATATCCCGTAGCTTCGAGGACTGTTGCATCCGCGTGAGACTCCATACTGATTGAATATACGGTTGCGTTTGACATTTTAAGCTGTGCCGCATAGTTGACTGCATCCGCTGCAACTGTCTCACTGTAACTGCTTCCGTGTGTCGGCTCACCGTCGGTAAAGACGATTACAACCTCTTTTCTGTTCGCTACATCCGCAGCATTTCTGTCAAAGAGAACCTGGTCAGCAAGGTGCACACCGTAGTCAACCGCAGTTGCGCCGCCCGGCTCAAGATTTGAAACCGCTGTTGTAAAGTCAGCTACATTTGAAGAGTTTATCGCGGTTAAGCCCTTTACTACCTGAGTATAGTTATAAGAGTTGCTCTGATACTTATTATCACCGTAGTTTGCGGAAAGAGCTGCATTCTGGACATCAATATTATTATAATATCTGTCGCCTGCAAACTTTATAATTGAAACTCTGTGCTGTTTTGATACATCTGTAATGCCTGCGTTCTTCAAAGCTGTTTCTGAAAGGAACTTATTTACAGCTTCTTGCATAACAGTCATCTTGACCTCACCCTCGGCCGCAACAATACTCTGCGCCTGGTAGAACTGAACGACATCGTAGCTTTCAACTCTGTCGGGGGTTATTGAAGAATCAAGAATCGGATAATAATCCTTATTGGTTACATCACTATGGTAGTAGTCATATCGGTTAGAGTCGTAACCCTCTTTATGAACAGTTATGTATTCGTCGCCGTTTTTTATGTAGTAGTCGCCATTTCCGCTAAAGCCGTAGAAAGTTCTCCACCAATAGTCGGCATAACGGGTATAGTCATCACCGTTGACCGCAACGAACTCTGTTTTGTATGTATCCTCCTGTTCGTCCTCCATACTTCCCGAAACATCGAGAAGGAGAACAATATCCGTCGGGACGGTTGTGTCCGTATTTGTGACCTGTCCGGTTGTGTACGCCTCAATGGTAACATCAACCGTGCCGTCGTCATTTGGCTTTGCTCCCTTTGTGAGGATTATGCCGCTTGACTGGTTGTCGTTTTCAAGGATGTCTGTTGCGCGCGCCGTAGGTGCGGCTACAGCAGTAGTTCCCACAAGGTTAATCACCATAAACACTGCGAGAAGAAGCGCAACAAATGAATGTGTTTTTCTTGTCATAATTTTCCCTTCTTTCTAAGATTTCTTTCTCAAAGCCTCGTTTGTGCAAAAACCTATCAAATCGTCTTTGCCCTCTGTTTTAAAAAACTTGCAAGACCCGCAATCTGCAAATTTCCCTTCTGATGTGTTGTGCGGACAACTGTCGCGTGCGGCTGTAACTATCGGCCGCCCATTCGGAGAATAAATCGGATTTTCTTCAAAATCGGGATACTCCCCTATATACATATTCGCCGTTTTGTCAAAAGCAAATTTAATTTCGACAGCCAGCCCGTCCAGATTAAAAGTTTCTACTTTTTCCATCGGCACTCACCTTTCTGTTTATATTTACCTCCCTCCAAAGAACGGGTTTCCTTTTATGTATATATTTTACTTTTTTTCATAGTTTTAGTATATACACTTTTTACATTAAAAAAGTATATACAAAAAACGCCTCACGGCGTGAGGCGTTTTTAGTTCATAAGGTATTTATGAAGTTCTTTACGGCTTCTTATACCAAGTTTCTGGAATATAATATTCAAATATCTCTTTACCGTATTCTCGGAAAGATTCATATGCTCTGAAATCTCTGTATTTGACCAACCGAGGTATGCAAGCATAGCGATTGAAAGCTCGGTTATCGTGAGTTGTTCCATAACCGTATTATCTACTTTCTTCATTTTCTTCTGCCCGTTGTAATATGTATCGGCAAGAGCGAGAAGCCCGGCATAATCCTCAGGGTAGTCTTTCTTGAAACAGCTTTCAACAAGACCGGGTAAGCGCTTATAATGTTCAACGAACGGAAAGATAAATCTGTCAGGTTTTGCAATCTCCATTGCACTGAGAAAATGCTCCTTCGCCGCGTCAATATCCTTCATTTTCATAAGCGACGCCGCTGAAATAAGGTGAAGATATACCTCAGGTATCGGAAACTGCTTGTTTTTAAGCGTGATAAGCGCTGTTTCGGCAATACCGAGCGCCCTTTGCGGCTGTCCGTTCATATATACCTGCAAGGCAAGCAGATACAGTGAATACGCCTGAAGACCAAATGGAAGAAACTGAATGAACTCAACTATATTATTCTCAGTATTCTTGAACGATGTTTCAAGGTCTATACTCGTCTGAGCAAAAAGATAAATTGCCCGTATCTTTCCAGGAAGGTTTTCAGGCAAAAACTGCAAAAGCTTTTCTCTTATGTATTCAATACTCATCTCCGCAATATTTATATGACTTGCAGATGCGCTTGCCGACGCGTACATAAACAGTGCCGCAAGCTTGACGGTCGGCTCGCTATGAGAAATATACGGCTCAAGAATTCTGCACGATTCGTTTATCTCACCTCTGAAATAATGGTACTCCGCAAGAGCGAGATTTCTGCAGTCTTCATCCTCAAACGACTCCGCAAACTCAAGTGCTTTTCCCGGAGTAAAACTCGCATTCACAAGCGGAATAAAATCGTAAGAAGACGCTCTCGTATATCGGAAATGCGGCTTGAAGTCGCGCGGGATAAGCCATGAACCTTCGTTAGCAATTGCGCCACGGATTTCCCCGTCGTTTGCCCATTTGTTCACAGTCTCAATATTTACTTGCAATCTCTTGGCAGTATCTGCCACATTTTCGTATTGCACTTATTTCACCTTACTTTAAAAGTTAACCTATATACTTATTATACTCTCTTCAAATTAAAAAACAAGAATTTTCCGTCTTATATTTCAAACTTTATTAACGCTTTTGACATTTACTTTATATCAAAAAAATGATATAATATATGTAATTATTGTTCCAAATAACAATTTCAGGGGTATTTCAAAATGGCACACATCTTTTCTTCAATAAAAGAATCGCTCACCTCCGTCCTTCCGATAGCACTTATTGTCCTCATTCTTTCTGTGACTCTGGTGCCGCTGGACGCAGGTGTTCTTGTGCTTTTCATATTTGGAACTATACTCCTTATTCTCGGTATGAGCTTCTTTACAGTCGGCTCTACTATCTCTATGGAACCACTTGGCGACGGTATCGGTAAATCTCTCAACAAGAAAAAGTGGATTCTCATCCCGCTTCTTATCTGCTTTGTCATAGGCTTTTTCATCACTGTGTCAGAGCCGGATTTACAAGTTCTTGCAGAACAGGTCCCGACGATTCCGAACTCACTTCTCATTTACAGTGTCGCTGTCGGCGTCGGGCTTTTTTTAAGTATAACGCTTATCAGAAATAAACTTGAGCTTCCTCTCAAGAATCTTCTTTTCATATTTTACATCTTAATAATAGCGCTTTCCTTCTTTGCTCCGGATGAGTTCGTCGCAACTGCGTTTGACTCAGGTGGCGTTACCACCGGCCCGATTACCGTTCCCTTTATAATGGCGCTCGGTGCAGGTCTTGCAACAACCACAAAAGGAAAGCATTCAGGCGAGCAAAGCTTTGGATTCGTCGCGCTTTGCAGTATCGGTCCGATTCTCTCGGTACTACTTCTCAGCATACTTTTCAAACCGCATCCCGCAACATCTGCTTACGAAATTTCTGAAATTGTAACAACAACAGACGCTTTCCGTCAGTTTTTAATCGCTTTACCTAAATACGCAATTGAAATTCTGTATGCGCTATTCCCCATTGTCCTTCTTTTCGTTGTTGTTCAGCTCCTTACAAGGCGTTTCCACACACATAACACAATCAGAATGTCCGTCGGTTTCATTTACACCTATATCGGTCTTGTACTCTTCTTGACAGGCGCGAATGTCGGCTTTATGCCCGCAGGAAGGCTCATCGGCGCGATGATTGCCGGCAGTGAATATAGAAATCTTCTCATCCCGATAGGTCTGCTTATGGGCTTCTTTGTTGTTTCTGCTGAGCCCGCCGTCCATACCTTAAAACGCCAGGTAAGCGAAATTACAAACGGTGCTATAACACAGCGCTCCGTTGCGCTCGCACTTTCTATCGGTGTTTCGATATCTGTCGGAATATCAATGCTCCGTGTTCTTACAGGAATTCCGATAATGCCGTTTCTCATTTTCGGCTATGCAATTTCTCTTATTATAAGCTGTTTTGTACCGAGCGTATATACCGGAATCGCATTTGACTCGGGTGGCGTTGCAAGCGGTCCCATGACCTCAACCTTCATGCTTCCATTTGCTATGGGCGCTTGTGAAGCGATTGGCGGAAACCTTATGACCGACGCTTTCGGCATCGTCGCGATGATTGCAATGACACCGCTCATCACGATACAGATTCTCGGTCTTTACGAAAGAAGAAAACACGCAGTGCTTCTCAAAAAGCTCCATACCGGCATCAGCATGCTTGAGGACGATATAATTTTCTTTGATGAGGAGGATGAGTCAGATGAATAAACGACCTATGGTACTCCTTTCAATCGTAGAACGCGACAAGGGTCAGAAGCTCATCAGGGAGCTTGAAACCCTGAATATACGAATCAATTTTCAGTGTGGCGGTATAGGTACTGCACCAACCGAGATGATGGACATTTTCGGTCTCGGAACAAAAGATAAGGACATTATAATAAGCATCGGTGCAGAAAACATCGTCCGAGATATGATGGCAAACTTCGGTTCTTCATTCTCAAGCCATTCGAAATACGGCGGTTTGATGGTTGTTTTGTCCGTTTCCGGTACAAACAGAATTCTTACCGAAATTCTCTCCTTCAACAACTACACGAACTCTGATAAAGGAAGGGTTGCTATGAAAAACGAAAATCACAACAGTCTTATACTCATCGCAGTAAATGAAGGCTATCTCGACGAGGTAATGAAGGTTGCGAGAAAGGCCGGCGCTACCGGTGGAACTGTTATAAAGGCAAGACTTGCTGAAATAGAACAGTTTGCGAACATTACAAAGGCCGAGGTTGACACCGACCGCGAAATTCTCTGCATCCTTGCGCCCAATAACGCGGCAAAGCAGATTATGGAGGATGTAAACGCAGAGTTTGGAATCACAACCGAAGCAAACGGAATCATCCTCTCTCTCCCGACAGAAAAAGCATATAAAATATAAAAAACAGAGGTGAAAAATCACCTCTGTTTTTTAATGATGATGGTGGTGATGTGAGTCCAAGTCCGTATCACACACCTTCTCTTCACACTCTTCCCCTTCTCTCTCCAGCTCAAGCGTCACATGCGAAATACCCATATGACAAAGCTCATGCCGAACCTTCTCTTTTATTCCATGCGGGTCTTCGTCTGTCACAATATGCATTGTTGCAAAGTTTTTTCTTCCGTCATTGCTCCATATATGAATATGATGAACATCTCTGACACCGCTAAGCCCGCATATTGCTTCTTTGACCTTATGAAGCTCAATTCCTTGAGGAATTTTTCCCAGGAACAAATCAATTACTTCTTTTAAGTTTCTTACTGCACTAATAAGGATAAAAATAGACACGCCAAGCGACATAATCGGGTCTATAAGCGAAATATCCGTAAACCTCATAATGAGTGCACCAATAAGTACAACTGCCCACCCAAGGACATCCTCAAGCATATGCAGATTTATAGCCTTCTGATTTATCGAGTCTTTTTCGCGAGTGAAGTATGCTGCCGCAAAATTCACGCAGACACCGATAACTGCAAAAAGCAACATCCCGTCGTAGTTTATTTCAACCGGTGAGATTATTCGCTTCACGGCGTTAAAAATTACGGCCACAGAGCCGCTAAGAAGAATCACCGTTGTTATTACCCCGCCCAAAACGGAATACCCGGCATATCCGTAGGTAAATTTTTCATTTGCTCCCTTCTTGCTCTTTTTTTCGAGGAAGTATGAAATCCCGATGCTCACAGCATCACCTATATCGTGCAATGCGTCTGACAGAATTGCAACACTCCCGCTGAGCACTCCTCCGACAAAGCCGAAAACCGAAAAGGCAAGGTTTAAAATAAATGCAATTAAAATATTTCGTTCACTCTTCATTTCTTCACCTCATTGATAAAATCAAAATAATATGATACAATAAATTCATTACCGAACACATTGTTCAATAACATTTTATCAAAACAAGGAATATAAACAATATGCAATTCTCTTAATAAATTCAATACTGAACAAAATCAGAAATTTGTACGGAGGAAAATATGGACAGGAGAAAAAGAAAAACAAGGGAAGCTATCTTCAAAGCTTTTATAAGCTTGTTGTCAAAAAAATCATTTCAACAAATTACGGTTGAGGAAATCATAAACGAGGCTGACGTCGGCAGAGCCACCTTTTATGCCCACTTTGAAACAAAAGACTTTCTCTTAAAGGAGCTTTGCAACGAGCTTTTCTGCCACATATTCGACTCGATATCCGCAGAAAAGCCTGACCACAGGCACATTTTTGTATGCGATGCACCCTCTTCGGTTTTCCTTCATTTATTCAACCATTTGCAGAAAAACGACAACAATATTCTCGAACTTCTTTCCTGCAGAAATAACGACTTGTTTCTCAGATACTTCAAAGAAAACCTTATAATTCTTGTAAAAAACCAGCTTTCTTTATTTCAATCTGAAAAAAACAGCAAATTGCCGGAAAGCTTTCTTATAAACCATATTGCGTCAACCTTTGTTGAGACCCTGCGTTGGTGGGTTGATAACGGCAGAAAAGAATCACCTGAGAAAATAACGGAATATTTTCTTCTCTCCGTATGACATTTAACTTCTTGACGAAAGTCTCCTTATGTTGTATTATATAATTAAGAAATTTTTGCCACTCAAAAAGAGTGGAAAGGAGAGAAAACAATGGAAAAACTGAGAGTTGCGGTCATCGGATGCGGAAGCATCAGCGATATCTACATGACCAACATCACAAGCGGAAAATTTCAGATTTTAGAGCTCGCTGCTTGCAGCGACCTTATGGTTGAGAGAATGCAGCAGAGCGCTGCAAAGTACGGTTGCAAGGCTATGACAATAGACGAAATCTGTGCAGATTCTTCTATTGATATGGTTATCAACCTCACTATCCCCGCTGCTCACTACCCTGTTATCAAGCAGTGTCTTGAGGCAGGAAAGCATGTCTTCTCCGAGAAGATGATTGCTGTTGAGCTCTGGCAGGGCAAGGAGCTTGTTGAGCTTGCAAACGCAAAGGGTCTTTACCTCGGCGTTGCACCTGATACCTTCCTCGGTGCAAGCGTTCAGACAGCTAAGTATATCGTTGAGTCAGGCCTCATCGGTAAGCCTGTTTCCTGCAGAGCTTCAATCAGCCGCAACTACGGTATCTACGGCGAGTTCCTCACACACCTCTGCAAGCGTGGCGGCGGTATCGGCTTCGATATGGGCGGTTACTACCTCACTGCTCTTGCATCTATCCTCGGTCCGGTTGAGGCTGTTTCAGCTTTCACCGCTATCAACGACCCCGACCGCGTTAATACTCGCGTCGGCGCTCCGAACTACGGTGAAGAGTACAAGCTTGAAGATGCAAATGTCATCACAGCTACATTGAAGTATGCAAACGGCGTTCTCGGAACACTCCACATGAACTCTGACTGTATCCTCGACGAGACCTACGGTCTTGAAATCTACGGAACAGACGGCATCCTCTATATGGGTAACCCGAATGAGTTTGGTAACCCCGTTTACATCCAGAAAACAGGAAGCGGTAAGGTTGAGTTCCCGCTCACTCACGGCTTTGCTGAAAACTCACGCGGTGTTGGTGCTGCTGAAATGGCTTGGTCCATTGTCAAGGGCAGAAAGAACCGCGCAAGCAAGGAAATGGCTTTCCATGTATTCGAGCTTATGCACGGTATCATCGGAAGCGCAGAGAGTGGAGAAACCTACCATATGGAATCTACATTCGAAACACCGCGCGCACTTCCCGCAGCTTACATGGGTGACGGTGGCTGGACAAGAAAAGAAGAAAGCGCTCTCACACTTTAATCTTAAAACGAATAAAATTAAAACTCGCAACACATTGTGTTGCGAGTTTTTTATTTAATAACAAATTGTGAGCTTGTATCCGGAAAGAGGGTATTCTTCAAACTTCACTTCCTGTTTCTTTCCACTCAGAGAAACCGAAAGCTCTCCTTGAAGTTCTACCTCAAGGTCTTTTGGCGAGATTGAAAAGCCTTTACCAAGAAGCTTTAAAAAGCTTTCCTTTGCCGTCCAGAGACGGGTGAAAACTTCGCTTTTCATATTCGCGTCAAGGTTTGACAAATACTCAAATTCCCTGTCTGTTGTGACCCTTCGGATGACCTTTTCTGAGTGTTCTGAGATTTCCTGGATATCAACACCTATCTCGTTTTTCCAGAAAGCGCCGACTGCATACTTTCCGCTGTGAGAAAGGCTAAAGAAGAGGTCTTTCCTGTTTTCGAGGTATGGCTTTCCCGCCTCACCGTATCGAAGCAAAAAATTTTTTACACCAAACTCACAAAGACTTTTTTTCAGCAACCACCCGACTCCGAGTGAGAGCCGTTTGTCATTTAAAGGCTTAAGTGAATCCACCTTTGCGCGACGGTCTGAATCAACAGAAAGGTACGCTTTTTCAAATTCGGAAGGCTCTTCAAGCGCCGTTACATCAAGCACTCTGATTTCAGGTTTACCAAACTCCACCTTACCTTCCCCCTTTTCTTTATTCAAGCTCAAATGCACCGGTATAAAGCTGATAATATGTTCCCTTCTGGGCAATCAAATCATCATGCGTTCCGCGTTCAATAATTTCACCCTTATCGAGAACCATAATGACATTTGAGTTCTTGACGGTCGAGAGTCTGTGTGCGATAACGAAGACCGTTCTTCCCTCCATGAGCTTATCCATTCCGCGCTGAACTATCTGCTCGGTATGCGTATCTATCGAGGAGGTCGCTTCATCGAGAATCATAACCGGCGGGTCGCAAACTGCGGCACGGGCGATTGAGATAAGCTGACGCTGACCCTGGCTCAAGTTCTCACCGTTATTTGTAATAAGCGTGTCATAACCCCTCGGAAGTCTTGTTATGAAGTCATCCGCACCTGCAAGAGTTGCTGCAGCCTTTACTTCCTCATCCGTTGCATCAAGGTTTCCGTAGCGGATATTTTCCATAATCGTTCCGGTAAAGAGGTTTGTCTCCTGAAGAACAAGCCCAAGAGAACGGCGTAGGTCGCTCTTTTTAATCTTGTTGATATTTATACCGTCGTATCTTATTTTGCCGTCTTCAATATCGTAGAAGCGGTTGAAGAGGTTTGTTATGGTCGTTTTACCTGCGCCCGTAGCACCGACAAATGCTACCTTCTGCCCCGGATGGGCATAAACGCTGATATTCTTGAGCACCTGCTTACCCTCGACATAAGAGAAATCGACATCCGTCATCTGGATATCGCCGCGCACCTGTGTATAAGTTACGCTTCCGTCAGCCTTATGCGGATGACGCCATGCCCAGACACCTGTCTTCTCACTCGTTTCGGTTATGTTGCCATTCTCGTCGATTTTTGCATTGACAAGTGTTACATAACCCTCGTCAGGCTCTTCCTCAGAGTCAATAAGCTCAAAGATGCGCGCAGCACCTGCACCAGCCATAGCAATTGAGTTTATCTGCTGTGGAGGCTGATTTACATTTCCCGTAAACTGCTTTGTCATATTGAGAAACGGCAGGAGAACATCAATAGTGAGGACGCCTATTCCTCCGATAAATATATTTGAAACCGCAATGTTGGGAACTTTGAGCGTAAGGAAAAGGCCTCCGACTATCGCTATAACAACATAGAGAATATTTCCCACATTGTTGATAATCGGGCCGAGAATATTTGCATAAGCGTGAGCCTTCATGCTGTCCTGAAAGAGAGCCTCGTTAATCTCGCGGAACTCTTTTCCCGCCTCATTCTCTCGGTTAAATACCTTTACGACCTTCTGCCCGTTCATCATTTCCTGGATATAGGCTTCCGTCTTTCCGACTGATTTCTGCTGGCGCATAAAGAACTTTGCACTACCGCCACCCACAATTTTACTTATTCTCATCATAAGGAAGACGCCAAGAACTACGATAAGCGTAAGCCATATGCTGTAATAGAGCATTATTGCAAGAACCGAGACTATAATTACACCTGCTCGCAAAAATGTCGGAAGTGACTGTGAAACGAGCTGTCTTAATGTGTCGATATCGTTAGTGTATCGACTCATTATATCACCGTGTTTATTTGTGTCAAAATACTTTATCGGCAAATTCTGCATTTTTGCAAACATACGGCAGCGGAGCTTATCAAGAAAGCCCTGAGTGATAATTGCCATAAGCTGAGTATATCCGGTAATGGATGCAAGCGATATTACATAAAGCACAGCGAGCAGAAGGACCTTCGGGATAATCACTTCCTTAGCCGCTGACCAGTCTCCGCTTGTGACAAACTGACCGATATCAGAAAGTATCTGCTGTTGGAACACGGCAGGGATTGCCGCAGTTACTGAGGAAATTATGATACATACGATTACAATCGCAAGCAGCCTCGGATACTCTTTAAAAAGATATCCGAACACCCTTTTAAGAGTTGAGGGGTTGATTTTTTTCTTTTTATTCATTATCTTCCCCTCCTATCTGCTCTTCATATATCTCCTTGTAAATTTCGCAATTTGACATAAGCTCGTCGTGCTTTCCGAAAGCAGAGACCTTTCCGTTTTCCATTACGATTATAAGGTCGGAATCCTTAACGGAGGAAATTCTCTGAGCAATAATAATTTTCGTTGTCTCCGGAATGTATTCCTTGAAAGCCTTTCGGATTTTTGCGTCCGTCTTTGTGTCAACAGCACTTGTTGAGTCATCGAGAATAAGAACCTTCGGCTTTTTCAAAAGCGCGCGGGCGATACACAGGCACTGTTTCTGACCGCCCGAAACATTCGTTCCGCCCTGTTCGATATAAGTGTCATATCCGTCGGGGAATGTGTTTATAAACTCGTCTGCCTGCGCGAACTCACACGCACGGCGGATTTCGTCATCCGTCGCATTCATATCGCCCCACATAAGGTTCTCGCGAATCGTTCCTGAGAAGAGCTGGTTCTTCTGAAGCACCATTGAAACAGCATCACGGAGCGTTTCGAGGTCATAGTCGCGAACATTCACGCCACCGACATACACCTCGCCGTTGGTTGTGTCGTAAAGCCTTGGAATGAGCTGAACGAGAGTTGACTTACTCGAGCCCGTACCGCCGATGATGCCGACCGTCATACCCGACTCAATCTTTAAATTTACCCCCTCAAGAGCATACTTTGAAGATTCTGCCGCGTACTTATAGTCAACACCACGGAATTCAATTGAACCGTCACGAACCTCAAACACAGGATTCTCGGGGTTTACAACGCTCGGCTTTTCGTTTAAAATTTCCGTAATTCTCTTCATTGACTCAATTGACATTGAAATCATTACATATATCATTGAGAGCATCATAAGAGACATAAGAATCTGCATTCCGTATGTTAAAATTGCAGAGATATGACCGACATCAAGGTCAAGACCGCGACTCGAAATTACAAGGTACGAACCGAATGAAAGCGTGAAGACCATTATAAGATACAGACAGACCTGCATTATCGGCTGATTGAACGCGACTATTCTTTCTGCCTTTGTAAAGTCTTCGCGGATATCTCCGGCGGCTTTCTGAAATTTTTCTTTCTCAAAATCTTCCTTTGCAAAGCCCTTGACAACACGCATTCCACGGACATTTTCTTCGATAGATTCGTTTAATTTATCATACTTTTTGAAAACACGCTTGAATGCAGGCATCGCCTTACGGCTTACAACAACAAGCCCGACAATGATAATCGGAACTGCAACAACAAAAATTGAGGCGAGCTTTCCGCCCATAACATACGCCATTATGACAGAGAAAATGAACATAAGCGGAGAGCGAATAGCCGTTCTGATAATCATCATAAACGACATCTGAACATGGACAACATCCGTCGTGAGCCTCGTTACTAGAGAAGACGACGAAAAGCGGTCAACATTGTCAAACGAAAAGGTCTGAATCTTTTCAAACAAATCATTTCTCAGGTTTCTCGCAAAGCCGGAAGACGCTTTTGCGCTCGTAAAACCTGCAGCACCGCCAAAAGAAAGGGATATAATCGCCATTATTACAAGCGTAAGCCCTGTTTTTAAAAGTTCTGAAATCTCAATCCCTTCTTTTATCTGATTCATCAGGTTTGCAGTAATGAACGGAATTATACACTCCATTACAGCTTCTCCGACCATCATAAGAAAGGTCAGTATTGCAAACCCTTTAAATTCTCTTACTGAACCGAGCAGTTTTTTTATCATCGCGTTTTCCTCGTTTTCATAATAATATCACATAATATATTTTAACAATTCTTACAGGTGCTGTCAATCAAGCGAAATGTAACTTTTTTTAAAACTCTTGATTTATAATTTTATTGCAAGTTTTGGGTAATATATTAGCGAAAGGAGAAATGAAAATGAAAAAACTTTTTACATTTATCTTAACTTTTGCGCTTATTTTTTCGCTTTTCTCGTGCGGTGAAAAAAAGATGCCTGAAAACACAACACTCGGACAAACCTTACTCGAAGTTTTTCGCGAAAACTCCGACAAAAGCACAGAGGAAATCGCACACGCCTGCCTCTCATCTCCGTCTATCGAATTCATGGGCGGCGTAATGCCCGTCGAGGAAGGAGCTCTCACGGGTATTGATGCCGAAGTCAACGGTTTTTCTGAAGGTTATATGTTCGCGCCGAATATCGGAACAATTCCCTTTGTCGGGTATGTTTTAGAGGCAGGAGAAAACGCAGAAAATCTTGCCGAAACCTTAAAGGCAAACGCAAACCCCAGATGGAACATCTGCACCGAGGCTGAGGAGACAATCTGCGAAGAAGAAGACGGTAAAGTCTTTTTCCTTATGTGCCCGAAAGATTTATCCGACACCGGCGGCGATGTTTCACAACAATAAAAAAGAGTGTGGCTCTGGCCACACTCTTTTTTAGTTAAGTTATATATCTTTCTGATTTGTGTAGTTCGGGAGAAGCTTCGGAGAAACTTTCTCTGTCTTGATTCCGCCCTTTTCGATTTCTTTTTCGAACTTAGCGATATGATCAAGTGTAAGCTTACCTACCTTTACATCCTTGCAAACAGCCGCAGCGCTCTTACCTGCCGAACGACCGAATACGATGATGTCGAGGAGTGAGTTACCCATAAGTCTGTTCTTACCGTGGATACCGCCGACTGCCTCACCTGCAACGAAGAGGTTCTTGACATTTGTAGTCATACCGTCCGGAGTGATGTCAAGACCACCGTTCTGGTAGTGGAGAGTCGGGTAAACGAGGATCGGTTCCTTGCGGATATCGATGCCGTACTTACCGAACATACGCATCATAGC